>JAKAEJ010000010.1 GCA_021818335.1 Pseudomonadota bacterium | reverse complement strand
CTTCGGCAGTCCAAGATTTCGTCCGCACCCCCATTCCGTCGAACAGGACTTGCAGCGTCAACACGCGCAACCTACAATGGGCGGCTCTGGTGCGGGGTGGAGCAGTCTGGCAGCTCGTCGGGCTCATAACCCGAAGGTCGCAGGTTCAAATCCTGCCCCCGCTACCAACTAGTTAGACGATAAGGCGGCGATCCCCTCAGGGGTTTGTCGCCTTTTTCATTTGGGGCGTGTCTTCATCGGCATCTTCGATGAGGGCGGTCCAGCCCAGCCTCGCTCGACGCGCCGATGACTCGGTGTCTGGAAAATCCGGACGCAGCGAGGCGGTTTGGGACGATCGATGGCAGGCAAGGCCTGCCCGGGCCTGGGGTACTCGTTGCTAGGTTGTGGCGCATCGACTGGCTGAAAGGCGAACGCTCCTCTGGCCGGACGGGATCATGCGGGTCACAGCTCAGCGCTGACCCCGCGTGGCGACTTGCAGCGATCCAGTCGCGTTGCTTTCGCTCGGTCCGATTTACGTGCGGCTCAACCGCTATGCTTCGTGACCATGAAGCAGCGCTCGCAAGCGAGCCGCGGAAAAGCGGCGAAGATGGCGGATCTTGCTCGCCTTGCAGGCGTCCATGTGTCCACGGTATCGCGCGCCCTTGCTGGCAGCCCGTTGGTCGAGGCCAGTCAGCGTAGCCGAATCGTCGAGCTCGCCCGCAAACATGGCTATGTCGTCAACCCGGTCGCCCGAAGCCTCAGGCTCAAGCGGACACAGAACATCTCGGTGGTTATTCCGCTGCAGCACGCAGTGGAACAGCCGCTCACCGATCCCTTCTTCGTTGCAATCCTTGGTCATCTTGCCGAAGCGATCACGCAACGTGGCTACGGGATGCATCTGCGGAAGGCCTTGCAACCCAACCATGAGTGGCTTGACGAAATCATTTCATCGGGCCGCAGCGATGGCGTAATAGTCATCGGTCAAAGCACTGAACACGAGATGCTGCAGAAGGTTGCAGCTCATTATTTGCCGTTAGTCGTATGGGGTGCCCGACTACCCGGACAGAAATATTGTTCGGTCGGTTCAGATAACCCGGGTGGCGCGGAGCTCGCCGTGCAGCATCTCCTGCGCTCCGGGCGGCGGCGGATCGTGTTCCTCGGCGACCAGACACCCGAATTACAAGAGCGCTACAAGGGCTATGTGCGCGCCTTGCGCCATGGGCCGGATGGGACTGCTCCGCCGCGCAGGGTACATGCTCACGTCACAGCAGAAGCGGCCTACCAGGCTATCAGCGAATGCATACGTTCCCGATCGCGGTTCGACGCGGTTTTCGCGGGAAGCGATGTCATTGCAATCAGCGCCATTCGCGCGCTGGCGAATCATGGCCTCACCGTACCGAACGACGTCGCGGTTGCCGGGTTCGATGACATTTTCATCGCGGCACATACGACGCCGAGCTTGACGACGGTCCGCCAGGATGTGGAGAAGGGTGCACATGCGCTGGTGGATCTGCTCTTCAGGCGAATGGATGGCGAAGTGACGCGCTCGATTACCCTGCCGGTCGATTTGATCATCAGGGATTCCGCACCAGGTTTGGAACGCTAGCCCGAAATTCTGTCGTTGTATTCGCTCAGCTCCATCGCGCGCAATCGCCGCATCGATGCCCCCGTGAGCGCGTTCAGGACAAGTCCAATCGCCAGTAGCACCGCGAACCCGGTGGCAAGCACGAAGCCGTACTTTGGACTGCCATACGCGTCGCTGAGCGCACCCATCGCAAAGGGTGCGAGCGCTGCCGCAATCGCGGTAAACGCGAGCAACAGGCCCGACACGCGTCCATGTTCGGATTTGGGGAAGCCGCTGATGCCCTTGGAATTGATCGTGGGGTAGATGACCGACATGAACAGGCCGGACAACGGCAAAAGGACCAAGCCAACTGCGGGACCACCTGCCAGACTGCCTGCGAAGCACAAGAGAATGCCGACGCTCAGGAACCCGAGTGCCGCTGACCAGGACAACTTTCTCAATATCCAGGCTCCGAGCAATCGGCCGGCTGCGCGCAAAATGAAGAACAGGGTGAGTGCGAACGGGACCAAGCGGATGAGCGCGCCGTGGTAGATGCCAAGGTAGGTTGGCATCCACACGTAGATTGCCACTTCGACGGCGACGTACAGCGAAATAAGACAAGTGAACGCCAACGCGTATGGATCTCGCAGCAGCGCGAGCGTTGGCCAGAGTCCACTCGCAGCCTGTTCACCTGCGTGGGCATCCGGATATTCCGCAATCAGTGCCAGGACCACGAGCAGGGCGCAGACCCCGGCGGCGATCACGTACAGCCACTTCCAGGAGAGTCCATCAGTCACCAGCACCGCGACAATCGCCGGGCCAATGATCGAGCCGATTCCGAAAAAGCCTTCGAGGAGGTTCATCAACGTGGTGTGCTGCGTGGTGGAAGTCGACACGTCTCCGACGAGTGCGAGTGCCCCTGTCTTGAACACGCTGATGCCGACGCCTCCCAGCGCGAGCAAGGCAACCAACTGCCCGAAGGTGCTGCCGAGTGCAAAAAGCGCGGAGCCGACTCCGTAGAGCGTGAGGCCGATGATGATCGTGTGCTTTCGACCGAGTCGATCGGCTAGAAAACCAAGCAGCAGTGCGCCGACGGCCATTGCTGCCATGGGCACGTACTGAAAGGCTGAGGCCGCCTTCATGCTGAGGTGAAACTCGCTGATGATCCTGGGGATGACGCTGCCGACTGCATCAGAGGTCATGGCGAACATCAGGAACATCAGGCAAGTCAGCGTGCGAATGATGGCGAAATTGCGTGATGCTCGGCGCGAGTGCACGGTCATGGGCTTGCCGACTTGGGATACAATCGATTGCAGTATAGGCGTGCATCCTCGATGGACGCCACCGGCTTCGACGATTGCCCACGCGCGCTTCCCATGAAAAACCAAGTCCAGCTCATCGTCTATGCCGATCGCTTTGGAGGCGGCCGTATCCGCGATTTGGAAGCATTGCTCACTGGACCGCTCAAAGGACTGTTTGGCACCGTCCACGTCCTGCCGTTCTTCCATCGCATCGACGGTGCGGACGCCGGCTTCGATCCCATCGAGCACGATCGAGTCGACGAACGGCTGGGCGACTGGACGGACATCGCGGGACTCGGTAGGCAGGTAGACATCATGGCTGATGTCATCGTCAACCATATGTCGACGGATTCACCCCAATTCCTCGCCTTTCTTCAACGGGGTAACGCATCCCCACACCATGGGTTATTCCTAACCCTGGACGCAGTGTTCCCCAAAGGGGCACGCGAAGCAGATCTTGCGGCGATCTACCGGCCCCGTGATGGGCTGCCATTTACGCCCGTCATGCTCGCCACAGGAGAGAAGCGGATCCTTTGGACGACCTTTACCGCACGGCAGGCTGACATTGACGTTCGGCATCCGGAGGGCTGGGCCTATCTGGAGGGGATCCTGCGTACCTTCAGTGACCATGGAATCCGCGCGGTCCGCCTCGATGCCGTCGGCTATGCCATCAAGCAGGCCGGCACGAGTTGCTTCATGGTGCCGGCGACGTTTGAGTTCATCGCCGAGCTGACTGAGCTGGCGCACTCGCTCAACATCGAAGTGCTCGTCGAGGTCCACTCGCACTATCGGCAGCAGATCGACATCGCCACGCGGGTCGATTGGGTGTACGACTTTGCGCTGCCTCCGCTATTGCTGCACGCGCTGTTCACACGGAGCACGCGCTACCTGAAAAACTGGATCGCGATTCGGCCGCACAATGCGCTGACGGTACTCGACACGCATGATGGAATCGGCGTGATCGACGCCGGCCCGGAAGCCGGTGACTCCGGACAGCCCGGACTTTTGCCAAGCCACGAGATCGACCGGCTCGTTGAAACCATCCACGACCGAAGCGGCGGGCAGAGTCGACTTGCCACCGGTGCGGCCGCGTCGAATCTGGACCTGTATCAGGTCAACTGTACCTTCTATGACGCGCTGGGCCGCAACGATGGCGACTACCTGCTCGCGCGCGCTGTCCAGATGTTTCTGCCCGGGATTCCGCAGGTCTACTACGTTGGATTTCTTGCAGGAAGGAATGACATGGAATTGCTTGGGCGCACGGGAGTCGGCAGGGACATCAACCGGCACCGATACGCTCCGCAGGAGCTGCTCGCCGAACTCGATCGTCCCGTGGTGCGTGACCTGACTGCATTGATTCGGCTGCGGAACGATCATCCGGCGTTTCATGGCAAGGTGTGCATTGGGCATACCACGGATTCCATGCTGGCACTTCGCTGGCAGGCCGGATTGGATTGGGCGGAGCTGATTGCCGATTTTTCGGCCGGGCAGTGGGTTGTCCGACATGGAGGAGGTGATGCGGCGGAGATGCTGCCGCTCGAGTGCCTGGGGACCAATGACTGGCGTCCCGACATCAACTTCGACTGGCGCAGTTGATCATGGCTGCAAAGCGACACGCGATCACGCGGTTTGCATGCAAGGTGAAAGTCGCGGTTTTTCGGAGCGAGGCATGAGCGCGCGAGCTCTTTTCGGGGCTATCGAGGCCGGCGGCACCAAGTTCGTTTGCGCAGCGGGCTATGGGCCGCTGGATCTGCGGCCTGACCTTCACGAGGTGATTCCGACGACCTCGCCTGCAGCAACGCTCGCGGCCGTCGCAGGATTCTTTGATCGCGTGTGCCGAAGCGCGGGAGAACTCGCAGGCATTGGCGTGGCGGCGTTTGGCCCGGTCGACATCGATCGGCGTTCTAGCACCTGGGGTTCCATCCTTGGGACGCCCAAGCCGGGATGGTCCGGCGTCTCGTTGGTGGCGCCGCTTGCGCGCTTCGGCTGCCCCATTGGGTTGGACACGGATGTGAACGCCGCAGCATTGGCCGAAGCACGCTTGGCCGCCGAGCCGGGCGTTGACTCGCTCGTCTACGTCACGGTTGGCACGGGGATTGGCGGTGGCGCTGTTGTCGGCGGCCGCACCATTGGTGGCATGTTGCATCCGGAAATGGGCCACATCCGTGTTCGGCGACATGCCCGGGATCAGCACTTCGCTGGCATCTGTCCGTTTCACGGCGATTGCCTCGAGGGGCTCGCCAGTGGTCCAGCCATCCGCGCGCGTTGGGGTAGCGAGCTCGCAGCTCTTCCCGCGGAGCATCCAGGAGTGGAAATCATTGGCGATTATCTTGGTCAGCTTGCTGCGACCCTGGCCCTCATCACCTCGCCTGCGAGCATTGTTTTCGGCGGTGGCGTGATGAACGAGCGCCTGTTGCCGCACATTCGCAGCGCAGCCGCGCGCGATCTTGCTGGCTACCTGCCAGTCGAGACGCGCGCAGGCGGGTTCGAGCACCTGATCGTCGGTCCGAGACTTGCGGAAAAGTCCGGCATCATTGGAGCCATGTTGCTCGCGATCGGGCGGGACGGCCACCCCGATGGCATTGAGTCCGGCACGCGGGGACGAGCCTATGGGCGCTGACCGCGTGCGCCTTGCTCGTAGAGGAATTGCACGTATGGCCAGCTACGAAGTCCCACAGCGGCTCACACATCGATGGCGTCGAGGTTCGGTGGCATCGGCCGAGCCAGCAAGCGTGGAAGCTCGGCCAGACTAGTAATCTCGTGGTCCGGTGCGCCAGGGAGGCGCTCACGGCGCTGGCCGTAGCGATTGCACCAAACGACGCGCATCCCGTGAGCCGAGGCTGCGAAGGCATCCCATCCATTGGATGACTGGAACGATACTTCCGACGCCTTCAGGCCAAGCTGGCGGAGGCCGTAGTCGTAGACGCGTGGATCCGTCTTGAAGACCTGCACGGCATCAGCCGAAAGGACTGCGTCGAGCAGCTCGTGCAAGCCTGCTCGTCGCACGGCGGCATCGAGCATGGCAGGCGTCCCGTTGGAGAGAATCGCGGTGACGAAACCTGCCGCCCGCAATTCGCGCAACGTATCAGCAACCTCCGGGAAGGCGGGAAGGACTTCGTAGAGATCCATCAGGCGTCGCCACAACCCTGGGCTCGCAAGATCGAGGCTGTCCAGCGTGAACTCGAGTGCCTCGCCGGTCACCTGCCAAAAATCCGCGTAACACCCCTCCTGGCCCGCAGTGCTCGCAACACGCAGGGTTTCCGCACCTCGGTCGATGGCGATCGATGCAGTCGCATGTCAAGCCTCCGTTGGTTGGGAATCCAAGTCACTCCGATCGGCATGACTGCGTGTATGGGGCCATGGCGCGATGCACTTACGTTTTCAGAGACCGTATCGCTTGATCTTGTACCAGAGAGCGCGCTCGCTGATCTCCAGACGCCGGGCCGCGGCAGCTTTGTTGTCATCGCACGCATTCAAGGCCTCGCGAATGAGTCGCCGCTCGAGCTCCTCGACGCGCTCGTACAGGGCGGTCGTGTTCCCCTGTGGCTGGATTGCCGGCAGGTTACCTCCGGTCAATGGCGCGGGTTGATGAGGAGGCGCATCGATGATGTCTTCGGGCAGAAGATCCACGCTGATGTTGTTGCCTTCGCATAGGACAACCGCCCGTTCCATGATGTTCTCAAGCTCGCGAACATTGCCGGGCCATGCATACAGCTCAAGAAGTTCGATCACGCGATGATCGAGGCGAGGCACGGATCGGCCGAGCTCCGTTGCATACTTTCGCACGAAGTGTTCAGCTAGCAGAGCGATATCGGCGCCACGGTCCTTGAGCGCAGGCACATCGATGCGGAACACGTTCAACCGGAAATAGAGGTCCTGGCGGAGTCGCCCCTCCTCGACTGCCCTCCGCGGATCCTGGTTCGCGGCAGCGATCACGCGCAGGTCAAGGGCTATGGTGGTATTTCCGCCGACGCGTTCGATAGTCCCCTCCTGAAGGACTCGCAGGAGCTTGGCCTGCAGAGGCATGGGCATCTCGGTGATCTCATCTAGGAAGATCGAACCTCCGCTGGCCAGTTCGCATTTGCCGATCCGATTCTTGACCGCGCCCGTGAATGCTCCTTTTTCATGGCCGAAAAGCTCGCTCTCCAGCAGGTCTCCGGGAATGGCGGCGCAATTGACCGGAACGAAAAGACCGCTTCTCTGTGATTCGCGATGAAGCGCACGAGCGACCAGTTCCTTGCCCGTACCAGTCGCACCGATGATCAGGACATTGCTCCTGGTTGGCGCGACTTGCCTCACGACGCGATATAGATTCTGCATCGACGCGCTGGCACCGACGAAGTCATGCCAGCTCTTGTCTGATTCCGATCGCAAATATTCGTTTTCGGCCTGGACAGCTTTGACCGCGAGCACGCGCGTCACGGCGAGTTCGACCGCCTGGATCTCGAACGGCCTGATGATGTAATCGGAGGCACCCAGTTTCATCGCCTCGACAGCGGTCTCCACCGTGCCGTATGCAGTCAGCACGATGACTGGCACTTCGTCACCCCGCTCGCGAATGGCCTTGAGCAAGGCCAGACCATCCATGCCGGGCATCCTGAGATCAGTCAGCACCAGGCCGATTGAGGCGTTGTCGAGGACTTTCAATGCCTCGATGCCATTGGATGCCTGCGTGACTTCATGCCCCAAGCCCTCGAGCGCGAACTCGAGGACTTGCCGCATCTTGGGTTCGTCGTCGACCACTAACGCGCGCATCAGGGCATCTCCGATCAGGCTTGGCGCGGCAGCAGGCTCTTTCAAGCCAAGCTGCGACTCAGGGTGTGGAAAACCTTATGTTGAAAGCTGCGCCGCCCCATACGCTTTCGGTCACTGAAATTATGCCACCGTGGGCTTCGATGATCTGTTGAACAATCGTCAGGCCCAGGCCAATGCCTCCCTGGCGCCGACTGAAAAATGGATCAAAAATACGATCCCGAATGTCTGCCGGGACGCCGGGACCGTCATCGGAGACAGCAATCCATAGTGCACCGTGCTCACGATGGATTCCCACGACCACTTTGCCTCCTTCGGGCGCAAATTCGAGGGCGTTAAGTACGAGGTTGAGAAGCACCTGCATCATCTGGTCGCGATCACAACTCAACATGGGATCGTCCACATCAATATCCTGATGGATTTGGACGTTCGCCTTGAGCGCCCGACTGGCCACCAGATCGACGACGCCACTGATGATGCTGACAAGGCTCTCCGGCTTGATGTCGGGTGCTTTGGGCCTCGCGCATTCGAGCAACATCGTGACCAGGCGGTTCAGACGCTCCGTCTCCGAAAGGATGAAGCCGATCAGATTCTTCTCGCGCTCATCGCGATTCGATTCACGCTCGAGCAACTGCGCTGAGCTGCGAACGATCGTCAGCGGCGTTCGGATCTCATGGGCCATGATCGCCGCCATCTCGCCAACGACGGCGAGCTTGCTTGCGCGGACCAACGCCGCACGCGAGCGATCCAGAGCGCTGATCATGTCGCTGTACGCAGTGGTCAGTTCTCCTACCTCCGCGATCTCACTTGGTGCCAACGGCAAGGGTTGGCTCTCGCCGCTCCGGAATCGTCGAGTGAACTCCGTCAGGTTGGTGATTGGCTGGGCGATCCGCGTGGATAGTCGAGACGAGATCCAAAAGCCGAAACCTGCGATCAGGAGGAAAAGGGCGATCATCCCCCACAGCAAGTGCCACACCGGACGGAAGGCGACCGCGGTCGGCTCGATCATCAGGATATGCCATCCAAGGCCGTGGATTTGACTGTAGTCGGACTTGCTGGCTGCACCGACGAGGACGGATGGATAACCAAGGACGTCGGCACGACGAACATAGGCAGCGGTGCCCGTGCTGGGAAGTGGCCAGCCGGTTAGGCGGAGATCGCGCATGTCGACTCGAGACCAAATGGGCGAGGAGGCAGTAATCACTCGCGCCGAGTCGTCGACCAGGAGTAGTTCCCTTTGTTTCCCGTTAGCCGAGTTGTCCAAAAGCCGCTGGATCGCATGCCCATTCACTACGACATATAGCGCGCCAAGCAGCCCTGTGTGAAAGGCATCATGGATCGTCGTTCGAAGGACGAACGACTTCTGGTGGTCCCATTCCACGACCGACATCGAAACCGTATCGCCAGGAATCTTGTGGACGACGATCCATGGCCCGGCAAAAGGCAACCGCTTTCCAATGAACGTTCGATCGCTGGCGGCGACGATGTCACCCTGTAGATCAGTACAGGCCAGCATCTGGTAGGTGCGACTGTTGGTGCCCTTGAGATCCGCGAGGGTGTTTGATATCCGTTTGTCGACGTCATCGACTCGCAGATCCTGCATGATCTCGAGGCGGCGCCATTCTCCAAGATTCTGGATCTGCAGCAGGAGAAAGCTGTCGACGCGTTCGAGAGCCGCGCTTGCGCTGGTCTGGAGGTCGCTGGCCATCTCCAGCTGCATCGTGCGGCGGAATTCAACGAACGACAGAATCGCCATCACGAGCATCGCGCTGAACAACATGCCGATGATCGCGCGCAGCAACGCAGAGCGGGTGGTCACCACGGCGGTTGACCCGGGAGAATGCGCGGCAGGGGACGGAGGTCCATGGTCTATTCCGCAAGCGTGGGGCCGGGCGCACCTCCGGGAAATCAATGATGCTACGGGCGGGTAGGTGGCAGAAGCAATCGTCCGGTCAGGAAGCGCCTGTAACTGGCAACCCGTGGCCCTGCCGGGGCCGAGCGTGGCGACCTTCAGGCCAGTGCAACGAGACGGTGCCTTCCGAACGGATGCCACACCTCGGAGGCGGCTGGCGGCATGGTTCGTCCGATGGCGTAGTAGATGAGCCCAGCGGCCTTGAGCGCCCCACCATCGAGGACGTTGCGGAAATCCACGACGACGTTCCCGCGCATGCGTGCGGCGAGTTCCGAGGCATTTATGGCACTGAATTCCTTCCATTCGGTAACGAGCACGACGATGTCTGCGTCGGATATCGCCGCTGTCGCGCTGTCGGCATAGACGACGTTGCTCGGAAGCAGGGGCCTGGCTTGATCGACGCCTTCAGGGTCATAGGCGTTCACCGATGCGCCTTCGGCAACAAGGCGGTGGACAATACTGATGGAAGGTGCATCGCGCATGTCGTCGGTTTCGGGTTTGAAGGTCAGCCCGAGGACGGCGACCTTTTTGCCTCGGACGCTCCCGCCACAAATTGCCAGGATCCTGCCTGCCATGCTCGCCTTCCTTGCGTCGTTGACTGCCACGACCGTTTCGACGAGGCGCGAGGGAGCCCCGGCTTCCTGGGCGATGCGTGCCAGTGCCTGCGTATCCTTGGGGAAGCACGATCCGCCAAAACCGGGACCTGGGGAGAGGAAGCGTGCTCCGATACGCTGGTCAAGGCCCATGCCGTGGCTCACTTCTGCGATGTCAGCGCCGGTTTTCTCGCAGAGGTCAGCGATCTCGTTGATGAATGCAATCTTCATGGCCAGAAAGGAATTGGCCGCATATTTGATCAACTCGGCGCTCTCAAGACCCGTTATCCAAATCGGAATTCCTTTCCGGGCGAGTGGTTCGTAGATCTGCTCGAGGATTGCGCGGGCGGACGTGCTTGATGCGCCGATGACGACGCGATCGGGTTGCATGAAGTCGCCGATTGCACTTCCTTCGCGCAAAAACTCGGGATTGGATGCCACTGCGATCGCGAGATCCGGGCGGAGCTCGCGCATGCGGCGCTCCAGCCGACGGCCCGTTCCGACAGGCACGGTCGATTTGGTCACGAGGATCGTGGACGACGTCAAGGCGTGCGCGACATCGTCCGCTGCACTGAACACATAGGTTAGGTCGGCGTGGCCATCCCCGCGACGTGATGGCGTACCTACAGCGAGGAACACGGCGTCGGCGCCACTGACCGATCCATGGATCCGGTCGGCGAATACCAACCGTCCGGATTCGCGGTTCGCTAGGACAAGTTCCGCGAGCCCTGGCTCATAGATGGGGATACGTCCCTCGCAAAGGGCGCGGTATCTGTCGGCGTTGGATTCAATGACAGTCACATCCCAACCCAGCGTCGCGAGACAAGCGCCCGAAACCAGGCCGACGTAGCCACCACCCACTACTGCGATGCGCATGTACTTGGCTCCTTGTTCAGAATTGGTGCTGCGGATGACTGAAAATGTCTGGCCATGGCCACGGGCCAGATGGATGCATGTGGAACGCGGATGTTTCGGAAGGCAGCGAGTCCCGTGCGGCGTTGTTCAAGATGGAGGAGGCGGATGCAGCCCGCATGGGTGATGACTGCGACGCCGTCGTCGCGCTTCGACCAGTGCGTCGGATCCCGCGAAAAATCCAGCAGCCGCGCACGCGTGAGCTGGAGGCTTTCCGCGCCCGGGATGGCTGCGAGGTGTGGCGCACGCTTCCATGCTCGGAGTTGCTCGGGCCAGCGGCTGCGGACTTCTTCCTGGGTCAGACCCTCCCATTGTCCGTAGCCGATCTCACGCAGGCGATCGTCGGCCCGCACCTCCGAGAGGCCCAAGACCTCTGCGAAGACCGCTGCGGTCTCGACCGCGCGTCGCATGGGGCTGGTATACAAGCGGCGGATGCCGCCGCGGCGGAGAAACCTCGCTGAGATCAATGCCTGCTGGCGACCAAGGGCTGTCAACGGAGAGTCATGGTTCCCCTGATACTTGCCGAGGACATTCCAGACGGTTTCTCCGTGGCGGACCCAGTACGTGAATGGCGAATCGGATTCCATGGACGCTAGATGCGAATGACCGCGCCCACGGTGACGCGGTAGCCCGCGTGGATGCCCTTGCCGGCAACGTACTGTTCAAAGCCGAGATAAGGCCTCACGTCGGGTGTGAGTCGATATTGCAGCTTTCCGCCCAACCGCAGGAGGTTATAGAGCTCGGCATTGTCCGTTGGCGCGATTGGCTGGCTCGAGTGATAGGTGCGCGCCAGGAACGCTTCCCCCATCAATTCAAAACGCTGGCTCAGCCGAATGCCCGCACTGCTGTCGAAGCGGACCTGGGTAGCCACACCGTTGGTGAAGATCCGGGTTCCCAATTCCAGGGTCGTGAACCAGCCACTGCCTGCCCAGCCCATCTGCACATCGGGCTCGATCGCGTAGTGGCCGGAGCTCAGCGGAACCGCGGCAAGTGCCGAGCCCGTGGGAACCACGATATTGAGCGTCAAGGAGTCCGCAAAGGACTTCGACTGGGTGAGGCCGTAATTGAGGCCAACTTCCTGATCCTGGAGACCGGTGGCGGTCACGGTCCGGTGATGCTTGGTATCCGCGATTTGCGCCGCACGCAAGTCGTACTCAATTGAGAATCGATGGCCGATGCCTTCGCTGCCCGTGAGGCGAAACTGCCAGTAATCCTGCTTGGATGCCGGTACGGTGCTCGTGCCGAAGCGGTTGCTGGGGAACGCGTTGTCGGCGCTGTAGTAACGAAGCATGGGGTCGATGAAGCCGTGGCTTGCGGCGGGTATCCACGGATCAGCGCAAGCGTTCTGCATGCCCAAAGCAAACAAGGCAAGGCCTCCGGCGGCCGAGGCTCCACGCATCACGTTGAACCGCATTCTGTTGATCGTCTTCATTGGGCGCTGGCTACTCGGAGAGGGACAAATGGCGGGTCCGCATGGAATGCGTTCCAGAGGCTGGAATAGACCCCGTCGCTGGCCAACAGCTCGCAATGCGAACCGCGCTGGACAATCCTGCCGTGTTCCAGAACGAGGATGTGGTCGGCGCTGAGGATGGTCGAGAGGCGATGGGCGATGATGATCGCGGCGCGTGTCGCGGTTAGGGTCGCCAGAGCACGCATCAGCGTCTGCTCCGTCATGGCATCCAGGCTGCTGCTGGGTTCGTCGAGGATGACGATGGATGCATCAGAGAGCAATGTCCTTGCGATGGCGACGCACTGGCGCTGACCTCCGGAAAGACTGGCTCCCCGTTCGCTGACGACCGTGTCATAGCCGTCTGGAAAGCGCTCGATCAGCCGGTCAACGCCCGTGGCCTTGGCTGCGCGGATGGCGTCGAAGCGCGTCGCCCCGGCCTTGCCATAAGCGATGTTCTCCCAGATGGTCGCGTGGAAGAGCACCGGCTCCTGGAGCAGCACCGCGACTTCCCTGCGGACATAATCGAGCGAAAGATCCCGCAAGTCGCGTCCATCGATGCGCACTGCGCCACTGGTCGGGTCATAGAAGCGCGACGCCAGGCTGGCGATGGTGGACTTCCCGGATCCTGTCGGCCCGACGATCGCGATCTTGGCGCCACGCTGTAGCGTGAAGTCGATGTCCGTGAGGGACAATTGTCCGGGTTTGTACGAGAACGACACTCCCTTGAAGCACAGGGTGGTTGGCCGGACGGTGGGATTCAATGCATCCGGCTTTTCCGAGATCGACGGTTTTTCGGCGATATATTCGGTCACGCGCTCGAGGGCCACCGCTGATCGGCTGAGAACACGTCCCGCCTTGGCGAGCTGTCGCGCTGGTGTGGCGATGCCACGCAGATAGGCGAGGAAGACGAGGAGTTCCCCTGGGCTTATTTTCCCGTGGATGACCGATACCGCGCCGTACCAGACGATGATCCCCGTCGCCGTGGCGATGGCGGCATTCATCGTGGGCACGTACAGTGACTGCAATCGCGTGGCACTCAAGCCGGCGTTAAGACTCTCCTGGGCCTTGCTCGCGAAGCGCGAGTCCTCATAAGACTCGCGGTGGAACGACTGCACGAGTTGCACCGTACCGAATATTTCCTGGGCGAACGCCCAGAGGGAACCATCGGATCGTCGCGTTTTCCGCACCGCATCCCGCAGGCGCGAGGAGAAATGGCGTGTGATGAAGAACAGCACCGGCGCTACCGCCAGCGTGAGCAGCGCATAGCGCCAATCGATCATCATCATCACGACGATCATGCCGGCGATCGTGATGACGTGCGGGAGGAAGTCGATGCCGATGGAAGCAACCAGTTCCTGGATTTGCTTGACGTCGCCGCTTAATCGGGACATCAGCTCGCCGCTCTGATGGGAGCGATGGAATTCCATGGGCAAGCGTTGCAACTTTCCAAAGAGTTCGCAGCGTACCCGCATGACGATGCGTTGGCCGGCATCCAGGAAAAGACGACTCCCGCGGTAGACCAGCAGCGCATCAGCCGCCCCGAGCAGGAGCATTGCCATGGCGAAGAGATTCAACAGCAGGACCCGGTGGTCGCTTGCCTGTGGAACCGCTGCAACAAGCCAATGCGGCAAGGGGCGCGTGAAAATGCAGTTGTCGAGGATGTATTTGAGCGGCCATGGCAGGAGGAGCAGGACCACCGCTCTTGCAATCATGACAACCAATCCTGCGATCAGCGCGCTGGCTTGGGCACGAAGGTGAGAAAGCAGCCAGGCGCCGCTGAGCAGTTTGTTTGTCGCGTTCATGAGCGATGAACCGAAACGCATTCGCGCTGACCGAGGTCAAGCGCCGCGCTGACGACGTCCGTCCAGCCGTGCCGACGCGCGCCGGCCTGGGCCCCGCGGCCCATCTTCTCGCGGAGGCACGGTGAGTCGACCAGCGCCAGTAGCGCGGTTGCGCATGCGTAGGCGTCGCCCGGCGGATAGAGGCGACCGGTTTCGCCGTCGAGGACCATCTCCGGGATCTGCCCGATATCCGGAGCGACGACGGGACGCCCGGCGGCCATGGCCTCCACGATCTTGAGCGGTGAAAAATAGAAGTTCTCGAGCGTGGAGTAGGGGGCCACCGCGATGTCCATTGCTTGAAACCACGACGGCACGTCCGCGTGCGGGACCCGCCCAGGCGTGATGACCTTGTCGTGGAGTCCGATGGATGCCACCCGGTTGCGGAATGGGACGAGTTCCGGGCCATCGCCTACGGCAATCAGCTGCAGGTCCGGACGGAGATCAACGAGACTGGCGAATACGTCGAGCAGGAACATGACACCGTGCCACGGCTTGAAGCTGCCAACGAAGCCGATGACTGTTTTGTGTTCGACCCCATAGGCCTTGCGAATACCTCCAGCCAGCGTCGGGTTCATGAATCGATCGATATCAACGCCATTGGCAAGCACATGGACCTTCTCGCGGTTTCCGAGAACCCGGACGATGTGCTCCGCAACCGACTCAGAGACAGCCACCGCCGCATGTGCACCTTCAAACGCCACCCGTTCGATCGCTTCGGCGAGAGCCTGAAACCGGAGTCCCCGGAATCGCTTTTGCTCGTCGACCAAGGGCGCATTCACTTCCAGCACGCGCGGGACACCCAGGCGATGGGCGATTTCGATGCCTGATTCATGGAAGAGCGCATGCCGTTCGTAGATCATGTCGGGAGCGAAGCCCTGTGCGGCGACCACGTCGAGGACCCGGTCCGCGAATGCACGGTCATACGCGAGCCGGCTGACCTCGCGGCGCGCCTCGACCTCCGCAAGCTCCGCCGGATTGATGCCACGCAGAATGCACTCATCGATCAGTGCCGACTCATCAAGGTCGTATTCGATGCAGATCAATCGCGCCTTCGGCAATGGATTGCCCGAGCCGAGGCTTGCGCAGACAAGCATGACGTCGTGTCCTAGCTGGGACGCGGCGTTGACGAATTCGCGCACATGCACCGAGGCACCCTTGTCTCCGAGGACTGGTATGCCGCGGTCGGGGTTCAGGTACAACACTCTCATGGCTTAGACTCCGCCGCAGCCACGTCGCTCGAAAGATCAACCAATGAAGTCGTCTCGGTGGATGCACACGCTTCGCACCCAATGAGGTCATGGAGTCGTTGCGTGGTTCGCCACAGGTCGAACTCATCCTCGAGGCGCTGTCGGGCCGACACCGCGCGCTGGCCGGCCTTCGCGGGGTCGTCGAGGGTGCTCTGGATGGCGTCGGCGAGACGCATCGGATCATCCGGTGGGACGAGGAGCCCGGTTTTTTCGTGAATCACGAGTTCCGGAATGCCCGATATGCCGGTAGCGACGACGGGTACGCCCGTCGCCATCGCTTCCACAATGACGTTCGGGATCCCGTCGCGGTCACCGTCCTCCATGATCTTCGGCGCAAGCGCAAAGACGGCGGCTTCACGGTAAAGGGCAATCAGGTCAGCGTGCGTCATCGCGCCCCTGAGGACAACCCTGTCTTGCAGCCCAAGGTCGATGATCTGCTTTTGCAGTGCCGCGCGCAGAGGTCCCTCTCCGACGATCAGGCACCGGAAGTCTCGATTCCGGCGGTCGAGTTCCTTGCATGCATGGATCAGGTCCTCATGACCCTTCTTGGGGACAAGCCGGCCCACCGCGAGGATCAAGGCGTGTTCGGACGCCTGCCGTGGCCTTGCCGGCGCCAATTGACTGAACTGCGCAAGGTCGATGCCGTGGTAGACAAGGTGAACCTTGCCAGGAGTCTCAGGCAACAGCCGGTGCAGGTAGCTGGCGTTGTACCCGGTACACGTGGCAACAAAGGTTGCCGCACGGGCTCGACGCTGGATGACGCGTTGCGGCGTCAGGTAGAGGTCCTTTGCATGTGCCGTGAAACTGTAGGTGATCCCGCTCAGCAGACTCGCGAACCGGGCGACGGCCGCGGGGGCGTTGGCAAAGTGCGCGTGGATGTGCTCGACGCCGTTCTTCCTGCAGCGGTTGGCGACGAAGCCACCACGCGTGAACTGCTTCCAGACTGATCGGGGCGAGGGCGCCGTGATGGACCAGACCATTGCGCAGGCCAGCGCATACCCATAGCGTTGCGGCGCGCGTGCAAGGCAACGCAGGTGGGCGGCAAGGAGCTCCTGCCAGTTCCCCCTGGTGATTTGCGGTACCGGGTGCAATGGCGCCCTGACTTCCGCAACCATTGGATGGTGGGGCGGTGGCTCGGGGGGGAGCAGGGAGAAAAGTTCGAGTCGCGCACCAAGACGCTCCATGGCGCGGACCTCGTTGAGGATGAAGGTCTCGGTCAATCGCGGATAGCGTTTCAGGATGTACGCGGTCTTGACCGATGCCAGTGTCGGCCCGTTCATGCAATGCACTCCATGGACCGGGCTCGCAGCCGCGCGATGCTCTCGAGGTATTTCACCAAGCGATCCGCTCCATGCAGGTCCAGAAGAGGCGTGCGTTGCGCATGCGGGTCCAGAAGCGCCTTGTCCAACGCCTGCGGCAGGATGGATGCAAGGTCGTCGACGAGACTCGGTGATGGTTCGATCGCCCACACCACGCCAAGTCGCTTCAGCAGCGCCGCGCGCAGGCGCTGTTCAGCCCGGGGCGCCGTGCGCGGCACGAGGATGGCGTGCTTGCCCATCGCTACGATCTCCGCCGACGTGTTGTAGCCCGCCATGGCAACGACAAGGTCGGCCATGCGAAGGCTCGGCACGAGATTGGTGGTGGATTTCACAATGACGGTGTCATCGCGGTTGCCGGCCAGCGCCTTCAGGTTCGCGATTTCTGCCGGCGACATCAGCGGTCCGGTGACGATCACCGAATAGAATCGATCACGTCGGCCAAGCTGGTCCAGGGCCTTGAGATAGGCTTCCATCAGGAAATAGCCGTCTCCGCCGCCCCCGACGGTCACCAGAACGACCGGTCGGCCATCGGCCGCCCGCGGGTCCCAGCAGGTTGTCTCCTGCTGGGGATCCGACAGTGGCCCCCTCTGGATGGCGCGTGAGGCCACGATATGCCCGCAGTACTGGATGCGCGAAGCCAGCGCCGGAGAAATGGCATACCCCTCGGCGACATCGAACAGTTGGGCATTTCCATAGATCAGGATGTCGTCGTACGCTTCTTCGAGTAGTGCATAGATATCCTGCTCCAGCCATGTCTTGCGCACGACCTCGGGACTGTCGAGGATGTCCCTGAGGCCAACCAGGGTCCGGACGAAGGGCATTTCCCTGCGGATCAGGGCCAGCGTGGACAGCAACTCGCCGTTCATACCAGCCGGCGCGTGATCGACGAGGAAAAAATCGGGCCGCTCCTTGAGCAGCGTTTTGAGTATCAGCGCTTCGCGGTAGCCCTTCACCATGCCGAAGGAAGACGTTCCGTCGCGCGAGGCGTATCGCTCAGGTCCCGTCTTGACGACAGGTGGGAGGGGTTGGACACGCAAGGCATGCGGGAGCGCCCATTCGTGGATCACGGGCGAACCAGTCAGCAGGCACACATCGAAAGCGCCATTGGCGGCGAGTAGCCGCTCGGCGATCGCCAGATTCCTGCGAAGGTGGCCGAGCCCGAACGTATCGTGGGAGTACAGGACGACCTTGGAGGGCGCTTGCGGGCGCGCGGCTGCCAGGTTGTCCTTGTGGCAGCCGGAGGGCTCACGCGCGACCTCGGCAAGCGAAGCCGGGCGCATCACCACACCATAGGCAGCATCAGGGGACATACACGCTCCAAACTCACCGGGGGCAGGCAGTCAGGAGCAAAGGGCGTGCCATCCATGTAACAACATGATTGTAAAGGCTAATATGGAATCCATGGCACATGGATGTCATGGCGAAGGCGCGCATCCATGCAGAGAGTGTGAACAATTGTTGCGGGGTTGCCGAACGATTCGGCCGGACTCGTGATGCCGTCGTTATGCCCCATCGCTGGTCGCGGGTGGCCCTGTCCTGTCGACTGTCCGCTGGTGAGACAGTCCACGACGGGGCGCATGCGCAGACGCGAGGCCAGTACTTATCCCGACTGGATTCGGCTTGCCCTGCGCGCATCATGAAAAAATGAACGCGGCGCGCCCCGCGGTTGGCTCACCGCCGAGCAACAGACTCTGTCGATGCGCTAGATCCCAGGCCGGGGTTGGCTCCATGCGCAGCACAATCACGATGCGCCGGCAATTCCCAGATAGCCAGATGGTGAGGTCTCAGCGTCTTCCCGATGCCTCGGGGCAGGGCGCAAGGGTTCGCGCCGGTGGCGGTACATCTAGCGTGATCAGCTTCAGCACCTTGACTGCGGGCGTCACGAAACATGCGCGCACATACCCGATGGCCGCGTTCTCCGTCGCCACGAAGCGCAGGACTGCCCGTTCTGAACCGAGCACATAGGGTGGACTCGTTCCGCCGAAATATGCCCGGTCCCAGAACAGCTCGTTCTGCTGCGCGTCCATGTGGATGACCATCCTGTTGAACGCCATGCGCAGGGGATTCGTGGGCGGCAGGTTGACCGGGATGTATTCGTCGCCCTCCGGTGTCAGCACGACTTTCTTGAGAAAAATGTCACGCAGCAGCACCACACTGGCGTCTGGAACGATGGTTTTTTGCGAGGCGATGATGGCTAGCGCATTCGGGTCGGCGGGTGGCGGGCCCGCATGCACGGCTCGCACCGGCCCCGCGACGACCATGCTGACAACGAGCCACGCGCGTGCGAATCGTCTGCGCATCCGCCGATCAGAACAAAAGCCCAAATGAAGCGAACCAGCCGCTTGGCGAAACCGTGCGACTATTGGTGCCGTCGACGCGCTCGACTTTGACGACGACTCCGGCCGATGGGCGATAATTGACCCCGACCGTCCTCAACGTGATTCGCCCCGTGACGGCCGCACTCTTGTAACGTTCGATGCGGCCAACCAGGAAGAAACGGCTCGGAAGGTTCAACACGCCCTGCAAATAGCCGCCGTAATCGTCGGGGTAACCAGGGGAATGGCTCGTTCGGCGAATGGCTTCGCCGCTGACATCGCCGAAGCGATCGGACCAGTCGATGTCAAGTCCCAGCAGCGAATAACTAATGTTGGGGAGCTCCATCGTGAAGGTTGCGGCGGAACCCCCGATGCTGAGATGCCCGTTCCACATGTGGTAGAGCAGCTGCCCGCCAACGGCGTGCGCGAAGCTATTCTTCAACTTGTTGGTCGCACCATAGGCGCCGAATGCCGCATCGTTGGTGGTGTCGATGCCAATCGCAGCGCTGTCATCGACAAACAGCCAGTAGTCGAGGTCATTGCTATCGACGTTAAGCGTGCCATAAATCATCGCGCCATTGGCGTGACTGGCAAAAGAGGATTCGGTTGTCAGTGGCCGCACCGATGTCCAGACGAGTGGATCCGCATGCGTGAGATTCCACTGGCCAATTGGCGTCAGGAATTTTCCAAACCTCAGCGTTGCGGAATCAAACAAGCGGTAATCAAGATAGAGGCGCTCAACGTCGATGCGCGCGTCCGTCATCGTGACGCCGTTGCCTTCCGAGTTGAGGGCGTCCGTCAACTCGGTTTCGGTGAAAAATCGCCAACGCGATCCCCAATCCTTGGTCACGAACAAGCTGGCATCTTCGACGCTCAGCGCGCGCTTGCCGTGGTCGATCTGGTAGTACTTGATGTCGGTATAGCCGCCAAGACGCAAATCATATTGTGGAAAAAACCAGCCTTGGCCCAGTGCGTAGGAGGAAGGCGGCAAGCCGGGTCCGCTGGATGCCGCCGTTGCATCCAGCGAACTGAGGAAGATGCCCACCACTGCAACCAGGCATATGTTGATGACGCGCAGCGATCGACTTGCGGATGTTCGGCATTCCATATTCAAGGGTGACCGCGGTTCGACAAATTCATGCGTTCGCATCCAGCGGGGTGACACGCCAAGCCCCTCCCAGAACCGAACCCATGGCTCCAGCGCTCGGTTGACGGAAGCCTTACACAATGGATTCCCTTTCGCTAGGCCGACGGCTGATCCGGTTGCGGCCAAGGTGCAATCGCGGTGACGGATTGCAAGGGTGGTGGCTTTCCGGTGCATCGCCGATGGTCGCGATATTGCCGGTTGGGAGCAATGCGACATCTCGTTCGCCAACGCCAGTCGGGGCTCGGGGCTCGGGGCTCGCTCAGGCCCGCCACGGCATCGATCGCTGCCGTCAGCGCGAACGGCCCCTGGGCGGGATGGCGTTCGCTCTGCGGGCCCGTAGTCGTGTCGATGGCTTGGTGGATCCGGACCCCCAAGTTTGCGCGGCCGGCCGGCGGGCGTATGCGCGCCTAGCGCGCGGCCACGCAATCCGGTTCATGGTTTGACACCTTCGGCGTGGACTGCCCGGATGCTGCGCATTTGCGGGACGGCGAGGCAGATGAGGGCAATGGCGGTGAGCGTACCGCCTGCGATGGCGAATAGCGCGGTTAGCGAGATCAACTTCAGCAGCGCGCCCGCCAGCGCGGCGGACAACGGGCCAAGGCCCATGAACATGAACATCAAGATGCTCATGCTGCGTCCCATCATGGTCGCCGTCACCCGCTGCTGGATCCAGGTGATGATCGCAATCTGCACGATGCCTGCGAGCACGCCGGTGAACAACAACAGCGCTGCGCCGGTACCCGTGGCATGGACTTGCGACAGCGCAGCGAGCGTCAGTCCGCCGAGGCTGTCGATGGTCAGCACCATCACGCCGAGGTGGCCCCGCATCAGGCGTTGGCCGAGGCCGGACAGGAAACTGCCTGCGAGCATGCCGAGCCCTTGCGCGGTCATCAGGATGCCGAGCGAGGCAGCGCCGAGGTCCATCCTCGTGTCGGCCAGCAGGGGCAGGCCCACCTGGATCGGCCCACCCACGAATACGGATACGAAACTGGCATAAAGGACGAAGGCGCGCAGCGGCACGTCCGCCCACACGTAGCGAATACCTGCAGCAATACTGGCGAGAACGCCCTCGGTGTGCCGAGGCCGATGGGCGTCGCCACCGATGCGAATCATCGCCAGCGACCCCAGGGAACACAAGAAACTAGCCGCATCGATCGTGAACGCCAGACCCAGTCCGCCAGCACCCGGAGGCGCATGTGCGGCGAGCGAGTGGTGTGCTCCCCAGGCGATCACGAACCCGGCAAGGATCGGGCCGCCAATCATGCTGAGCTGGCGCATTCCCATGAAAGCTGCGTTGCCTGCGCGCAATTGCTGCGGCTCCAGCAGCTGCGGCAGGATCGCCGATCCAGCCGGGTAGGCAAAAGCCGTGGACAGGCCGATGCCAAGCGCAAGCAGGTAGACCATCCACATTTGGATGCTCGTGAGCACGAGGGCCGCGAGGATCACGATGCAGGCCGCGTTGACGGCGCGTGCCCCCAACAGCACACGGCGCGGCGACATGCGATCGACCACTGCACCGCCGACGAGCATGAAGACTGCGCGCGGGAATGCCATGGCCGCCAGTACCAAACCCAATGCGGCGGGATCCCCGGTCAGCTTGAGGACCAGCCACGGCAAGGCGACCAGCGTGAATTGGTCGCCGACGGCCGAGATCGAGCTGCCTGCGAAAAGGAGGCTGAAATTGCGATTGTGGAACAGCGAAGTGCGCGCCGGTCTCTGGCCCGCGGGCTCGGCGGTGTTCATGGTTGCGCCCCCGCAGTTAAGGGGACGGGGGAAGACGGCTGGATGCGCACGGGTGCCGGTCAGGATGTACGTGTATTCACACTCGCATATTGGCGGCCTGTTGGCTCGACTCGAGGCCATGGGCACTGTACTCGCTGCCAAGCAGGCTCGCCGCGGTGCGACTGCTGAGCGACTGCTGGCTGCGGCAATCCACGTCATTGATAGCGTTAACCTTGAGGGCACGACGGTACCCCGAATCGCAGCGGCGGCGGGCGTCGCGCCGACCAGCATTTACCGTCGCTATGCGGACAACGACGCACTCCTGCGCGCGGCATTCCTGCATGCACTGGCATCCAGCAACCAGAACAGTCGCCAGATGACGGTTGCACGACTGCTCAAGAAAGACTTGCAGTCAACCGAGACCCGGTTGATCACGTCCCTGTTCAAACCATATCGGCGGCATCCACTGCTGATGCGCGGGTTGGCCAGTTAACTCGGCGCCTCGGCGGATGCCGCATTCGCTGCGGAAGCACGCCGGCTCATCGCGGCGAACCTCGACCAGGTCATCCGTCTCCTGATGCGCCATCGCGACGAAATCAGGCGGCCTGTCCCCGAGCGGGCCTTGCGGTTTGCGGTACTCAACGCGGCGTCGTCCATCGAAGTACGCGCCTTGCATACGCACTCGCGAAGGAACGCCATCCCGGAGATCACGGACGATTCACTGCCGCATGATCTGACTGCCAGCTTCGTCGCCTACCTGCGCAGTCCGCGACCGGGAATCGATTCAAGTTCCGCAGCCGTCAATCGGGATGATGCAGCCCGATGCCGGGGTGGGTCACCGCCCACCAGGAGGTTGCTGTGCGTGCGGCAGCCCGTCCGTTCAGACATGGGCGCCACCCCGACCCAACCCTGTCTGCGTTCCGGCGTTCATGATTGTGCCGGCGCTGCGCGAGCAACCTGCACGCAACATGTAAGGGAGATCGGTCGATCCGGCAAGTTAGACTTTCGCTCCTTGCAAACCGCAGGTCTGCCGCTGCAAGTTGGCCCTGCGATCGCGCACATGAAGCGAACCATGCGATTGGCCTCTCTGGAGCAAACCACCATGGAATGGCGCAGGCTCCCATCAAGCCCGGAATGCCGCATCGACAGGCCCCAAGCGCGTTCCGTGCGGCGGCTGGTCCGGTGTGCCCTGTTGGTGCTCGCTTCGATAGCGAGCATCGGCGCCGAGGCTGCGTCGCCGGCGGCGCCCGCCGCACCATGCACGGGCCCTGCGGGACTGCTCGGATTGCTGGACCGACCCACCGTGGGCGATTCAAGTTGCGTGGTTCCTGACGGCATGGGCGTGCTCGAGGCCGGGCTGACATTCGGCCAGATCACCGGAACGCCCGGGGGGAGCATCGATACCGGCCCCAATGCGGAGTTCCGCTGGGGATTGCCCGGCAATTCGGAGCTCGTCTTGCTGCCGCCTAATGAGCAGTATCTGCGCTACAACGCCATCCAGGGCATGCCGGCATCCACGGTGCAGGGAGTTGGGCCGACCACGATCGGCATCAAGCACGAGTTCGGCTTCAGCCGCCATTGGCAATGGACGGCGGAGGCACTGGCGACCGTGCCGTCCGGGAGTCGCGTCTTTGGAAGCCGCGGGGTCGGCATGGCGGCCAACGGGATCATCAGTTACAGCAGCAATGGACCTTTCGGCGCCTCCCTGATGCTCGGGGTGACCTCCGAGACCGAGCCCTCCGCAGCAGGTGGCAGGCGCTATCTCAGCGTCAATCCGGATTTCGTGGTCACATGGCAGTCGACGGACCGGCTGCAGTTCTATGCCGAAGCCTACGGCCAGTCGCACACCGGCTATCACCAGGGCTGGGGATCGGACGCCGATGGCGGGGTGCAATTTCTTGTCAGCCCGGACGTCGAGATCGATCTCGAGGAGGGTGTCCGAATGCAGGGCAACCTGGGTGGCTTTTCCCACTACACCGGTTTTGGGGTGGGGATGCTGTTCTAGGCATGCAACCGGAGCCAACCAATGCGCGGGGCGCCCGCCAGCAAATCGAGGACAGGGACTCCTGCCGTCACCCTGGCCGAAGGGTCGGCTCGTGGGCGGAGCATTCCGGGCATGAGTTTCGTCGAACAGGCAAAACGGCTTCAGGTCGCATCGTTCCATCGCGGGTGGTCGACCGGCCCATCCATGCGGTAAACATGACCTGCGGCCATTGCGGCAAGGCACGGTCGGCGCTACACTTTCGCGCTGATGAGGCAGCGGACTGGGTTTGGTAGTCCAAGCTCGAATTGAGCCCCGCCACCAGACTTTCTGAACAGGAAAGCCTCCTCGCGAGGCTTTTTTGTTGGCCGCAGGTGGGCGCCGCGAGGCGCCAGTGTACGAGGGCGGTTGCGCCCTTTTTTTGTTTCTGCAGGATGGAGTTTTGGATACCAGCGAATTGTCTGCCCGCTTTGTCCCGGTCCTGGCCGACGTCGGCCTCGAGTGTCTCGGGGTCGAGTGGGGCGGCGATGGCCACCGGGGCACGCTGCGCGTTTACATCGAAGCCGCAGGACGCGAGGTGGATCTGGACGACTGCGAGCGTGCCAGCCACGCGCTGTCGGCCTTCCTCGACACGGAAGATCCGATCGCGGGCGCGTACGTGCTCGAAGTCTCTTCGCCGGGAATCGATCGGCCGATTTTCACTGCTGGGCAATTCGCCCGTCATCTCGGTGCCGAGGTGCGCGTGACGCTGAAGTTGCCCATCCAGGGCCGTCGACGTTTCCGTGGACGGATTCATTCGGTCGCATCCGCGCGCATCACGATCGATGCCGAAGGGACGACCACCGAATTCGACATCGCGGACGTCGAAGCCGCTCGATTGGTGCCGGATTGGTCCGCGCTGGGCCTTGCGCCGCAGCCCAAGCCGGGCGCAGGTTCCGGCAGGGGCGGGAAGCGTGCAGGCCCTACGAAGGCCAAATCCAAGCAGTCCTCGAAGTCCACCCAACATTCATGAACAAGTCGTATCCGGATGGGCTCGCGCCCGCGGGAGTAAGGTGATGAGCAACAAAGAACTGATGCTGGTCGTCGACGCCGTCGCCAACGAGAAGGGTGTCGCGCGCGACACGATTTTCGAAGCGCTCGAAGCCGCCTTGGCCTCGGCGGCCAAGAAGCGCTATCCGGAGCAGGACGTCGCCATTCGCGTCGCCATCGACCGTCAGACCGGCGACTATGAAACCTTCCGCCGTTGGGAAGTCGTGGCCGATGACGTCGTCATGGAGTCGCCAGAGCGCATGATCCGGATGATGGATGCCGTGGACGAACGCCCGGACATCCAGGTCGGCGAATTCATCGAGGAATCGATCGAGAACGCGGAATTCGGCCGCATCGCGGCCCAGGCCGCCAAACAGGTCATCGTGCAACGTGTCCGCGAAGCCGAGCGTGCGCTGGTTCTGGATGCCTATCGCGATCGCGTCGGCGAACTCCTGACGGGCGTGGTCAAGCGCGTCGAGCGCGGGAACATCTACCTGGACCTCGGCGGCAATGTCGAAGCGTTCATTCCGCGCGAGCGCGCCATACCGCGGGAAACGGTCCGCGTCGGCGATCGCCTCAGGGGCTACTTGCAAGAGGTGCGCGCCGAGGTCCGTGGACCGCAGCTTTTCATCTCCCGAACTGCACCGGAATTCATGATCGCGCTGTTCAAGCTGGAGGTCCCCGAAGTTGGCCAGGGCCTGGTTGAGATCAAGGCGTGCGCACGGGATCCCGGTGATCGCGCCAAGATCGCCGTGCTTGCGCACGATCACCGGACCGACCCCATCGGGGCATGCATCGGCATGCGCGGCTCGCGCGTCCAGGCCGTCGCCAACGAGCTCAATGGGGAGCGCGTCGACATCGTGCTCTGGAATGATAACCCGGCGCAATTCGTCATCAACGCGATGGCCCCGGCGCAGGTCGAGTCGATCATCGTCGACGAGGACAAGCACTCGATGGACATCGCGGTGCCGGAGGGTGAACTGTCCAAGGCCATTGGACGCGGTGGGCAGAACGTCAAGCTCGCCAGCAAGTTGACCGGTTGGCAGTTGAACGTGATGACCGCGGCGCAGGTCCAGGCCAAGAGCGAGGCCGAGCAGGAGGCTGCACGCACGCTGTTCATGGAAAAGCTCGAGGTGGATGCCGAAATCGCGCAGATTCTCGTTCAGGAGGGTTTTTCGACGGTCGAGGAAATTGCCTACGTGCCGACTGCCGAATTGCTCGCCGTCGAGGGCTTCGACGAGGATATCGTCGAAGAGCTGCGCGCCCGGGCTCGCGATGCGCTGCTGACCGAGGCCCTGGTGGCCGAGGAAGGCACGGACGAACCGCAGGGGCTGGAGTCGCTGGAAGGGATGGATGGCGAACTTCAGGAGCAGCTTGCGAGCCGCGGCGTCCACACGGTCGACGATCTCGCCGATCTCGCGGTCATCGACCTGATGGACATCGATGGCATGGAAGAAGCACGGGCGGGCGCGCTGATCATGGCGGCACGCGCGCCGATGATCGAGAAGCTGGAACAGGGCGGCTGAGCTCGGACATGTGAAATGCTGGACCGCGCGCGAAGGCGCCGGCTTGTAATCCGCGGAGTGAAACGACATGTCTGAAGTCACAATCAAACAACTTGCCGCCATGGCCGGCATACCGGCCGACAAGCTGCTGGCACAGCTGGCGGAGGCAGGCATGCAGTTCAGCGGGCCTGACCAGCCCGTCAGCAGCACCGAAAAGATGAAGCTGCTCGGGTTCTTGCGCCGCTCGCACGGCAAATCCACCGGCGCAGACCCCGTCGTCGCACCTAGCCAAGTTACGCTCAGTCGCCGAAAAGTGAGCGAGATCAAGGTGTCCAGCGGGTCCGGACGCGCCGCGACGTCGAAGACCGTTGCGATCGAGGTTCGCGCCAAGCGCACCTACGTCAAGCGCAGCACGATCGCCGAGGAAGCGGCGGTTGACACCGAACGCGAGGACGCATTGCGCAAATTGCGCGAATCGCAGGAGGAGCGCGATCAGCTCGAGGCGCAGTTGCGCGAACAGGAAGCCCGCCGTGCGGAGGAGCAGGAGCGCTTGCGGGCCGAGGAGGAAGTGAGGCTCAAGGCGGAAGCTGAGGCCGAAGCCGAGGCTGCACGCGCCGCGGCCGCTGTTGCAGCCATCGAACCCGAGGTGGTGGAACCGCCTCCGGTCGAGGAAGCCACGGCATCGAGCCGGGCCCATCCGGTGCGCGAACGGGCCAAGCCCGAGAAGCCCGCGCGGACCTCGGAAGCGCCCCATCGCCATCGCATCCCCGATCGCGTTTCGCACCGGGCACCTGCCGGTGAAGTCGATGGTGGCCGTTTCACGGGTGGCGAACTGCATCTGACCGAAGCCGAGCGCGCTCGGCGTGCCGGTCGTCGCAAGCCCGGCAAGGCCAAGCCGGAGGCCGCTCGCGCGGCGACGGCGCAACATGCGTTCTCGAAGCCGACCGCGCCGGTGGTGCGCGAGGTTGCCGTCGGCGACAGCATCATGGTGGCCGACCTGGCACAGAAGCTTGCGATCAAGGGCGCCGACGTCGTGAAAGCCCTGTTCAAGATGGGTGTCATGGCGACCATCAACCAGGCCATCGATCATGACACCGCGGTCCTCGTCGTCGAGGAACTGGGACACAAGGCGGTGCGCGCGAGCGAGAACGATGCCGAAACCAAGCTCGTGGCGCAGGCCGAGTCGGGGGGTGTCCAGGTTTCGCGTCCGCCCGTGGTGACGATCATGGGTCATGTCGACCATGGCAAGACCTCGCTGCTGGATTACATCCGCCGAACCAAGGTCGCGGCCGGGGAGGCTGGCGGCATCACCCAGCACATCGGCGCCTACCATGTGAAGACCCCGAAGGGCGTCATCACGTTCCTCGATACGCCAGGCCATGCCGCCTTCACGGCCATGCGCGCGCGCGGCGCACGACTGACCGACATCGTCGTGCTGGTGGTTGCGGCGGATGACGGTGTCATGCCGCAGACCATCGAAGCCGTGCAACACGCGCGGGCTGCCGGCGTGCCGCTGATCGTCGCGATCAACAAGATGGACAAGGAAGATGCCAACCCGGACAACGTGAAGCAGGGGCTGGTCCAGCATGAGGTCGTTCCTGAGGAGTGGGGCGGCGATACCCAGTTCGTCCCCGTCTCCGCCAGGACCGGCGATGGCGTCGATGCATTGCTGGAAGCCGTCTCGGTCCAGGCCGAGGTCATGGAACTGAAGGCCGTGGCCGATGGCCGGGCCAGTGGCGTCGTGATCGAGTCCAGCCTCGACAAGGGCCGTGGTCCGGTGGCGACAGTCCTCGTCCAGTCCGGCACCCTCTCGCGGGGCGATTTCGTCGTCTGCGGCACCCAGTACGGTCGAGTTCGCGCACTGTTCGACGAGACTGGGCGTCAGGTGGAACGCGCCGGACCCTCGATTCCGGTGCAGATGCTGGGCCTTTCCGGCGTGCCGGAGGCCGGTGACGACCTTGCGGTCGTCGCCGACGAGCGACTCGCGAAGGACGTCGCGCAGCAGCGCGAGCAGAAGCGACGCGAGACGAGGTTGGTGCGGGCAACCAGCAACCGCCTCGAGGATCTCATGGCACAGATGGGCCAGTCCGATGGCCAGCAGCAGACCCTGAACATCGTCGTCAAGGCCGACGTCCAGGGGTCGGTCGAAGCCCTTCGCGAAGCGCTGGGCAAGATCGGCAACGAGCAGGTCAAGGTCAACGTCATCGCTTCCGGCGTCGGTGGCATCACGGAGTCCGACGCGACGCTGGCAGCTGCGTCGAAAGCGCTGATCATCGGCTTCAACGTGCGCGCGGACGCCAGTGCACGCAAGATCATCGAGACCAATGGGCTTGACCTGCGCTACTTCTCGATCATCTACGACGTCATCGATCAGGTAACCCAGGCTGCTTCCGGCCTGCTCGGCACCGAAGTGCGCGAGGAAGTGATCGGCGTCGCCCAGGTCCGCGAAGTGTTCCGCAACTCGAAATACGGCGCCGTGGCCGGCTGCATGGTCATCGAGGGCAGCGTCAAGCGCCACAAGCCGATCCGCGTCCTGCGGGACAATACGGTGATCTTCCAGGGCGAAC
The DNA here is from genome assembly GCA_021818335.1 of Pseudomonadota bacterium. Classification (GTDB taxonomy): domain Bacteria; phylum Pseudomonadota; class Gammaproteobacteria; order Xanthomonadales; family Rhodanobacteraceae; genus Metallibacterium. The sequence continues at coordinate 14,828 of JAKAEJ010000010.1, read as the reverse complement.
TGGAGTCGTTGCGCCGATTCAAGGACGTGGTCGACGAAGTCCGCAATGGCATGGAGTGCGGCATCGCGGTGAAGCAATACAACGACGTGCGCGCGGGTGACCAGATCGAGTGCTTCGAACGTATCGAAGTCAAGCGCAGCCTTTAATCGCGAGGCGCAACCGGACCAGACGATGCCATCGACCTTCCATCGCACCGATCGGATCAATGCGGAATTGCGCCGCGAGCTGGGCATGCTGGTGCATGCCGCGGTTCGCGACCACGCGTTGCCATCGGCGAGCGTGTCAGATGTGGAGGTCACGCGCGACCTGGACGTCGCCACGGCATGGGTCGTCGCCATGGTGCCCGAGGAGGCGGCCGCGGCAGTCAAGGCGCTGAATGGGATGGCCGCTGAATTCCGTTCCCAGCTTGCAAGGCGCATGCGCTTGCGGCGCGTGCCGATGCTGCGCTTTCGCTATGACGAGTCCGTCGACCGCGGCGAGCGAATCGATGCGCTGCTGCGTGCTTCACCTTCGCGCGATACCTGACGGCGGCTGCTTGCCTGGACCCATGGTCTCGAACGCCGGCGCCCCGCGGCGCGCATCCGATGGCGTCCTGTTGCTGGACAAGCCCCTGGGCATCAGTTCCAGCCAGGCGCTGCAGCGGGTGCGCCGACTGTTGGGCGGCATCAAGGGCGGCCACACCGGTGCGCTCGATCCTCTGGCGAGCGGCATGCTGCCGCTGTGCCTTGGGGAAGCCACCAAGATCGCGGGCATCCTCCTGAGCTCGCGCAAAAGCTATCGCGCGGAGTTGCGGCTTGGCCAGACGACGAGCACCGACGACGCCGAGGGCGGGCTGTTGAAGGAACGCCCCGTTCCCTCATTGACGGTCGCGGAGATTGACGCTGCGCTCATGCACTTCACCGGTCGGATCCCGCAGCGCGCACCGGTCTATTCCGCCCTCAAGCAGGGAGGGCAGCCACTCTACCGACGGGTTCGCCGCGGCGAGACGGTGGAGGCTCCGGTTCGGGAAGTCGAGGTGTTTTCGCTCAGGCTGCTGGCCCATGGGCCGGAGCACCTGAGCCTCGAGATCGAGTGCGGCTCCGGCTTCTACGTCCGCGCCCTCGCGCGCGACCTCGGCGAGCGGCTCGGCTGCGGCGCGCACCTGTCCGCCCTTCGGCGGCAATGGGTGGAGCCGTTCCAGGGACTGCCCATGCTTGAGCTGGAGTCGCTGGCTGCCATGGCCCCTGCGGCGATCGAAGCCACGTTGTCCGAGTGGCTGATGCCGATCGAGCGCGCCCTGGCGCATTGGCCGCAGTGGCAGCTTGACGATGCCGACAGCCGGGCCATCGCACAGGGTCGTTCCCCATCGGCACCGACCGCGGCAGCGGCCTCGGTACCAAGCCTGCTGCGCGATCCGCATGGGCGTCCATTGGCCCTGGCCCTGGCCGAGGCCGGCCGCTGGCGGATCCTCCGCGGGTTCCGCATCGGCGCACCGGATGGTGCCTGTTGAATTCGTCGCGGCGCTTGTTGCAGCCGCTATCGTGCAGCTAAAATAACGAACTCCATCAAATGCTTTCATCCACCCGGCGGGGCTTGCGCCAGGCCATGCGTTCCATGCGCGTGGCCTGGCGCAAGTCTCGCGCCTTCCCAAGGAAATACCGATGTCGCTTTCCAACGAACAAACTGCCAAGATCATCGCCGACTACCGGCGCGCGCCCACTGACACGGGTTCGCCGGAAGTGCAGGTGGCCCTGCTGTCGGCCCGTATCGAGCATCTGTCGACGCACTTCCAGGACCACAAGCAGGACCACCACTCGCGTCGTGGCCTCCTGAAGATGGTCAACCAGCGCCGCCGGCTGCTGGGTTATCTCAAGAACAAGGATGCCCAGCGCTATCAGGATCTGATCCAGCGTCTCGGCCTGCGCCGTTGAACACTACGAGGATCCAGAACGTGGCGAAAGTAACCAAGTCATTCCAGTACGGGCAGCATGAGGTCACGCTGGAGACGGGCGAAATCGCCCGGCAGGCCTCCGGCGCGGTGATGGTGAGCATGGGCGGAACCGTGGTGCTGGTCACCGCAGTGGCCGCCAGCAAGGCTCGAGAGGGACAGGATTTCTTCCCGCTGACCGTTGATTACCAGGAAAAATTCTACTCAGCCGGTCGCATCCCGGGCGGCTTCTTCAAGCGCGAAGGCCGGCCGACCGAGAAGGAGACGCTGACGTCGCGTCTGATTGACCGGCCCGTGCGTCCGCTCTTCCCGGAAGAGTTCAAGAACGAAGTCCAGGTCATCGCCCAGGTGCTGTCGCTGAACCCCGAGGTCGATGGCGACATCCCCGCGATGATCGGCGCCTCGGCGGCGCTGAGTCTCGCCGGCATTCCCTTCAAGGGGCCGATCGGCGCCGCGCGCGTGGGCTACGCCGGCGGCCACTACGTGTTGAACCCGACGGTCACCGAACTGAAGTCCTCGGAACTGGACCTTGTCGTGGCGGGAACCAGCAACGCCGTCCTGATGGTCGAGTCCGAAGCCAAGCTGTTGTCCGAGGACGTGATGCTGGGTGCAGTGATGTTCGGCCACCAGCAGATGCAGATCGCGATCCGCGCCATCGCCGAGCTGGCTGCGCAGGCCGCGCGGCCTTCATGGAACTGGCAGCCGCCCTCCCGCAATGATGCGATGGTCGCGGCGATCAAGGCCGCCGTCGGTGGCCGCATGGCCGAGGCATTCGCGGTTCGCGACAAGCTGCAGCGCCGCGAAGCCATTGCCGCCATCAAGGCGGATGTGATGGATGCCCTGAAGGCCGACGCCGAAGCCAAGGGCTGGTCGGCTGGCGACATGGCCAAGGAATTTGCCGAACTCGAGTACCGTACGTTGCGGGACAGCGTGCTGGACACGAAAGTCCGCATCGATGGCCGCCAGCTCGACGATGTCCGTCCGATCACCGTCCGCGTCGGCGTCCTGCCGCGGACGCACGGCTCGGCCCTGTTCACGCGTGGCGAGACGCAGGCGCTGGTCGTCGTGACGCTGGGCACGGCGCGTGACTCGCAGATGATCGATGCGCCGGAAGGCGAGTCGAAGGATCCGTTCCTCTTCCACTACAACTTCCCGCCCTTCAGCGTCGGCGAAGCGGGCCGCTTCGGCGCGCCCAAGCGTCGCGAGATCGGCCACGGCCGCCTGGCCAAGCGCGGCGTGATCGCCGTGAAGCCGGCGATGGAGGACTTCCCCTACGTGCTCCGCGTCGTTTCCGAGATCACGGAATCCAACGGGTCTTCATCCATGGCGTCCGTGTGCGGCTCGTCGCTCGCGCTGATGGATGCCGGCGTGCCGATCAAGGCGCCGGTGGCGGGCATCGCGATGGGCCTCGTGAAGGAAGGGGACCGGTTCGTGGTGCTCTCCGACATCCTGGGCGACGAGGATCATCTGGGCGACATGGATTTCAAGGTTGCCGGATCCGCGGACGGCATTTCCGCGCTGCAGATGGACATCAAGATCGATGGCATCACCGAGGAGATCATGCGTGTGGCCTTGGCGCAAGCCAAGCGGGGCCGCCTGCACATCCTCGGCGAAATGGCCAAGGCGATCACCACGCCGCGCGCCGAGTTGTCCGATTTTGCCCCGCGCCTGCTGACCATGAAGATCCACCCGGACAAGATCCGCGAAGTCATCGGCAAGGGCGGTGCGGTCATCCGGTCGATCACCGAAGAGACCGGTACCACGATCGACATCAACGACGACGGGACGGTGGTGATCGCTTCGGTCAACCGCAGCGCGGCCGAGGAGGCGAAGAAGCGCATCGACATGATCGTTTCCGACGTCGAGCCAGGCCATGTCTATGAGGGCAAGGTCGCCAAGCTGATGGATTTCGGCGCGTTCGTCACGATCCTCCCCGGCAAGGATGGCCTGGTGCACGTCTCGCAGATTTCCAACGAGCGCGTCGAAAAGGTGTCCGACAAGCTGAAGGAAGGCGACATCGTGAAGGTCAAGGTGCTCGAGGTCGACAAGCAGGGCCGCATCCGCCTGTCCATGAAGGCCGTTGGCGAGGACACCCCGGCGGGTTGAATTGCCGTGTGCCGCGGTCAGTGACGGAAACGCCCGGCCTTGCCGGGCGTTTCCGTTTGCCGTCCGACTTGTTGCGGTGCAAAATAACGGCTTTCCACCCGGAGCGTCGCGATGACCAGCGGACTTCCTCCCGAAGCCGAGGCCTACACCCAGATGATGCGACAGGCCTGGGAGCACTGGCAGTCCGGCGTGGCCGGATCCATGGCGCACTCGAACGCCGCGGGCGAGGCGCAACTGGAGCGGATGCTCACGGCGCTGAAAAGCTATTTCGATCTTCTCGAATCGCTCAACGCGCAGATCGGCTCCGGTGACCCCACGCAGCAGTGGCGCAGCGTCTTGGGCAGCATTTTCGGAACCGGGCAACCGTTCACCCAGGCATTCGGCGACGCCAGCGCATCGGCCGGTGGCGGGCCGCAGGCATGGATGGATGCCTTTGCGCAGGTGCTGGCTCCCATGCAATCGGCGGGCACGGCCTTGCTGGGCATGCCTGCGTTCGGGATGGCGCGCGAGCACCAGGAGCGGGCGCAGCAACTGGCCCGGGACATGCTGGACTATCGCGAGCAGATGCGCCGCTACAACCAGTTGCTGGCGCGCGCGGGTCGTCGTGGCGCGGAGCGGTTCGAGGCCCGCCTGGCGGACCGCACCGAGCCGGGCCGCCAGATCGAGTCCCTGCGGGGACTCTACGACCTGTGGGTCGATGCGGCCGAGGAGGGATTTCAGGAGGTGGCGTTGTCACCGGAATGGCGCGAAGTCTATGGCAAGCTGGTCAATGCGCAGATGCGTGTGCGAGCTGGCGTCCAGCGCCAGGCCGAAGGTACCGCCCGCGAACTCGGCATGCCCACGCGCACCGAGGTCGACACGCTCGGCAAGCGCCTGCATGACCTTCGCCGCGAGGTAAGGGAGCTCAAGGAACGGCTGGAACGTGGCGGCGCCGCGCCCGCTGCGGGGGCGGAGCCAACGCCGCCGCCGGCCACTGGTGCAGCACGTCCTGCGCGCAAATCGCGATCCACGGGCGCTCGGCGCCGTACCTGACGAAGGGGTCATCTATGTTCAGTCCGCTCCGAATCGAACCGCAAAAGGCCCTTGCCGAGATCGATACGTTCCGCCGGAAGCTAGCGGCAGGTATGCAGAACCTGCAGCGTGTCGGCGATTACCAATTTGGCGCCTCGCCCAAGCAATTGGTGTACGAAGAGGACAAGCTCAAGCTCTGGCACTTCGCGAATGAGTCGTCTGCCGGCAGGCGGCCCATCCTCGTGACCTACGCGCTCGTGAATACGCCGTGGATGGTGGACCTTCAACACGATCGCTCGTTGGTGGCGCGCCTGCTTGAGCGCGGCGAAGACGTCTACCTGATTGAGTGGGGTTACCCCGACCTGGCCGATCGCTGGCTCACGCTCGAGGACTACATCCTGGGCTACCTCGACCGCTGCGTCGACCAGGTTCGCACGCGGCACGGGCTGGACCGCATCAACCTGCTGGGCATTTGCGAAGGTGGCGCTTTCTCGCTGTGTTACGCGGCACTTCGGGGCCACAAGCTGGCCAACCTCATCACCATGGTCACGCCCGTGGACTTCCACACCCCGGACAACATGCTGTCGCACTGGACGCGCGAGCTCGACGTCGACCTGTTCGTCGACACGTTGCGCAACGTGCCGGCGGATCTCATGAACTGGTGCTACCTGACCCTCAAGCCCGTGCGCCTGAACCAGCAGAAGTACGTCGGCATGGTCGACGTCCTCGATGACCCGAGGGAAATCGAGAACTTCCTGCGTATGGAGAAGTGGATCTTCGATTCGCCCGACCAGGCGGGTGAGGCATTCCGGCAGTTCATCAAGGATTTCTACCAAGGCAACAAGCTCGTCAAGGGCGAGGTCGAGATCGGCGGTGAGCGCGTGGACCTGAAGTCGATCCGGATGCCAATCCTCAACATCTTTGCCGAGCAGGACCATCTGGTGCCGCCGTCGGCATCGCGGCCGTTGCGCGACGCCGTGGGCACCCGGGATTACACCGAGCTCAGCTTCAAGGGCGGGCACATCGGGATCTACGTCTCCAGCCGTGCCCAGCGGGAAGTGCCCGGCGCGGTGCACGACTGGTTGACGGCGCGACCGGGGTGAAGGGATCCGCGCGACGACGTTTCCCCGATCGGCATCTCGCCCTCCGCGCCTGCAGGCCGTATCCTTGAGCCTCGGGCGCGGCATGGGGTCGTCGCCAGGGAAGACGTGGATGTCCGGGTCTGCAATCGATGCACTGACGCACGACTCCGTGCGACCCATGCGGTGGAGTGACGGGACGCTGCACCTGCTGGACCAGCGGGCGCTGCCGCACGAGGTGCACTGGGTGCGCTGCGCGACGGCCGCGGACGTCGCCGATTCAATCCGCGCCCTCGTGGTCCGTGGCGCGCCGGCGATCGGCATCGCCGCCGCCTATGGCGCCGTGATGGCGCGGCGTGAAGGCGGGTTCGAAGCCGGCGTGGCGCAGCTGCGCGCGTCGCGGCCCACAGCCGTCAACCTGATGTGGGCGCTGGACCGTATGGCCGCGTTGGCCCGCGAGGGTGCCGGGGCCGATCGTTTGCTCGCGGAGGCCCGCGCCATCGAGGCCGAGGACCTCGCCGCCAACCGGGCCATGGCCGTGGCCGGCGCACCATTGATCGAGCCCGGATCGGGCGTGCTCACCCACTGCAATACCGGCGCGCTCGCCACCGCTGGCGTCGGCACGGCGCTGGGCGTGATCCGCGCCGGCGTCGCGACCGGTCGGATTGCGCGGGTCTACGCCGGGGAAACGCGGCCCTGGTTGCAGGGCGCCCGCCTCACCGCCTGGGAATTGCAGCAGGACGGGATCGGCGTCACCCTGATCGCGGATTCCGCCGCGGCGGCATTGATGGCCTCGGGGGCCGTGCAGTGGGTGATCCTCGGTGCCGACCGCATTGCCGCAAACGGCGATGTCGCCAACAAGATCGGCACCTACGCGCTGGCGATCGCGGCACGGCATCATGGCGTGCGGCTGATGGTGGTGGCGCCTTCTTCGACCGTCGATCTGGCCACGCCCAGCGGTGCCGGCATCCCCATCGAATTGCGCGATCCCGCCGAGGTGCTCGGATGCGCCGGACGGCGCGTCGCCGCCGAAGGCATCGAGGCGTGGAATCCGGTGTTCGATGTCACGCCAGCCGGGCTCGTGGACGTGCTGGTCACCGAGCGTGGCGTGTTGCACCGACCCGACGCAGCGAGCATGCGGTGCTTTGCCGAGACTGCCGATGCGTAGGATTGGCTTGTTTTTCGTTGGCGGGCTGATTGGCTTCGTGGTCGACGCCGGCGTGGTGCAGGCGTTGGTCTCGTTCGTGCACCTGGACCCCTATCTCGGCCGCCTGATCTCCTTCACGTGCGCCGCGACGGTGACCTGGGTCTGGAACCGGCACACCACCTTCGCCGAGTCCCGCGGCCTGCACCGCTGGCACATCGAATGGGCGCGCTGGATGGCGGCGATGACCGGGGGGGCGCTGGTCAACTACGGCGTCTACGCACTCGCCGTTTTCGAATCGCCGCTGGTCCGCGCGTGGCCGGCCCTCGGCGTGGCACTCGGTTCGCTGGTCGCTGCCACGGTCAACTACACCAGCGCCCAGCGCTGGGTTTTCGGCGGCGTCCGCGAGAGCGCCGGAGAAAGCAAGCTAAAGTATTGAAAAAACAAGTTTTTCTGGGTGCCTTGGCGAGGCCCATGTGGTATCATCGACCGGCTGTGCGACGTCGCTGTCGGCAGCGGGGCCGCGGCGGCTGAGCCGGGGTCCCGCCGCGGCCGCAAGCGCGCAGGGCAAGGCAAGGTTGGCGCGCTGGCGCCGCACTGATTTGCGTGCCGATCGCATTGCCAGAGCGGTCTGCATTGGGTCACATATTGCCCGTGCTCCGGCGCGGGCCTGAACAGGGATTATCCCGGCATGGCCGAACTCGCCAAAGAAGTCATCCGCGTCAACATTGAAGACGAAATGCGGCAGAGCTACCTCGATTACGCAATGAGCGTGATCGTGGGCCGCGCACTCCCCGACGTTCGTGATGGCCTCAAGCCGGTCCATCGGCGCGTGCTCTTCGCGATGAACGAACTGGGCAATGCCTGGAACAAGCCCTACAAGAAGTCGGCACGCGTCGTCGGTGACGTGATCGGTAAATACCATCCGCATGGCGATGCGTCCGTGTACGACACGATCGTGCGCATGGCGCAGCCGTTCTCGCTCCGTTACCTCCTGGTCGACGGGCAGGGCAACTTCGGTTCGGTCGATGGCGACAGCGCCGCGGCGATGCGTTACACGGAAGTGCGCCTCTCGCGCCTCGCCCACGAACTCATGGTCGACATCGACAAGGAGACCGTCGATTTCGGGCCCAACTACGATGAAAGCGAGCACGAGCCGCTGGTGTTGCCGACGCGCGTGCCGAACCTCCTGATCAACGGCTCGGCAGGCATCGCGGTCGGGATGGCGACCAACATCCCGCCGCACAACCTTGGCGAGGTGATCGATGCCACGGTCGCATTGATCAACGATCCGACGCTCGGGATCGATGCGCTGCTCCACTACATCCCGGGGCCAGACTTCCCGACCGCCGGCATCATCAATGGCGCGGCCGGCATCCACGAGGCCTATCGCACGGGTCGCGGGCGTGTCCTCGTCCGAGCGCGCGCGGAGATCGAGACCGAGGCCAACGGCCGCGAGACGATCATCGTCACCGAGCTGCCCTACCAGGTGAACAAGGCGCGGCTGATCGAGAAGATCGCGGAACTCGTCAAGGAAAAGCGCATCGAGGGAATTTCCGAACTTCGCGATGAATCGGACAAGGATGGCATGCGCGTCGTCATCGAAATCCGCCGCGATGCGATGGCCGATGTCGTGCTGAACAACCTGTACCAGCAGACGCAGTTGCAGACCGTGTTCGGCATCAACATGGTGGCGCTGCTGGACGGCCAGCCGCGCCTGCTGAACCTGAAGCAGGTGCTCGAGGCATTCATCCGGCACCGGCGCGAAGTCGTCGTGCGCCGGACCATCTTCGACCTGCGCAAGGCCCGTGCGCGCGCGCACATCCTCGAAGGCCTCACCGTCGCGCTTGCGAACATCGACGCAATGATCGAGTTGATCAAGACCTCGTCGTCACCCAGCGAGGCGCGCGAACGGATGCTCGCCCGCCGGTGGGAGCCCGGCCTGGTACGCGCGCTGCTCGGCGCGGCGGGTGCCGCGCAATCGCGACCGGAGGACCTGCCGGAGGGCATCGGCTTGGCTGATGCCGGCTATCAGCTCTCCGAGACGCAGGCCAAGGAAATCCTGGAGATGCGCCTGAACCGGCTGACCGGCCTGGAGCAGGACAAACTGACGGATGAATACCGGACGCTCCTCGAGACGATCACCGGGCTGATCCGGATCCTCGAGGATCCGGAGCGATTGCTCGAAGTGATCCGCGACGAGCTGCAGGCGGTACGCGAGGAATTCGCCGACGCGCGCCGCACGGTCATCCAGGCGTCCCAGGATGACCTCGACGTACTCGACCTGATCGCGCCCGAGGACGTGGTGGTGACCCTGTCGCATGCAGGCTACATCAAGCGGCAGCCGGTCGCGATCTACCGCGAACAGCGTCGTGGCGGACGTGGGCGGTCGGCCACGGCGATGAAGGAAGAAGACTTCATCGAGCAACTGTGGGTGGTCAATACGCACGACACGCTGCTCGTGTTCACGGGCGCTGGGCGCGTGTTCTGGCTGACCGTGCACCACATTCCCGATGCCGGTCCCGGCGCGCGCGGCAAGCCGATCGTCAACCTGCTGCCGCTGGAAGAGGGGGAGCGCGTGCAGGCGGTGCTGCCCGTGCACGCCTTCGACAGCGGTCAGTATGTATTCTTCGCGACGCGCAAGGGAACGGTCAAGAAGACGCCGCTCGCCGAATTCGAATACCGCCTCCAGCGCGGCAAGATCGCCATCAACCTCGACGATGGCGATGCGTTGGTCGACGTTCGGTTGACCGACGGGCGTCGCGACATCATGCTCTTTGCCAGCAACGGCAAAGCCGTGCGCTTCAACGAGGATGAAGTGCGCCCGATGGGTCGGACCGCGACGGGTGTCCGGGGCATGCGCCTGGCCGCCGGTGAACAGGTGGTCAGCCTCATTGTCGCGGAAGAGGGCGACGTCCTGGCCGCCACCACCCGTGGTTACGGCAAGCGTACGGCGCTCGAGGAATTTCCGCGCAAAGGCCGCGGCACGCAGGGCGTCATCGCCATCCAGTGCTCCGAGCGCAATGGTCCGCTCGTGGCGGCGGTGCAAGTCGACGCGGCACAGGGGCTCATGCTGATTTCGGACCGCGGGACCCTCGTGCGCACGCGCGTCGCCGAGGTCTCGCAACTGGGCCGCAACACGCAGGGCGTCATGCTGATCCGGCTGCCAGGCGACGAGGCCCTGGTCGGTGCCGTGCCGCTCGGCAACGACGACGAGGAACCCGGCGACGTGGCGTCCGAGGCGGCGCCTGCGGTGGAGTCGACGGACGATCCGTCGTGAGGCCTGCATGCGGGGCCCGGGGAACACCCGGGCCCCGCACGGACAACGGCGCGCTGGGCGTCAGTATTTCCAGCCCAGCGAGAAGCCGAGCGTGTCCTGCGACATCGCGATGGCGATGCCCTGGCTGGCCCCGGTGCCCGTGATCGTCTTCTTGAAGGCGTGCACGTAGTCGAACGAAAGGGCAAGATCCGGGCTGAACGCGTACGTCGCGCCAAGCGTGAGATGGCTCTGGACGACGCCAGGAGCCAGGACGTTGAAGAAGACGTTGTCGCTGGTGACGGGCTGGCTCGTGTGGTTGTAGCCGGCGCGAAGCGTCCACGCGCGATCCATCTGCCACGCCGCGCCGACCTTCACCACAGTGACATTCCGCCAGCCGAAGCCGCTGCCGGTGGCCGTGCCGAGGCCGCAGGTGGAGGGCGTCGCGCACATCAGCGAGTTGATCATCGGATTGGCTATGGCCGGCACACTGCCATATTCGATGCGGTCGACGTCAGCGGCCAGCGTGACGTTCGGCGTGGGCGTCCACGCGGCGCCCACGCCGTAATTGGCGGGAATGTCAAACTTGCCACCCTGCGCGAACAGTCCGTTGTAGCGCTTGAAGGCGCTCATGCTGATCTTCGGCTGGTACGTTGCGCCGAGGGTCAGGGTATCCGTCACCTTGCCGGTCCAGCCGATGCGGAAGCCGAAACCGTCGGACTGCGCGTGCAGGTTGTTGGTGAGGTTCGCCGGATTGCTGGAGAGGCCCGCGAAAGCCTGGACGCCGGTGATGCCGAAGTTCTGGTGCACGTACTCCAGCGACAGGCCGATCGAATTGTTGTCGTTGAGCTTGTACGCGACCGTGGGCGCAACGAACAGCTGTTGCAGGTCCACGCCGGTCGAGCCGATGCCCAGTGCACCGAGTTGGCCAACCGGCGATGCGAGGCAGGCCTGCACGTTGCCGCCGAACATCTGCAGCACCTGGGGATTGGCGCACTGCGCCCCCTGCGTGCCCGAATTGAGCGTGCTGTAGCCGGTATTCATGCCGCCATTGCCGAATACGGCAACACCGACCGCGAGGCGGTCGCTGAGCATGTGGTTGTAGCCGAATTCGGGAATGTAGAACTGCTTGGTCTCGTTGCCGCTGAAGCTTGCGGTGCCATTGGGCGTGGTGAAGGTTGCCGTGCGGTCGGGCTGGAAGATGCTGACCCCGAAATTCAGTTGGTTGCCGACCCAGGCCATGCCGGCCGGGTTGGTGGCGGGTGCGAGCGCATCCTGCGGGAAGGCGATGCCGACGCCACCCATGCCCACCGACATCACGCTGTAGCCAGGCTGGAAATAGCCGTCGGTGGCGCAGGCCATGCCCGAGGCGAGCAATAGCGAGACCAGCAACGTACGTTGCAACGACTTGCGATTCATAACGGACTCTCCCTCAAGCACCCTGCGTAGGGCAGTGAGCCGCGAGCGCGGCGGTAGGACGACCGGCGATACCGGTCGCCTTGAGCGATCGCCGGCCCTTTTTCGGGTGAACCGGTCGTTCGCACATTGGGTGGGTTATGGCGCGTCCAGGTCGCGGCACGGCCATCGCAGTGACGGTCCGCGCGCCGTGCGCGGCGGGCGATGATCGCCGGTGGTGCGCATGCGACGCTCATGCGCTGGCCGGCAGCGTGGCGCGGAGCGCCTGCGCGATGTCACCGGGCTGGACGCCCGGCATGTCCAGATTCAGCGACGCCATGCGCGCGGCAACGGCTCCGTCCAGCCCGTCGCGCAAGTCGACGCCGGCCAATTCCCGTGCGAGCTCGGCCACGCCATGGGACGGCAGGCATGTGAAATCGCCACTGATCTCGGCTTCGCCGATACGTCCATCGCGGCTGAGCACGCGGGCACGGATCAGCCCGCCCACGGCCTTGTGCGCGCTTTCCCCGAGGTGCACGCCGCCCGTGATCTTCACCCCCTCGGGGAAGCGGCGTCGTTGTGGCTGGAACGTCCACTCTTGATCCTGCAGGCGCCACTCCCAGACAGCCACCGCCTCGGACTCCGGCGGCCGCAGCCCGTCCGCATGAGGATGAACGGACAGGTCATCGCCGACGGCAGCGAGGAATGCGTCGACCAGCGTCTGTCGCGGCGGAATTTCGCCGAGTTCGCGACGGACCGTGGTGATGTAATCCTCCAGCGTACCGCGCAGCTTGTCGCGGAATTTCTCGGAAGGCACTTTCAGGCAACGGGCCATCGTGTCCGTGTCGAAATCGAGCAGGAAGCTCCCGACGAATATGGTGGCCTCGCCGATTTGCGCCGCGCCCGTCCCTCCGATCTTGCGGTCATTGACGTGGATGTCGTTGATCGGTCGCAGGCGCGCCGGTATGCCGAAGGCCCGGTAGGTGCTGAGGACAGGGCGCACGAAGTGGTCGTAGAGGTCGGCGACCCGGCGTGGCGCCAGCTGGGTTGGATAGATGAAATGGAAGAAGAGCTGATTGCGGTCCAGGTAGACCGCCCCGCCGCCGACATGGCGGCGCAGCACGGGCAGACCCGCCTCTCGGCAGTAGCCCATGTCCACTTCGGCTTCCAGATCCTGATGGATGCCAATGCAAACATAGGGGTGTTCCGGACTGACGAGGGTGAGAACCGGCGGATCGTCCGCCTGCATCGCCTCCGCGATGCCATGGTAGAGCGCCTGCGAGCGCAGGGGCGAGACAAGGCCCTGGTCGATCACGCGCAGGCGCGGTTTCATGGTCGCTTCGACGTCCGTTGCCGGGTGCGGTCGGCCGTGGCGCAGTGAAGCCGCGCCGGTCCGTGCGAAGCCCGTCGCACAGCGGGCCTTCCCCTGCACCCCATCCGCCTACTGCTTGCGCTTGATGCGGAAGTGGTACTCGCCACCAGCGCTGGTCGATTCCAGCAGCTCGTTGCCGGTCGTGCGGCAGAACGCCTCGAAATCCTTGACGGCGCCGGGGTCGGTCGCGTGGACCGTCAGCACGTCACCGACGTTCATCTCCTTGATCGCCTTCTTGGTCCGCAGGATGGGCAGCGGGCAGTTGAGTCCCTTCGCGTCGAGCACTTGGTCAGCCATGGTCGTCTCCGATTGCTGGTTTTGCGTCAGATGTACAGATTGATGTCGCACTTGGTGGCGGTTTCGATGTAGGTCGCCGCGCCCCCGATCGTCAGGCCGTCGATCAGGTCCTCCTTCTTGAATTCGAAGAGGTCCATCGTCATCTGGCACGCGATCATGTTGACGTCCGACTCGACGGCCGCCTGGCGAAGCTCCTCGATGGACGCCACGCCCTTCTTCTTGATCAGGTTCTTCATCATGGAGCTCGCCATCGCGTCAACGCCCGGGATCGCGGAGATGATGTTGGGCATCACCACGTGCATGCCCATCATCGGCATGGCCATCGCGGGATTGCCCAGCGTCGAGATCTGCAGGTCGAGGTCCTTCTTGAGGAGGCCCAGGCCGTAGAAGGTGAAGAACATCGTGACATCCAGTCCCATGGCTGCTGCCGTGGTGGCGAGGATGAACGGGGGATAGGCCCAGTCCAACGTGCCCTTGGTGACGATGATCGACATGTTCCTGGCGGGTTCGCGGCTGCTCATGGCGGGGTTCCTCTGTGGATGGCGACAGATGATGGATGCATACAAGGGGGCTGCAGGGCGGGCGCGCTGGCGCCACGCGGCTTGCCGGAACAGCCGGCGCACGTCATGGGACGGGGACCGGTGGCGCGCATGACTCAGGCCGGCTGCGTCGGCGTCGCTGCCGAGGCGGCGTCGTCGCGCGCGCGCAACGGCCGCGCCGCGCAGCAGAACTCGCCGAGCCGGCTGTTTTCCAGCTTGCCGTCGATGAACAATGCCAGGTGCATGGCAACATGCGCGCCCAGGCGCAGGTGTTCGGCGCTGGCGGCCGGCGTGTCGGCCGCGGCCGCGGCCGCGGCGTTGCATTGGTAGACCAGTTCGCGGCAACTCTCGCGACAGGCATTGAAGCTGGGGTCCTGGCGCGCGCCCTGGCGCTGCAGGGCGAGCAGCCGGAATCCTTCGTGGCGATCATCCGTTGGCGGCAGGTGTTGCGCGCGCAACCAACTTTCCATGACCACTTCGCCAGCCTGCAGCAGCGTCGCCCGCAGCTCGTCGCGCCGGCCGTGAAGGTCCGCGTCGGGCAGGGCGGCGATGCCCTCGAGCGTGTCGAACAGAGTCGGCATCAACCCAGTCCCTTGGCCTTGAGGAGGTCGCGCGACTCGGAGAAGTTCTCGTGGACGCCGACCTTGCGCGCCGACAGGCCGAGCGCCATGCCAAGCAATTGCGTGAAATACAGGATCTTGA
>JAKAEJ010000072.1 GCA_021818335.1 Pseudomonadota bacterium | reverse complement strand
GCGTCATGGCCGCACTGGGCGCGCCGCGCGCCGTCGTCTCGCGCTGATTTCGCTGCCGATGCGCCTGCATATCCTGGGTATCTGCGGGACCTTCATGGGGGGCGTCGCGGCGCTGGCGCGCGAAATGGGACATGCCGTCGAAGGCTCCGACGCCAACGTCTATCCGCCGATGAGCGACCAGCTCGAGGCCCTGGGCATCGCTTTGCACGATGGCTACGACGCACGGGCCCTGCAACCGCATGCGGGCCACGCGGCACCCGATCAGGTCCTGGTCGGCAACGCGCTGGCTCGCGGCAATGCGGCGATCGAATACCTGCTGGATAGTGGGCTCGACTACACCTCGGGCCCGCAATGGCTGGGTGAAACGGTCCTGCGCCACCGCGCTGTGGTGGCCGTGGCCGGCACGCACGGCAAGACGACGACAACCGCGCTGCTCGCACACTTGCTGGAGGTCGCCGGACTGGTGCCCGGCTTTCTGGTCGGTGGCGTGCCGATGGGATTCGCGCAATCGGCGCGCCTGGGCGCGCCGGGCGCGCCGTTCGTCATCGAGGCCGACGAATACGACACGGCGTTCTTCGACAAGCGCTCGAAATTCGTGCACTACCGCCCGCGCATCGCCGTACTCAACAATCTCGAATACGACCACGCAGACATTTTCCCTGACGTGGCCGCCATCCAGAGGCAGTTCCACCATCTGGTCCGGATCGTCCCGGCGGCTGGAACGCTGGTCGTCAACGCCGAGGACCCACGGCTGGCCGAAACGCTGGCGATGGGTTGCTGGACGCCGGTGCAAAGCTTCGGCATCACGGCGGGCGCGTGGCGTGCGCATCTCGTTGAGGCAGACGGAAGCGTCTTCGACGTGAGTCGTGCCGGCGCGCCAGTCGGGACCGTACGCTGGTCGATGCTGGGTCGCCACAATGTGATGAATGCGTTGGCGGCGCTGGCCGCCGCAACGGCGGCCGGGTGCGATACCGCCGAGATGGTGCGCGCGTTGACCGGTTTCCGCGGTGTGCGCCGGCGCCTTGAGCTGCTGGCTGTCCGCGACGGCATCAGTATTTACGATGACTTCGCGCATCACCCGACCGCCATCGCCACAACGCTCGCCGGCCTTCGCGCACGCGTGGGCCGGGCGCGCATCATCGCCGTGCTGGAACCGCGTTCCAATTCGATGCGCGCCGGCGCGCATGCAACGGCCCTCGCGCCATCGCTCGGCGACGCCGACGCAGTTCTGTTGCTGGCGAAGCCGGGTCTGCGCTGGGATCCCGCACCGGTCATCGCCGCCCTTGGGGGACGAGGCGAGACGGCGCGGAGTGTCGACGGCCTGCTCGATCTGGTCGCAGCGCGCGCGGCGCCGGGCGACCACGTCGTCTTCATGTCCAACGGCGATTTCGACCACGCGCCGTGGCGCTTCGCGAAGGGCCGCTGACCGGGAACGCAGTGTTGCTCGGGTTGTGCCACGTCGCCTCGGAGGCTATGGTTGGAGACCCGCACGCAAGGACCGTCGATGACCATCGATCGCCTGGGCGTTGCGGCTGCGGCCGCCATTCCGGTGGTGGTCTTGCTGGTCGCGGCCTTTCTCATCAACCGCCTTGCGGCGTGGCTGTTGCGCCTGGGCGGTCGCCACGGCGCATGGGCCGGGTTCGTCCGCAGGTTGTGGCCGGCCATTGAACCGCTGGTTTACCTGATGGTGCTCGGCGTCGGCATCGATCGTGCCCCCGTCTCGCCGGCTCTCGCCGCCTCGCTCCGCCACGCCTGGGCGCTTGCGCTGGTCGCAGCGTTCTGCTGGCTGGCGCTGCGGGCGCTGGGGGTCGCCGAGGCGCTCGTGCGCGAACGCCATCCGGGGACTGCTGCCGACAACCTCGTGGATCGCCGGATCCAGACGCAGACGCGCGTGCTGATCATCATTGCGCGCATTGTCGTCGTCACGGTCGGTGCCAGCGTCATGCTCATGACCTTTCCTGCAGTTCGTGCGCTCGGCGCCAGTCTGCTGGCGTCGGCCGGCATCGCCGGAATCGTCGTCGGTGTTTCCGCGCGTCCGGTGTTGACCAACCTGCTTGCCGGGCTGCAACTCGGGCTGACCCAGCCGCTGCGGCTGGACGACGTCGTGATCGTGCAGGGGGAATGGGGGCGAATCGAGGAGATCACCAGCACGTACGTGGTCGTGCGCATCTGGGATCAGCGCCGGCTCATCGTCCCACTCACCTGGTTCATCGAGAATCCCTTCCAGAACTGGACGCACACCAGCGCGGAACTCCTGGGTTCGGTTTACTTGTGGGTTGACTATCGAACACCGATGCCGCCCCTGCGGGCGGAGCTCGAGCGACTCTGCCGAACCGCCCCGGACTGGGATGGGCGCGTCGTCGGCCTGGTGGTCACCGACGCCAATGAAAGGGCGGTGCAGATTCGTGCCCTGGTCAGCGCCGCGGATTCGTCGCGCGCATGGAACCTGCGCTGCGCGGTCCGCGAGGGCCTGGTCGATTTCCTCCAGCGCAACTATCCCGATTGCCTTCCGCGCTTCCGTGGTGAGTGGAATGAGCATCAGGCCGCTGCACAGCGGTCATCGCCTGTTGATGTCCCGGCGTGAGCAGCGTGACCGATGATCGACCGGTACTCGGCCCACCGTCGTTGCCGGCCCCCGGCGAGCGATGGGCGCTGATGCTGGATGTCGACGGCACCCTGCTCGACTTCGCACTGCGCCCAGAACTCGTGCGCGTCGACACGCTCTTGCACATGCACCTCGGCTGGCTTGCCGGGGCACTCGATGGTGCGCTGGCTTTGGTCAGCGGCCGGCGGACGAGCGATCTTGCGAGGCTGTTCGCGCCGCTTGCCATCGAGTACGTCGGCCTGCATGGTCTCGAGCACTTGCATGCCGACGGGCGCCACGAGCAGCTCTGGCAAGAAGATGCCGAGCAGACCCGGCGGCTGTATGCGGCGGCGGATCGCGTGGCCGCGGACCTGCGGGGGGTCCATGTCGAGTACAAGGGACCCGCCGTCGCACTGCACTGCCGCGAGGCGCCGGCGCAGATGGGAACGATGCGAGACGCGGCAAGCGCGCTCGCCGGATCATTGCCCGGCTACGTCCTCCTCGAAGGCTACGAGGTGTGCGAGTTGAAACCGGCCCTCGCCGACAAGGGGGTTGCCGTCCGCGCGCTCATGCGCGAGACGGCCTTTGCCGGGCGGCGGCCGGTGTATGTCGGAGATGACCATACGGATGCGCCGGCTCTCGCGGCCGTCCGCGATGCCGGCGGGATCGCGGTCGCGGTGGGCTCGCGCGTTGCCGGTTCGGCCACCCATGTCCTTGCCTGCCCGGGCGCCGTGCGGGCATGGCTGGCGGAACTGGCGCGCCCGGGTCCGCGGAAGGGGTGGCCGGGAATTGGGCCATGACCAAGGAGGAATCGATGAACGGGCACTCGCTCGAATACGGTCTGATCGGCAACTGCAGCATTGCCACGCTGATCGACCCGCACGGCAGCATTGTCTGGGGCTGCTTTCCCCAGTTCGACGGCGATCCGACGTTCTGTGCCCTGTTGTCCCCTGCCCACGCGGGCCACGGCTCCTGGTCCATCGAGCTGGAGGATTTCGATCGGGCCGAGCAGGACTACAAGCGCAACACGGCCGTATTGGTCACCCGCCTGTTCGACCGCAAGGGACAGGGCGTCGAAATCACCGACTTCGCACCCCGGTTCCGGCAGCGCGGCCGCATCTATCATCCGGTGATGCTGATGCGCAAGGTGCGCCCGATCAGCGGCAGGCCGCGCGTCCAGATTCGCCTTCGGCCCCTCGATGGACTAGGCGCCAGCATCCCGTCCACCACCAGCGGCAGCAACCACATCCGTTACCTGCTTGGCGCCCAGGCGATGCGGCTGACGTCCGACTTGCCGGTGCCCTTCATCCGGCGCGAACTGCCCTTCATCCTCGATCGGGGATTCCATTTCATCTGGGGGCCTGACGAGACCCCCGACGATGCGCCCGCACAGTTGCTCGACCATCACTTGGCGCAGACGCTGGATTACTGGCACCAGTGGACGCGCTATCTGTCGGTGCCGTTCGAGTGGCAGGAAGCCGTGATCCGTGCGGCAGTCACGCTCAAGTTGTGCCAGTTCGAAAGCACGGGCGCGATCATTGCGGCGCCCACGACTTCGATTCCCGAGGCGCCGGACAGCGGACGCAACTGGGACTACCGTTATTGCTGGCTGCGCGACGCGGCCTTCGTGGTTCGTGCACTGAACCGCCTCGGTGCGACGCGAAGCATGGAGGAGTATCTGGGCTTCATGCTCAATCTCATCAGTGCCAATGGAGAGCTCAATCCGGTCTACGGCGTGACGTTCGAGGACCAGCTCGAGGAACATCAAGCCGAGGCGCTCTCCGGATTTTCCGGCATGGGGCCCGTGCGTATCGGCAACCTGGCCTGGGAGCAGCGGCAGTACGACATCTACGGCTCGCTCATTCTCGCAGCCGAACAGATCTTCTTCGACCAGCGCCTTCGCCGGGTCGGCGATCGCGATGTCTTCGACAAGCTCGAACAGTTGGGCGAACAAGCGTGGGCCAACGCCGAGCAGCCCGACGCGGGTCTATGGGAGTACCGTGGCGGCAAGCACGTGCATACGTATACAGCTGCCATGGGGTGGGTCGGATGCGATCGCCTGGCCCGCATTGCCGGGGTGCTGGGTGACGACGCGCGCGAGCAGCATTGGCGGGGGCGTGCCGACTGCCTGCGCGCGAGCATCCTCGCCTGGGCCTATGACGCCGAACTGGGCCACCTTGTCGCCCACAAGGGTGGACGCCATCTGGATGCCAGCCTGCTGCCGCTGGCCGAGCTGGGATTCATCGCCTATGACGATCCCCGTTTCATAGCGACGGTCGATGCCATCGGTCGCGACCTGCGGGAAGGCGACTACATCTTCCGCTATCGCCACCAGGACGACTTCGGGATGCCCCAGACCAGCTTCACGCTGTGCACGTTCTGGTACATCGGCGCGCTGGCTGGTATGGGTCGCAAGGACGAGGCCCGGCGTCTGTTCGAGAACATCCTGGCTCACAGGACCCGACTGGGCCTGTTGTCGGAGGACATCGACCCCAAGACCGGCGCCCTGTGGGGCAATTTTCCGCAAACCTATTCGATGGTCGGGCTCATCAATGCCGCGATGCGGCTTTCGCGCAGTTGGGAGGAGGCGCTTTGAGCCGCCTCGTCGTGGCGTCCAACCGTGTGGCGCTGCCGGATGAAACGCGTGCGGGAGGCCTCGCGGTCGCGCTGCGGGCCGCACTGGCCGAGCATGGCGGCCTGTGGTTTGGCTGGAGCGGGCGCATCGCGGACGGAGTCGCAGAGCCCCGGTATGGCGAGCATGACGGGATCGGCTATCTCACGGTGGACCTCGACCGGGCAGCGCATGCGGGCTATTACGTGGGCTTCGCCAATCGCGTCCTGTGGCCGCTGCTTCATGATCGCATCGACTTGATGGATTTTGTCCAGGCCGACTACCAGGTCTACCGGGACGTCAACCGAAGCCTCGCGCGCGCCCTGAAGCCCTGGTTGCGCGCGGACGACCTGATCTGGATCCACGATTACCACCTCATACCGCTGGCCACGGAGTTGCGCCGCCTGGGCTGTCGGCAACGCATGGGCTTTTTCCTGCACACGGCGCTGGCGCCGGCGGCGTTGCTCGAGTACATGCCCGGGCATCGCGAACTCTTTGGCACGCTGGCTGACTACGACGTGGTGGGCGTGCAGAGTGCCCACGACCTGGATGGGCTGCGCGATTACTTCATCCGTGTGCTGGGCGCCCACCCGCTTCGCGCGGATACCGACACACTGCAGCTTCCCGACGGGTGCGCAACGCGCATGGGCGCGTTCCCCATCGGCATCGACGCTCCGTCGATCCGGCAGGCGGCGCAGCGCGCACGCAGCAGCGCGGCGCTCAAGCGCATGCGTGCCAGCCTGGGCGAGCGCAGCCTGATCGTCGGCGTGGACCGGCTCGACTATTCCAAGGGACTGGCCGAACGCTTCCAGAGTTTCGGGCAGCTGATCGAGCACCACGTCCACTGGCGAGGCCGCGTCTCCTTGCTGCAGATCGCGCCGACCACCCGCGGCGAAGTGCCGGAGTACCGGGCGATACGGCGCGAATTGGAACGGATCGCAGGGCATATCAATGGGCGCCATGCGGATCCCGACTGGGTGCCGATCCGCTACGTGAACCGCGCCTACCCGCATGGCACCCTTTGTGGCTATTACCGCCTGGCGCGCGTCGGCCTGGTCACGCCGTTGCGGGATGGCATGAACCTGGTGGCCAAGGAATACCTGGCGAGTCAGGACGGCGAGGATCCCGGAGTTCTCGTATTGTCCGAATTTGCGGGTGCCGCCCAGCAATTGGAAATGGCATTGACCGTCAACCCGCGCGATCATCTGGCCGTGGCGAGCGCGCTCGACCGCGCGCTGGCCATGCCGTTGGAGGCGCGGCGGGAGCGTTGGCAGGCCGCCATGGCGGTCATCGAACACCACGACATCACGGCTTGGCGGAAAGCATTTCTTGGGCAACTTCGCAATTCGGCTACGGAACGATGAACCAATGGTGCCGTCAGGCATCCAACCTGCGGCCCGGCGCCTGGCCGGGAGGATGGTCGTGGAGGTTTCATGTATCGATTTGATCGGCTGCAGCCGCGGTTGCGCGGGCTGCTTGTCGCGGTGTTGCTGCCGCTGGCATTGGTAGCGGCCCCCTGTATCGCGGGCGCCCACCCGTCTTCCGGTTCCGGGGCAACCACGACGGTTGTGCGGATCGACGCCCGTGCCGCCGGAGCCCCGTTCCCCCACACCTGGGAGCGCATGTTCGGTTCCGGACGGGCCGTCCTTGCGTTGCGCGCAGCGTATCGTCGCGACCTTTCGATGGTGGCGGGCGCCACGGACTTCCGGTACGTGCGCATGCACGGGATCTTCGACCGCGGCGTCGGAGTCTTCCACATGGGCGCGGATGGCCATCCGGTCTACAACTTCTCGTATGTCGACCAGATCTACGACGGATTGCTGGCACGGGGCATCAAGCCCTTCGTGGAGCTGGGATTCATGCCGCCCGCGCTGGCTGCCAATCCCCATGACACCAACGGCTTCTGGTATCGCCCGGTTACATCGCCACCCAAGAGCTACCGCGTCTGGGACGCGATGATCCGGGCGTTCGCGCAGCACCTGGTGTCGCGCTATGGCATCCATGAGGTGTCGAGCTGGTACTTCGAGGTCTGGAACGAGCCGAACCTCGGATTCTGGAGCGGCAAGCCGAGGCAGGCCACCTACTTCAAGCTTTATGACCACACGGCGCGCGCGCTGAAGTCCGTCAGCCCGCTGCTCCGCGTCGGGGGCCCGGCGACCGCCCAGGCAGCCTGGGTGCCCGAATTCCTGGCACACGCATGGAAGCACCATGTGCCGGTCGACTTCGTCAGTACGCACGTGTACGGCGACGACACGGCGGCGAACGTCTTCCACACCAATGAGCAGATCCCGCGGGCGCAAATGGTCTGCCGGGCGGTGGACAACGTCCATCGGGAGATTGCGGCTTCGCCTTTTCCGCACGTGCCCCTGATCTTCAGTGAATACAACGCGACCTACATGAACCTGCCCAACATCACCGACTCGGCCTTCATGGGGCCTTGGCTGGCGGGCACCATCGCGCAGTGCGCCGACAAGGTCGCGATGATGAGTTACTGGAGCTTCTCGGACGTGTTCGAGGAGCAGGGCGTGATCCGCACCCCGTTCTATGGCGGCTTCGGGCTGGTGGCCGAGTTCGGGATCCGCAAGCCGGCATTCAATGCCTTTGCCCTGCTGCACAAGCTGGGTCGCACGCGCTTGCCCGTCGGCGCGCCGGAGGTCATCGCCACGCGCCGCCGGGACGGGACGCTTGCGATCGCCCTCTGGAATTACGCCAGGCCGGTTGGCAAGACCGCCCAATACGTCAATGCGGCGCCGGTTGGTGCTCCCCGCCACTTCGAAGTGCATTTCGACCACCTGCCGAAGGGAGCCTATGCGGAGCTCTGGCGCCTGGGGCGCCATCATGGCGATGCCATGCGTCTTTACGATGCCATGGGACGTCCCGCGAACCCGACGCGGGCGCAAATCGCGCGCCTGCGGGAAGCGGGAAGGCTGGATTCGCCGCGGGTCTTGCGTATTGAGAGTGACACGCTGGACGTGACGCTGCCGGCTTACGGGCTTGCGTTGCTGGTGGTCCACGGGAGCTGACGACCCGCGGCCGCCGCGTTGAAGGCGTCGTCGCCGCCGGTGGCGGCGCCTTCGCGGTAGTCTGGCCCGCGGTTGTTACACTTGGGCGCGTGCCGCCGCCAATGGACGATCTTCCGCTGTTTCCCCTGTCGACCGCGCTTTTCCCGGGCGGGCGCGCCCATTTGCGCGTGTTCGAACCCCGTTACGTGGATCTCGTTCGAGAATGCACGCGGGAAGGCCGGCCATTCGGGGTCAACCAGATCCTGCAGGGAGCCGAGACCGGAGCGCCGGCCACGCCGGCGGCCGTGGGTACGCTGGCCCATATCCGCGACTTCTTTGCGCTGGATGGCGGCTTGCTGGGTATCCGCATCGAAGGCGGGCAGCGGTTCCGCGTTGAGCGTACGCGCGTGCGCGGAGACGGCCAGCTGCGTGCAGACATCGCACTGTGGCCGGACGAACCTGCCTCGCCATTGCCACCCGAATACGGCCTCCTGTCGACCATCCTGGATCGGCTGCTGACGGCTTTCGCAAGCGATCTCGTCCAGCCATTCGATGCACCGCAACTGGATGATGCGTCCTGGGTCAGCATGCGCCTCTCCGAAATGCTGCCGCTCTCGCCGGGTGAACGCCAGAAGATGCTCGAACTCGGCGACCCGCTCGAAAGGCTGGCAGCGCTCAACGAGCTGCTGCCGCGATTCCAGCGCGCGTAGGTGGTGATCGACGCGTCAGGGCTCCAGCCACCAACATCCATGGTCACTGACGATTCCAAATGCGACCGAGCGGCCATCCTCGAGGCGCACCTCCAACTGGACCGGGATGCTCGCGGACGATCCGGACGCTGGTTGGAATGCCGCCTGCTGCGCCGGGGCATTCGACGGGTCGAGCGCCGGCGCGGCCGGCGGCGGCTGAGCCCGTTCGATGGCCACTCCAGCCAGTCCCACTCGCATGGCGATCGCCAGCGTCCGCATGGTCGCCAGCGCCGCCATGGGACTGTAATCCTGCCAGAGCATGAGGCCGGACAGTTGGTTGACGTCCTTATCCAGGAACGCGAGGGTCACCCGCGCGTCCAGCTCGCTGGCTTCCAGTGCACAGACGTGCGCGGGTGATGGACCTTGGCCCGCCATGGGGAGGGGTTGCCGTGCCAGGGCGTCGACCGAGCAGGGCGTCCCGCTGAACA
>JAKAEJ010000009.1 GCA_021818335.1 Pseudomonadota bacterium | reverse complement strand
TCTCCCAATTGGCGGCGGCTCTCTTTGCGCGCTTCAGTTCACGTGGCAATGCGATGTTTGCCAACCAGTTGATGTCGGCGATGCGTCACGCCTTTGGCGGTCATGCGGAAAAATCCGGGGAGGTGTGAGGCATGGGAGCAAGGACGTTGGTCATTCTGGGCGCCAGTGGTGATCTCACCCGTCGTCTGCTGATGCCCGCGCTTTTCCGATTGCACAAGATCGGCCTTACGCGTGACCTGCGAGTCGTCGGCTATGCCATAGATGACTGGAGTGTCGATCACTTTCGAACGCACATTGGCGCCTCCTTGCGCGAATTCTCGGACGACTTCGACAAGCTGAGTGCACAGCGTTTCATAAAAACGCTCGATTATGTTGCCGGACCACTCGAATCCGATGCATTGGCTGCGATCGGGAAAAAACTGTCCCCTGAGACTCTCTTCTACCTTGCGTTGCCGCCGTCGTTGTTCGGTACCGCCGCCCAGGCACTGGGCGAGGCAGGCCTTGCCCAGTCGCCTCGCGGTGGATGGCGGAGGCTGGTCGTTGAAAAGCCTTTCGGCGTTGATCTGGCCAGTGCCGAGGCATTGCATGTGCGCATGCATAGGCACTGGGACGAGTCGCAGATCCTCCGGATCGACCACTTTCTGGGCAAGGAGGCGACGCAGAATCTACTGGTCATGCGATTTGCCAACCGACTCCTTGAACCCGTCTGGAACGCGCGACACATTGCGCAGGTACAAATCACCTACGCCGAGACTCTTGGCGTCGAGCATCGCGCGGCTTATTACGATCACGCGGGTGCGCTCCGAGACATGCTTCAGAATCACCTGATGCAGCTTTTCTGCTTGGCGGCCATGGAGGCGCCGTCAAGCTGGGACGGCGAAGTCTTGCGCGACCACAAGGTCGAGGTGCTCCGTGCCGTGCGTGCAATTCGTGGCAACGTGGCCCGCCATGCTGCGCGAGGCCAGTATCGCGAAGGACGCTTCGGTAGGAGGCGGGTTGCCGGCTACCGCGATGAGGACGGCGTTCGTCCGGACTCTCGAACGGAGACTTTTGCGGCACTCCGGCTCGAGGTGGATAACTGGCGTTGGCAGGGCGTGCCCTTCCTGCTGCGCAGTGGTAAGCGCTTGGCGGCGGATACGTCGGAAATTGCGGTGCAGTTCCGCGGCGTACCGGGTGCGCTTCCGGGCGCGCTGCGCGCCGCGAATCCGAATTGGCTGGTGCTGAGGCTGAAGCCCAAGCAGCAGATGGATCTTGAGCTGACTGCCAAACGTCCCGGGCTTGAACTGGAGGGGCGCACCGTCGTGTTGACGGCACCATATCGAAGTGAGGGGGACAAGGTTTTTACAGCCTATGAGCAATTGCTAATAGACGCATTGGCCGGCCAGCGCGAGCACTTCCTTCGTTTCGACGAGGTCGAGTGGGCGTGGCGTATTGTTGATCCGGTTTTGCGCGCTTGGCGCCGGGGGGAGCCAGAAGCCTACGCTGCAGGCAGTGATGGGCCGAAGAGCCAGGGCCGTCTATTGGACGCTGGCATGCAGTGGCGCACTCTCGCAGCCTGATCGCGCACGGTCTTGGGCCATCGTGAACAACGGCTGGCCTTGCGACAGCATGTCTGTTGACCCTCGACCAGGCTCCAGACTTACGCTGTCCATTTCTGGAGGAGGCGGATCGCGATGAAGACTGATGGGCAAATCGTGCGTACCGAGCAGTTGATCAACATCACAGGCATGACCTGCCAAGGCTGTGTGGCGAGCGTCACCAAAGTGCTGGGCCGGGTGCCTGGTGTGCAGCAGGTCCAAGTGGATCTTGCCTCGGGCGAAGCGCACGTGGCTGGTTCCGCAGCGCGAGCTGACTTGGAACAAGCCATACGTTCCGCAGGTTTCGGCGTGGCGTCGACATGAACGCGCTCGCCGCCGGCGGCTCGTCGCGCGGCGTGCGTTCGGGTGCGTCCGTGCAGCAGTTGCGCTTGCCCATCGAGGGCATGACCTGCGCGACATGCGCCTTACGCGTCGAGCGCGCGCTTGGCGCGTTGCCGGGTGTGGATGCGCGGGTCAACCTCGCAAGCAATATGGCGGAAGTGGACCTTGGCGTGTCCGAAATAGATGCGGTTGCCTTGGTGAATGCAGTGCAGTCCGCTGGTTACGCGGTGCCGCATGCCCGCGTCGAGTTGGCGATCGAGGGTATGACCTGTGCGACCTGTGCTGGTCGCGTCGAGCGTGCATTGCATGGCGTTCCGGGCGTGATTACCGCGCGCGTCAACCTTGCGAGCGAACGTGCCGAGGTTGATACGGTCGCCGGTTCGCTGGATGCAAACGCGCTGGTTGGAGCAGTCGCACGAGCCGGCTATTCGGCGCGGCTCCTTGCCGAGGACAGCGCGATCGAGGACACCCTGGAATTGGAGGCGAAAAGGCGCCTTCGACGCGAGTCGATCCAATTGCTGGTCGTCGCGGCCCTGAGCTTGCCACTGACATCGCCAATGCTTGGCTTGGCGCTGCCTGGCTGGGTGCAGTGGTTGCTTGCCACGCCCGTCCAGTTTGCCTTCGGTGCACGGCTTTATGCCGGTGCTTGGCGCGCGTTGCGCGCTCGAACCGGAAACATGGACATGCTCGTGGCGCTCGGCACCACCACGGCATATGGATACAGCACTTGGCTATGGATTTTTGAGCCGCATGCGCACCTTTATTTTGAAGCGTCCGCGCTGGTGATCTGTTTGGTGCGCTTGGGCAAATGGTTGGAAGTGCGTGCCAAGCGCGCAAGCACGCAGGCGCTGCGTGCGCTGATGAACCTCCGCCCGCAGCGGGCGCACGTAATGCGCGGAAACGACGAGCTGGACCTGGCGATTAATGAGGTAGTGCCTGGCGACATCGTCCTGGTGCGGCCTGGCGAGTCGCTGCCGGTGGATGGCATCGTCTTGACGGGCATCAGCACCGTTGACGAGAGCCTGCTCACGGGTGAGAGCCTTCCGGTCACGAAGCACCCGGGTGATCGGGTAACCGGTGGCTCGGTCAATGGCGCAGGACTGCTCCACGTCGAGGCACGGGCACTTGGTGCGGATAGCACGTTGTCTCGCATCATCGCCTTGGTCGAACATGCACAGTCAGGCAAGGCACCGGTTCAGCGACTCGTGGACCGGGTTGCCGCGATTTTCGTGCCGATGGTTCTCCTTCTGGCCCTGCTCACATTGCTGGCTTGGTGGCTTGTCGCGCGCGATCCTGCAGCCGGGGTGGTTGCCGCGGTTGCCGTATTGGTGATTGCATGTCCCTGCGCCCTCGGGCTGGCGACACCCACTGCGCTAGTCGTGGGGACGGGGGTTGCGGCGCGTGCCGGCATTCTGGTTCGGGAGGTATCCGCTCTCGAGGAGCTTCGACGCGTCGATACGATCGTTCTGGACAAGACGGGCACGGTGACGCGCGGCGAACCGGAAGTCAGCGCGGTCCTGCCAGTGGATGGCAACGCAGATGATCTTCTGCAATTGGCAGCTGCGGCCCAAGCTGGTAGCGAGCATCCGCTTGCCCGGGCGGTCCTGACACGGGCTGGCAGCAATTTGGCATCGCGCCCACCACTTCAACGGTTCGAGGCACTTCCCGGGAGCGGCTTGCGGGCGAGTGTCGGGGGGCGATTGCTGCTGGTTGGTAGTCGCGCGTTGATGGGCGAGCACGGCGTCAAGACGGATCCACTGGAGCCAATGATGCAGCCATTGGAGGACAGTGGCGATACCGTCATGTGGCTGGCGGAAGAGACGGTGCCGACTCGACTTTTGGGTGCAATTGCCGTTCGTGACCCGCTGCGTCCGGGCGCGTCGACGGCAGTCGCCGAATTGCAAGGCATGGGAATGAGCGTGCTGCTTCTGAGTGGCGATGCCGAACGCACGGCGCGGGGTGTCGGCCGTGCATTGGGGCTGGATGCGGCGTCCATAGCCGCAGGCCGCCGCCCTGCTGAAAAGGTGGACTTCCTTAAGGATCTCCAGACGCGCGGACGCCGCGTCGCGATGGTTGGCGATGGCATCAACGATGCGCCCGCCCTTGCGGTGGCCGACGTCGGCATCGCCATGGGTAGCGGCACCGACATCGCCAAGCAGACGGCCAGCATCGTCCTCATGCGCGCTGAACCCCGGCTTGTCGCCGCTGCGATCAAGCTCGCACGGGCGACCGACCGCTGTATACGCAGAGGCCTATTCTGGGCGTTTTTCTATAATGTCCTGGGTCTTCCGCTGGCGGCCCTTGGGCTTTTGGGTCCGGTCTTTGCTGGCGCCGCGATGGCGCTGTCGTCGATCAGCGTCGTAGGTAATGCGCTTTTGTTGCGACGTTGGCGGCCTCCGGCCTGAGAGCCTGCTGGCGCCGACATCACTTGTGCGGTTGGTGGTCCATCGGGTCACCGGGAATTCCGATGGCGGCAGCGTTTGCATGCGTCCGAGCGGACCTGCCCCGATCGTACGGGGGCGAATGCGGCGCGGTGCCTCGAATGGCACGCCGGAGGCACATCCCAGTCCCGAGATTCAGCCCTAGGTTCAGCGACTCAATAAGGCAGGCGCTCCTCATCGAGCGGGTGCATCGGTGCCCTGTTGTTCCAATCTCGGGCCGCCGGTCCGGTGGGGACGGGCCGCAGTTCACGCCCTGTCGGTGCCCGGATCGCGAGGCGATCCGGGTTTGACCCTAATCAAGATGTTGCCGGCGCGATCGACCGATGCTCTTGAATGGGTGCCCACGCGGGGTTCACCCGGAGAGATGGGCCATGGCTGACGCAAACACGCTGCTGCTCGCATGGGACGGGTCCGCCCCAGCTGAACGCGCGTTTGAATTCGCTATAGAGCAGGCGCGTACACGTAATCTCGCTCTGCATGTCGTCAACGTGATCGAATTGCCGGAGGTCTACGGCGGCATTGGTCCGAGCGAAATCGACCAAGGCGAGTTGGATCGTCAGCGCGCCGCACTAGCCGGTGTGTGCGCGCGCGCGCAGGCGGCCGGCGTCTCCTGCACCAGCGAATTGCGGGTCGGCGTCGCGATTGACTTGATCATCGCCGCGCTCAAGGGGAGCAAGGCCATAGGCCTTGTCATGGGCCGAAGCGACAAGGGACGCGTGATGCGTTGGCTTGTGGGTTCCGTGTCGCGTGGCCTGATCGAGCAGGTGGCGGTGCCCGTCACTCTCGTGCCTTGAGACGCGCCGGTTGCTCCTCGCGGCGTTGCCGCGTTGAAAATCGTGGTGCGTGGCCGTGTACCGCGCACGCACCGGGCCCGGTGTGCCTTGTCCGCAGCCATCTCGGGTGGGCAGATCGTGCGGTGTAGCCCGTCCGTGGGCCGATGGACTCAGCGCTTGGAACGTGAAGCTTTGGCTGCCAGCTTTCGGCCTAGCCCGGACGCTTCGCGCAATGCCTCGGCGCGGTCCGTCCTTTCCCACGTGAATGCCGTGAATTTCGCTGACTTCTTGACATCCGCGCCATGTTCACGCTGGGTCCAGTGATAACTGTGTTCCTGGGGCGCACGTCCAAAATGGCCGTAGCTCGCGGTGGCCTTGTACATCGGGTGCAACAAGTCCAGCATTTTCACGATGCCCCACGGGCGCAGGTCAAAATGGGCGCGGATCAGCTTCTCGATTTGCGCGTCATCGATCACGCCGGTTCCAAACGTGGTCACGGATATCGATGTCGGTTGCGCGACGCCAATGGCATAGGAAATCTGGATTTCACAGCGCTCGGCCAGGCCTGCGGCCACGATGTTCTTCGCCACATAGCGTGCCGCGTAGGCCGCTGAGCGGTCGACCTTGGATGGATCCTTCCCCGAGAATGCGCCGCCGCCATGGCGTGCCCAGCCACCGTAGCTGTCAACGATGATTTTACGCCCCGTGAGGCCGCAGTCACCAACGGGACCGCCGATGACGAACTTGCCGGTTGGGTTGATGTGCACCTTGTTCGACGGCAGTGCGTCGATCCAGGCTTTGGGCAACACCGGCTTGAGTACGTGCTCGCGCATGGCCTCAACCAGATCCTTGTGCTTGATTTCCGGATCGTGTTGGGTGGAGAGCACCACGGCATCAAGGCCTACAATTTTCTGGTCGTCGTAGCGCAGGGTAATCTGGCTCTTGGCGTCGGGGCGCAGCCACTTGAGCTTGCCTGACTTGCGGACCTTGGCCTGCTGCTCCACGAGGCGGTGTGCGTAATGGATCGGCGCCGGCATCAACTGCGTCGTTTCACGGCACGCGAAGCCAAACATAAGCCCCTGATCTCCCGCGCCCTGGTCCTCGGGCTTCTTCCGATCCACTCCTTGAGCGATGTCTGGGGACTGCTTGCCGATCAAATTGAGCACACCGCACGTGTGGCCGTCGAATCCGACATTCGAATCCGTGTAGCCAATCCCGTTGATCACTTCACGCGCAAGGGCTTCGATGTCCACCCATGCATTGGTCGTGATTTCGCCGCCAACGATGGCAACGCCCGTCTTGACCATGGTTTCGCACGCGACTCGCGCACCCTTGTCCTGAGCGAGGATTGCATCCAGAACAGCGTCGGAGATCTGGTCGGCAACCTTGTCCGGGTGACCCTCGGACACGGACTCCGAGGTGAAGAGGTAACTACTCATCGAAATATCCCTTGATCAGGATGGATAGATAAAACCGATAGCCATTGTATCTGCTGGACGTTGTCGCGTGGTAAATCATCGCGACGGACGTGGCCGCGCCGATCTGGACGCCCAGACGTCCGCATCAGCGCGTGGCCTGCCCACGCGCTTCGGATACGCGCGAAAAATAGTCGCGGGTTGCGGCGAGCTGGGTGCGCGCATCGGTTGCGGCATTGACCAGGGCAAGGAAGTCCGCATGGTGTGGATGATCCTTGACGTACCAAGCGATGTGCTTGCGTGCAATGGGCACGCCAACCGACTCGCCATAGAACGCGTGCAGTGCCTGAACGTGATCGGAGAGAATCGCGAAGACTTCCTGGTGAGGAGGTTCAGGCGGGACGGATCCGTCCTCGAAATGGCGTGCGATCTGGCGGAAGATCCAGGGCCGGCCCTGCGCGCCGCGGCCAATCATCAAGGCGTCCGCGCCGGTCCGGTCAAGGACCTCGCGCGCGCGCAACGGGCTGGCGATGTCGCCATTGGCAATCACGGGGATCCGCACCGCGGCCTTCACCTGCGCAATGGTGTCGTATTCGGCGTCACCCTGGTAACGGTCAGCGCGCGTTCGTCCATGAATGGCCAGCGCGGCGATGCCGGCGTTCTCAGCAATATGCGCAATCGCCAGTGCGTTCTTGTGCGCGTGATCCCAGCCCGTCCGGATCTTGAGTGTTACCGGGACCGGGACCGCTTCGACCACGGCGGCGAGGATCCGGGCGACAAGCGCTTCGTCTTGCATCAGTGCCGAACCGGCCCACGCGTTGCATACCTTCTTGGCAGGGCAGCCCATGTTGATGTCGATAATCTGGGCGCCATGTTCCACGTTGTGCCGTGCGGCATGGGCCAGCATGCCCGGGTCACTTCCTGCGATCTGGACGCTGACAGGCTCCGGTTCGCCGGCATGGTCCATGCGGCGACGCGATTTGGCGCTTCGCCACAACCGCGGGTCTGCGTGAGTCATCTCGGAAACGGCCAGCCCCGCGCCCATTCGCTTGCAGAGAAGGCGGAAGGGCTTGTCGGTGACTCCCGCCATGGGGGCCAGAATCAGCGGCGGCTCAATGCGGTAGGGACCGATCTGCATCTGCCGATTGTAGAAGCACGGATGGGACGGCGGGTCTGCGTCCGAGCCGATCAGCCTTCTATCAACGGGACCCCTTCCACCTGGGCCGCTTCGTGATATAGCTCGGCGCCGCGGGAGTCATAGGGGCACAGTATCAGCGTAGCTGGCGCCATGGCCTCGGTGAGGCAGGTCGCAAGTGTCCGTAGCGCGACGCGCGTTGCCGCCGCATAAGGGAATCCGTAAGCGCCGCAACTGATGGCTGGGAATGCCAGGCTTGCAGCGCCGTTCTGTAGGGCGAGTGCTGCGGCATTCCGATAGGAAGCGGCCAGGAGTCCAGTCTCCCCATCGTGGCCACCTCTCCAGATGGGACCCACGGTGTGCACGACCCAGCGCGCCGGCAACTTGAAACCGGGTGTGATGCGCGCCTCGCCTGTCGGGCATCGCACGCCCGGTGAAATTTCCGGTAATGCGAGGCAGGCTTCGAGCAGTTCCGGCCCGGCAGCTTGATGGATCATGGCATCCACCCCGCCTCCTCCCATGAGCGCTGGGTTGGCGGCGTTGACGATTGCATCGATCGCAATGCGGGTAATGTCACCGTGACGCAAGATCAGGCTGGGCATCGTGCGGGCTCCTGGGGGCGCGCAGCATCGAGAACCATGGCCTCAAGAATATAATCGCGGCATGTCTGAGCTTCCGCCCGATGCGCGCGCTTCAGCGACACGCGGTCATGCCCGCATGGTCGAGCAACGCATCGTTGGCATCAACGCCTGTCTGGCCGCCTTTTCGCATCGACCGCAGGACCTGCGCAAGCTCTGGCTGACCGCCGATCGCCAACAGATCCTGCGCCCGATGCTCGGATGGTGCGTGAAAAATCGGATCGGCTATCGCGTCGTCGACGCCATGGAAATCGAGCGAATTAGCGGGAGCGTGCACCACGAAGGTGTGTGTGCCGCATTCCTGCGGAAGCCGCAGGGCGGATTGGCGAGCCTGTTGCGTGCATTGCCCACCGGGCCTGTTCTCCTGCTTTGGTTCGAAGGCGTCGGCAATCCACACAACCTGGGCGCTGTCTTGCGCAGCGCTGCCCATTTCGGCGTCGCCGGTGTGTTGCTATCGCAGGACGACCCTTTATCCCTGTCGCCTTCGGCCATGCGCGTCGCGGAAGGTGGTGCCGAGGTCGTACCCGTGCTTCGCCTGCAGCATCGCGACGAAGCGCTCGCCCAATTGCGTTCCGCAGGCTTCGTTGTGGCCGCAACCATGCCCAATGACGCGGAATCACTTTACACCGCGCCGTTGCCGGAACGCGTGGTTCTCTGGCTCGGCGCCGAGGGTGCGGGACTGCCGTCACCCGCACGGTCCTCAGCCGATATGCGCATTCGAATTCCGGGAACCGGCGCTGTCGAGAGTCTGAACGTCTCCGTTGCGGCGGCCGTGCTCGCCGGCGAGTGGTATCGCCGTTACCGAGTAGGGGCTTCCTAGGGAACGAAAACGACGCTGCCTGAATCGGGCTTATCGAACGCCATCGCGCAGCGTAGACGCCCCATTACTTCTTGAGCAGGTCCCGGATTTCAGTCAGCAGTTGTACTTCCGGCGCTGGCGCAGGGGGTGGCGTCGCATCCGCCGGTTTGGGCTTCACCAGCTTGTTGATCCCGCGCACCATTATGAATATGGCCAGCGTAATGATCAGGAACTGGATGATCGTGTTGATGAACGAGCCGATGGCAATGGCAACTTCCGCGTGACCCGGTTCCGCAGCGCGAAGAACCCATTTCCATGCGGAGAAGTCGATTCCGCCGATCATCAATCCGATGGGCGGCATGATGACCTCGTTGACCAGCGCAGTGACAATCTTGCCGAACGCGGCGCCAATGACGACGCCAACGGCCAGGTCAATGACATTGCCGCGCATGGCAAACTGCTTGAACTCGCTAATCATGCCCATCGATTCCTCTCCCCATGTCCCGCCTAATGCGGAGTCTCAAGGCTATCTGGCTGCTCTGCAGATTACACGTGAGAATACGGAATCCAAGATTCCTGGATACTTAAATCAGGATGGCTGGGTGCCCACTTGGCCAGAGCCTCTTCACATCAAACCATTCGGCCTTCCAAACGGGCGATATCCCCGAGCGTTGCGCGGAAGCGATCACCCCGTTGCAACGGGCCAACGCCGGATGGCGTGCCCGTGAAGATCACATCACCCGCTTGGAGCGTCCAGAGTTTGGAAAGCTCATGGATGATCTCCGGTAGAGGCCAGATCATCAAGTCAATTCGCGAGTCTTGGCGAACCTTGTCGTTAACCTCGAGCGTGATGGGTGCGTTGCTTGGGTGGCCGCAGGCGCTCGCGGGGCATATCGCCGATACAGGTGCTGAAGCGTCGAATCCCTTTGCGCTGTCCCATGGCGATCCGCTTTGCTTGGCAAGCGCTTGCAGGTCTCTGCGCGTAAGGTCCAGTCCGACGCCGTAGCCGAACACATGCTCAAGCGCCATGGCTACGGGGATCTCGCGACCGCCGTGAGCCAGGACTGCCACCATCTCCACTTCATGGTGCAGGTCATGGGTTGCACCGGGGAACGGCACTTCCGACCCGAGCCACAGCGCGTCGGCCGGCTTCATGAAAAAGATGGGCGTGCTGCGTTCCGGTGCATCGCCCATTTCTCGCACATGTTCGCTGTAGTTGCGGCCGATACAATAGACGCGGTGCACCGGAAAGCGCTGATCGCTCCCGACGATGGGCAAGCTGATTGGTGCGGGAGGGGGAAACTTGAACTCCATTGCACGATTCCAACAGGACCGGGGGACAGTGATGTTAATACCAGTGTGGTCAACGCCTTGCGGGTTCGCTCGCTTCACCGGATAACGCTAGGGGCGACTCGCGGCTTACGGGTGGGGCCTTCGGTGGATCCACACGTATTCGACGGCCGTCCTTCGATGACAGATGTCAAGCGCAACGGCTGACCCTAGGACCTTCTGCGGTATGAGGGCAGCCAGCACAATCCCCCACGATCCGCTAACACGCCCAGACCAAGCAATGAGCCAATCGCCACAGGAGTTGCTTCAACAACTGCGCATTGAACGTGGTCAGCGCGACATTCCCGAGCCGCGTCGCCGCTGGCCATGGGTCGCTGGCATCGCGGTTGCGGTGGCGCTTGTCGCGGCGGGCTACCTCGTGTGGCATGCAACGCGTGCACCGCTGGTGCGTGTGGCGATTGTGCAGCCTCCGTCAAGCGACGCCAGTGGCGATTCCGTACTTCAGGCGACAGGCTACGTGACAGCTCGTCGCGCGGCGACGGTCTCGGCCCAAATCACCGGACGACTGACCGAGGTCCATGTCGAGGAGGGCGAGCACGTCGTGGCAGGGCAGCTGCTGGCACGCCTGGACGACAGCCAGGCGAAGGCCCAGTTGCAATTGACCGAGGCGAACGAAGCTGCCGCCCGCGCGGCGTTAGGGCAGTACGCGGCCAATGCACGCCTCGCCCAAGTAACTCTCCACCGCGAACGCTTGCTGGTGGACAGCGGGCTGGCGCCGCGGCAGTCGCTCGATCAGGCTGTGGCAAGTGCCGCCGCCGCGCAGGCGGCATTGGCCAATGCGCACGACCAGATTGCCGTGGCGGCGGCGCAACGGCGCGCGGCGCAGGTGGAATACGACTATACCTTTGTTCGCGCGCCGTTTGCCGGGGTGATCACCGACAAGGCGGCGCAGGTGGGTGAGATTGTCTCACCACTGTCGGCTGGTGGCGGATTCACGCGCACGGGCGTCGCGACGATCGTTGACATGAATTCGCTCGAGGTCGACGTCGACGTCAATGAGTCCTATATCCACCGGGTCCGTCCAGGCCAGCCCGCCGAAGCGGTGCTGGATGCGTACCCTGATTGGCGCATTCCAGCGCGCGTGATCGCCATCGTGCCCACCGCGGACAAGGCCAAGGCGACGGTCAAGGTTCGCGTCGCACTGTTACTGAAGAGTGCGCGGATTTTGCCCGACATGGGTGTGCGGGTCAGCTTCCTGGAGCATGCGCCGGCGACCAGCACGACTCCACGCGGCGTGCTGGTGCCGGCATCGGCACTGGTCATGCGCGGAAGCGGCGGCCTCGTCTGGCAGGTGCAGAAGGACCACGTGCGGGAGGTTCCGGTACGGGTGCGAGCCAGCATTGACGACTTGAAGTTGGTAGATGGTGCACTAGTGCCCGGCGATGCTGTGGTGCTTGAGCCAACGGACTTGCGTGCCGGCATGGCGGTGCGAGTGGTGGCGAACAGAGGAGAGTGAGTCGATGAATACGTTGCATGGCGCACTGATCGAAATTCGCGATCTGTCCAAGAGCTACTTGCGTGGTAAGCAGTCCGTGCCCGTCTTGCAGGGGGTGAACCTGGATGTCGCGACTGGCGATTTCTTCGCGCTGATGGGTCCCTCGGGCTCGGGCAAGAGCACGTTGCTGAACCTAATCGGCGGGCTGGACGCTCCTTCGGCGGGCAGTATCGTGATCGGTGGCCAGCGAATTGACCGGCTTGGCGCCGCCGCCCTGGCTCGGTGGCGGGCGGCAAATGTGGGTTTCGTGTTTCAGTTCTACAACTTGCTGCCCATGCTCAGCGCGCAGAAAAACGTGGAGCTGCCCTTGCTGCTCACCAAGCTTTCTGCGAGTGAGCGACGCAAGCGCGCGGCGATTGCCTTGCAGTTGGTGGGCTTGGCGGACCGCGCCAGCCACAAACCGAGCGAGCTCTCCGGTGGTCAACAGCAACGCGTTGCGATCGCGCGCGCCATAGTCACCGATCCCGAGTTGCTCGTTTGCGACGAGCCCACGGGCGACCTCGATCGAGCGTCGGCAGAGGATGTCCTGTCATTGCTGCAGCAACTCAACCGCGAGCACGGTAAGACCATCGTGATGGTTACCCACGATCCACGCGCCGCGGAGCACGCCAGCCACATGGTGCATCTCGACAAGGGTGAACTTGTAGGCGCAACGCGCGTGTCAGCGCCGGCCTGAGGAGTGGGGCGATGAAATACCTTTCGCTCGTATGGGCCGGACTATGGAGACGCAAGACTCGCACGGCATTCACCCTGCTGTCGGTGCTCGCGGCGTTCCTGTTGTTTGGCTTGCTGGGTGCCGTGCGCAGCGCGTTTGATGCTGGCGACCAGTTGGCTGGTGCCAATCGCCTGATCGTCAGTTCTAGGCTGTCGATTACCCAGGCGCTTCCGATCGCCTTGTTGCCGCGAATCCAGGCGGTTCCTGGCGTCAAGGAAGTGGCCTGGGCGAACTGGTTTGGTGGCTACTACCAGCATCCAACCCCCTTCTTCCCCAATTTCGCGGTTAGCAACAACTACCTTGCCGTTTACCACGATCTGTTTGCGCTGCCGCCTGCGCAGGCCAAGGCATTTGCCGAGACCCAGGACGGCGCCGTCGTCGGCGCGGCGCTGGCGAAACAGTTCGGCTGGAAGCTTGGGCAACGCATTCCGCTGATTGCTGGGATTTTCCCGCGCAAGGATGGAAGCAATGGCTGGACCTTCCAGATCGTGGGTATCTTCAAGACGCCCAATGCCCGATTGAAGGGCGCGGAGCAGGATTTCCTGTTCCACTGGAAGTACTTCGACGAAGGCAACGCGTATATGCGCAACCTGGCCGGCTGGTACGTGGTCACTCTCGACAATCCTGCCCGGGCCGGCGATGTCGCGCGTGCCATCGATGCGATCAGCCAGAATTCCGACCACGAGACGAAAACGCAGACCGAGCAAGCATTCCAGGCGGCTTTCGCCAAGCAGATCGGAGATATTGGCTTGATCGCTGGCGGCATCATGGCTGCAGTGTTCTTCACCCTGTTGCTGCTGACCGGCAACACCATGGCCCAGGCCGTGCGAGAGCGGATCCCGGAACTGGCGGTGCTGAAGACACTGGGCTTTCAGGACGGTGCCGTGTTGGCACTGGTGCTAGCCGAATCGGTGACGCTGATTCTTCTGGGCGGCGTTCTGGGCATGGGTCTGGCGGATCTGATCATTCCGGGCTTGAACACTGCACTGGCTGGAGCATTTCCGGCACTGCCGGGCCTTGGCTGGCATGGATGGCTGTCGGCACTGGGGCTGATGCTGATGATTGGTCTCGTCGTCGGTGTCCTGCCTGCACTGCGAGGCATGCGACTGAGGATCGTCGATGCGCTGGCTGGTCGCTGAGGGGGATATCGTGGAATATCTGCGCAATATCGCAATGCTGTTGGTGCTGGCTGCGGGGCTCGTTCTCTGGGTCATGCTGCCATGGTGGCTTCTGCTGGTCCTGGCAGTGCTGGGCGGTTTCCTGCTAATGCTCACACGACGCGGTCGCCAAGCGCTGGCGGTGGCGCGAACAGGTGTTTCCACATTGCCACAGCGGATAGGCGCCAGTTCGGTCATTCTCGTTGGCATCGCCGGCGTCGTCGGTGTACTCGTTGCACTTTTGGCCATGGCCGGCGGCCTGGGCCAGACGTTGCGCGCGACGGGCAACGTCGATACCGCCATCGTGCTGCGTGCTGGCGCCACCGGTGAACTGGCGTCGGGCATAACCCGTGGCGATGCGACTCTGGTTGCGCAGTCGCCGGGGATCGCTCGCGATGCCACGGGCGTGCCATTGGCATCGCCCGAGCTGATCGTGGTGGCAAACCTGCGCAAGCGTGGTAGCCAAAGCGACTCCAACGTGCAACTGCGCGGCGTCGGACCGATGGCGCGCGCGGTACATGCTCACGTGCAGTTGCTTCGGGGGCGCTGGTTCAAGCCCGGGTTGCGCGAGCTGGTTGTTGGCGAAGGCGCCGAACGTGAATTCGCAGGACTTGCATTGGGCGACAGCGTGCGACTGGGCCGCCAACCCTGGAAGGTCGTGGGGTTGTTTCAGAGCGGCGATGCCCATGATTCAGAGCTATGGGCCGATGCAGCTACGGTGGCCAGTGCCTACGATCGCGGGGGGTTCTCGACAGTCACCGTGCGGCTGGCTCAGCCATCCGATTTTTCCAAACTGAAGGCGGCATTGCTGTCGAATCCGCAACTACACGTGATGGTGCAGACCACGCGTGCGTACTATGCCGCGCAGTCCGAAGGCGTCACCAAAGTGATACGCGTCGTCGGAATCAGCGTGGGCATCATCATGGCGCTGGGCGCGATCTTCGGTGCGCTCAACACGATGTACGCGGCAATAAGTGCGCGTGGCCGCGAGATCGCCACGCTTCGTGCCATCGGATTCGGCGGCTTAACGGTGGTGGTGGCGGTGCTCCTGGAAACGCTGCTTTTGGCGGCGCTGGGCGGCATGCTGGGGGGCGCCGTTGCCTGGGCACTGTTCAATGGCTACACAGTCAGTACGCTGGGTTCTGATTTCAGCCAGGTCGTGTTCCGGTTCCACGTCAGCGCGACGCTCATGGCCCAGGGCTTGAAGTGGGCGATGGCGATTGGCTTCATCGGCGGCATCTTCCCCGCGCTGCGCGCAGCGCACGTGCCGGTCAGCGTTGCCTTGCGCGAACTTTGATGCGCGAACGCGTTGCGGCCTCACTTCTCGAAGGCCTTGGCTTCCCGGAGGCTGACCGCGCCGTCAAACGCCACGATGCGGTGGCCACTCCTTGGACGCTGGCGCCAAACGGAAGGGCGTCCAGGTCTTTACGGAAACTGCGACATTTCTTCAATGCAATTGTATTGACGCTGAATATTACAAGGCGTAAAGATATCGCAGGACCGTGAGTGGTGGAGGGGTGTCATGAAACGCCTGATCGCCTCGGTTTTGCTGTTGGTTTCGGGCCTTTTCGCGACATCCAAGCTTCGCGCGGCAGACGTCTACGTAAGTGCCTACGTGAGCCTGCGCGCGGGTCCCTACATCGGTTATCCCCGCTTGGCGGTGCTCAATCCGGGCGTGAGCTTGGTTCTTTATGGATGCCTCGATGACTGGTCTTGGTGCGACGTCGGCTATCTGGGCGACCGCGGCTGGGTGAGCGCGAATTACCTCAGCATTTACTACGACGACCGGCGGGTGCTTCTGCCCGACTACGCCGTGCGAATAGGGGTTCCCGTAGTCGTCTTTTCACTGCCGGTCTACTGGTCGGCGCATTATCGCAATCGCCCGTGGTACCCGGAGCGGCATCGCTGGGAGAGGCTGGAACGAGAGCAGAGGACGCGTCGTGTCCTGCGTCCAGCTGTGCCGCCGCCTCCAGGCCTCCGCTCTCCGCAGCCCGATCGGCGCGGGATCAGTCCACAGCCGCCTGCTCGAGTGCGGCCGGCGCCGCTCCCAGACAGAAAGGTGCCGCGTAAGCGCGCCGACCACGGCGGCGGTGGCGGCGGCAGTGGCGGCACCTAAGGCGTGGATTCCGTAGCAAAGCGGGGCCGTTTCCACGGTGCATCTGCCCCGACGCCATCCCGGACACGGGGATTCTGGGATCAAAGATGGTTGTCGGGCTAGCGGGATGAAGTGGATCGCGCCATCAGGCATTCGATGGATGGGACGGGAGAGTGTCATGCGTGCATCGCGTTATTGGTTGGGTGGTCTCGCATTGATGGCGAGTGGTTTCGTTTGGGCACAGCCTAGCCTGATGAAACAGGCGCAAGCGCTGTTCCAGCCAATCCCCCTCACGCCGCCGGTGTTGCCGGGAAATGCCGCGACTCCGGCCAAGGTTGAGCTGGGGAAAATGCTCTACTTTGATCCGCGACTCTCGGAAAGCCACGTCATCAGTTGCAACTCATGCCACATGATCGGAATGGGTGGCGTCGACCTGCAGCCGACGTCCCTGGGCCACCGTTGGCAACACGGGGGGCGCAATGCACCGACGGTGTACAACGCGGTCTTTGACATTGCGCAGTTCTGGGACGGTCGTGCGAAGGATCTCGAGGCGCAGGCAGGCGGTCCCTTGGTCAATCCCGTGGAAATGGATACGACAGAAGCCCATGTGACTGAACAGCTCAAGGGGATCCCGGGATACGGGCCGTTGTTCGCCAAGGCGTTTCCAGGCGTGCATGATCCGATCAATTTCGACGACGTCCGGAAGGCCATCGCGGTTTTTGAAGCGACGCTGATCACGCCTAATGCGCCTTTTGACCGGTTTCTCAGGGGCAACGCGAATGCACTGAGCACGCAGCAGAAGGAAGGCTTGGCACTTTTCATGAGGAAGGGTTGTGCGGCATGCCACAGGGGCATCAATGTCGGTGGCGGCATGTACGCGAAGTTCGGCGTCGTTGAACGCCCAGGTGGCGACATACTTCCCGCTGGCGACAAAGGTCGCTTCGCCGTGACGAAGACGGCCGGTGATGAGTACGTGTTCAAGGTCCCGTCGTTACGAAACGTGGCAATTACGGCGCCCTACTTCCATTCAGGCAAGGTGTGGGACTTGCGTGAGGCCGTTGCGATCATGGGCAGCAGCCAGCTCGGTGCGAAGCTCACGTCCCAGGAAGTCGACAGGATTACAGCCTTCCTCGGATCGCTGACGGCGCGGCAGCCCGTTGTCACCCTGCCGGCTCTCCCGCCGAGCATTGCTGCGACGCCTCGGCCGAGGCCGGACGCGCCCTGAGCCAACTGCCACGATCCGCGCACGCGCTGGTGCGCGGGTTGTCGCCGTCTCGGTGCATGGGACGCGAGTCTCGGCGCTGCCGCGAGTACACCTGCATTGCAGCCAGCCCAGGCAGGTCCGGACTGGCCGACGTCTCCCCGGCGAATACGAGCGCAAGAGAGGTGTAATCGCGATGATCGCCGGGGCCTAGTCCATAGCTCCGTCGATGGCGTCGGCGCGCAATTTCGCTGGACGTGATGCCAAGTCTTCCCAGTAACGGACAAATGCCGGTCGTTTCTCGACCATGCCGAACTGCATGCCGAAGCCGAGCTGCGCGCCGACGTAGACGTCCGCGGCACTGAACCGATCGTCAATGAGGTACTTGCGGTTGCCGATGGCGCCCTCGAGAACATCCAGCACGCCAGTCAAGGAACCACCATAGCCCACCATCGCCTGGCGTTCTGCTGGAACCTGCACGCCGAGGGCTTGATTTGTCCACGACGATTCCAGCGGGCCCGACGCGAAAAACAGCCACCTGTAGTAAGGACCTCGGGCACGACTGTGGTGCGCGGGCGCAAGGCCGGCATCAGGAAAGGCGTCCGCGAGATAGGCGCAGATGGCAGCGCACTCGGTAACCACCATGTCGCCGTGGCGGATCGCAGGTACCTTGCCCATGGGATTGATGGCAAGGTAAGACGGTGACTTCATCGTCGTGCCGTACTCAAGGAATTCCGTCCGGTAGGGCGCGCCAACTTCCTCGAGCATCCAGCGGACAATGCGTCCACGGGACTTGGGATTCGTATAGAACGTCAGGTTGGGCGTATTCATGGGCGCGATCCGTGCAGGGCAGCCAGTATCCCATGCTACGCCAAGCACGACGCCGATGGCTCGGCGCGCCCGACCGCCTGACGTCAGTTCATTTCCGAGCTTGGGGTGTGAATTGCAGCCCGATCACTCCG
The DNA here is from genome assembly GCA_021818335.1 of Pseudomonadota bacterium. Lineage (GTDB taxonomy): Bacteria > Pseudomonadota > Gammaproteobacteria > Xanthomonadales > Rhodanobacteraceae > Metallibacterium. The sequence goes on along the minus strand of JAKAEJ010000009.1, from coordinate 26,938 downwards.
CGCGTTCACCTTCTCTGAAGGCCAGCCACGCGCCGGCAATTGCGGCCAGGTATGGGATGGATTGGGCGAACAGGATCGCAATCCACAATTTGCCCTCTTCATAGCGACCACCGAACAAGATGCTCATGCCCACGATCGCAGTGGCCAGTCCCGCCGTCATGAACAATTCCTCGCGCACAGACGCGAAGGCGCTGGGGCGGCCGTGCAATCGCCTCTGCTTGGCAGTGCGAACAAACTCGCCTTGCTTTTTCACGAGTCCCGACCAAATGCCGCGGGCGATGGCATGGGACAGGCCCATGCTCGCAACGGCCGCAGCCAATGTGTCGCGCCACGAGCACGGTACGCGCTTGCGATAGAGCCAGATGCCGAAGACCGCCTTGGCGACAAAGAATCCCAGGACAGGCACCAGGAACAACTTCAGTGGAAGGCTGAAATACTGGGGGAACAGCAGCAACAGGGCCGTCCAAAGCAATGCCATGAGTGTGAAGACCAGGTGCAGGGCATCCGCAAACCAGCTGAACCACCCGGTAAGGAAGTGGAAGCGCTGACCGGTGGTCAGCGGGCCCGGCTGGGTAATCCAGTTCCATCGCGCCTTGAGGATCTGCATGGCGCCGAAAGCCCAGCGGAATCGCTGTGACTTGTATGCGGTGAAGTCAGCTGGAGTCAGCCCCTTGCCCATCAATTCATCGACATAAACGAGGTCGTAACCGGCGTGCATCAGCCGCAGACCAAGTTCCGCATCCTCGCAAATCGTCCATTCAGACCAACCGCCCTCGCCTTCGAGTGCGCTGCGCCGGACCATGGTCATCGTGCCATGTTGGATGATGGCATTTCGCTCATTGCGGTGGTGCATGCCGATGCGGAAGAAACCATCGAATTCCCACGCCGTCATGCGACGAAAAGCATTGTGCTCGTAGTCGCGGTGTGCTTGTGGGCACTGCACCACGGCAACCTTGGCTTCATCGAAATAGCCGGTCAGCCGCGCGAGCCAGTCGGCCCGAACGACGTAATCCGCGTCGATCACGGCGATGATCTCCGCGCGAGGGTCCGTTTCCTTCAATCCAAAGTTTAGCGCGCCCGCCTTGAAGCCCGGCCAGGGACTCAGGTGGTAGAAGCGGAATCGGGTACCGAGCTTGCCGCAGTGCAGTTCCACCGGTTTCCACACGGACTCTTCCCGGGTGTTGTTGTCGATGACCAGCACCTCGAAGTGCGCATAATCCAGTGCAGCCAGCGACTCCAGGGTCGCAATGACCATCTCAGGCGGCTCGTTGTGGCAGGCCAGGTGGATGGACACGAAGGGCTGATGCTCTGGAGGAGCTGGCTCCAGCAAGCCGAAATGCCTTTGCCAACGGCTGTGGTAGAGAACCTCAACGAATTCGAATCCGTTGATCAGCAGTACCGCGAGAATGGCCAGTTGAGCAGGAAAGAGGATGACAAGCATCGCCCAGTCGACTGGATCGAGGTAGAACGCGAACGGAACGGTGACCGACCATGCGATCAGCCCCGCCGCCAACTGGATCAGTGCCAGGAACAGCAGCCTGCCACGCACGCGGTAGCGCTCGAAAAAGCGTGCAAACAGCAGCATTGGAAGCATGGCCAGTATCGATGCGGCCAGTGCCTTCCAAGGCCAGTGGGGATCCTCGAGGACCGGACCCGCAAGCGGGAATTTGAGCTTGCGATCCGCGCCGAACATGCCCCAGTAAGCGCCCACGCGACCCTCACCGAGGTTCTCCTTCCACGGTTGATCGAACGCCTCCATGAGGTAGTAATCGATGTGGTTGGCCTTGGCCACGTTGAGCCACTGGCGAAGAAAAAGTGCCTCGTTGGCGAGACTGGGCTCGGCGTACCGGTAGCGGTCGCCATTGCTGGGCCAGCCTACCTCGCCGACCACGATGGGTTTGCCGGGGAACAGCCGCTGCAGCTGGCGATAATGCATCAACACGTTGCCGACCGCGTCCTTGCGTGGAACACCTTCCCAATAAGGCAGCAGGTGGACCGTGATGAAATCGACGTGGTCGGCGAGCTCAGGATACGTTTCCCAGATGTGCCAAGGCTCTGCAGTGGAGACAGGCTGACGGATCGCGGCGCGAGCCCTGTCCAGGAACTTCATCAATTCGGTGGGCGCCATGTCCTGGCGCAACAGCACTTCATTCCCGACGATCACCCGCGTGATCGTGTGCGGATAGCGGTGCGCGAGCGATATGAGCGCGCGTAACTCCTTCTCGTTATGCCGCTTGTCCGAATCGAGCCATGCGCCGGCCATCACGTGCATTCCATAATCGCGCGCAATGCGCGGTATCTCCGGCGTCTGGAGTGCTGCATAGGTGCGGATCCGGCGGCTGAATTTCGACAGCGTTGCCAGATCCGCTGAAATTTCGTTCGTACTCGGGTAATTGCCTGTCAAGGGGCTCTGGAAGCGCCTGTATGCGCTGTAGGCGAAGCCGTGGATGGGTCCACTCCAGCTAGGCGCATCGACAGGCAGGTTCGCCCACGCCCACAAGCCGAAGTTGGCTGCTGCCACCAACAACGCCAGCAGAAGTGCGCGCAACCAGGATCGGGTAGGCGACGCGGGGGCCGTGGATTTCGTGGTGGAGGACAAGCGCCAGACTCACGCGCCGCGCCGGGCGCGGCCCAATCGCGCAAGATTAGCGGAGGAAGTGTCGGCGGCCAATGTGCATCGCCGCCGGCACCTGTGGCCCGATGTTGGTGCTGGGTGCGCCGGATCCGATTATTTGAGGAGCGACCGAAGCATCCATGCAGTCTTTTCGTGGTACTCCATGCGTTGCGTCACCAAGTCGGCTGTGGGTTGGTCGTCGGCCTTGTCGGCCAGTTTGAAGGTGCTTCGAGCAGTTCGGACGCAGGCCTCGTGGCCGTCGACCAGCTGCTGCACCATGGCTTTCCAGTCAGGAACACCCGTCTCCTCGTCAATCGACGTGAGCTTGCCGAACTGGCTATACGAACCCGGAGCATAAACATCCAGCGCGCGGATCCGTTCGGCGATGATGTCCGCTGCGGTCCAGAGTTCGTTGTACTGCGTCTCGAACATCAGGTGCAGGGTGTTGAACATGGGTCCCGTGACATTCCAGTGGAAGCCATGGGTCTTCAGATAGAGCGAGTAGGTGTCAGCGAGCAGAGCCGAGAGGCTTTTCGCAATGGCTTCGCGACTCTTCTTGCCGATTCCGATATCAACCGCCATGATGAACTCCTCTTGCCGGAAGGCTCCTGATGGAGCGTGAGAACAGGGTAGGCGGCTATGATGCCGCGCTCTGTTCACATGGCGCCAGCGCGCACGATTGCAAGCCGATGGATTCACCGAGTGCCCTGCGCGAAGCCCTTCAGCATGTGATGGCGCGCGATCACGCGCGTCTGCAAGCGCGGTTGCGCGCGTTGGGCGCCGCCCCGGAAAAAGAGGCGCTGCGAAAGTTGGCAGTCCAGATCGATGCATCCGCAAGGCGCCGAGCCGAGCGCATGGCTTCCGTGCCCACGGTCTCGATCGACGAATCGTTGCCCATCGCGGCTCGCAGTGAACCCATCATCGATGCGATCCGGCTTCATCAGGTCCTGATCCTGGCTGGTGAAACCGGGTCCGGGAAGACCACGCAATTGCCGAAGCTGTGCCTTGCGGCTGGACGCGGAGTATCGGGCCTGATCGGCTGTACCCAGCCAAGACGGCTGGCCGCGCGGGCAGTCGCGCGGCGGGTGGCCGAAGAAATGGGGACGACCGTTGGTGGCTACGTGGGCTTCCAGGTTCGGTTCGACGAACAGGTTGCCGCGCACTCGCTGGTCAAGTTCATGACCGACGGCATCCTGTTGGCGGAGACCCAGTCAGACCGGCTGCTCGCAGCTTACGACACGCTGATACTCGACGAGGCACATGAGCGAAGCCTCAACGTCGACTTCCTTCTTGGGTACCTCAAGCGCCTGCTGCCGCATCGACCCGATCTGCGGTTGATCGTCACTTCTGCGACGCTGGATACATCCCGTTTTGCCGAATTCTTCGGCAACGCGCCGGTGATCGCCGTCGAAGGTCGAGGTTATCCCGTGGAACTGCGCTGGCGGCCGCCATCTGGCCGGGGCGAGAGTGATCTACCAACGCAGGTTGCGACTGCGCTTGACGAGATAACCGGCGACGATCCTTTGGGCGACGTGCTTGTCTTCCTGCCGGGTGAGCGCGAAATACGGGAAACGCATCTCGCGCTCGAGCGACGTGGCTACCGACATACGCGCATCCTGCCCCTTTATGCGCGCTTGCCGGCGAGCGAGCAGGACCGGGTGTTTCATCCAGGACCCGAGCGCCATGTGGTTCTTGCGACCAATGTCGCCGAGACATCGCTTACGGTGCCGCGAATCCGCTACGTCATCGACGGCGGGCTGGCGAGGGTCAAGCGTTACAGCGCCCGGAGCCAGATCGAGCGGCTTTACATCGAGCCCATATCCCAGGCGGCGGCCGATCAGCGCAAGGGTCGGTGCGGTCGTGTCGGCCCCGGACTCTGCGTTCGCCTGTATAGCGAAGACGATTTCGCGCAAAGACCCCGCTTTGGCGATCCCGAAATCCGGCGCACTGCGCTTGCCGGCGTGATCCTGCGGATGCTCGCGCTCGGATTGGGCGACGTCGAGCGCTTCCCGTTCATTGATGCCCCAGAGCCGAGAGCCTGGTCCGAAGGCTGGCGACGGCTGAATGAAATCGGTGCGGTCGATGGCCAGCGGCATTTGACCAGCACCGGCAAGCGGCTGGCGCGCCTGCCCATCGACGTGGGCCTGGCGCGCATGGTTGTCGAGGGAGAGGCTCTGGGTGCCGCTGACGATATGCGCGTGCTGGCAGCGTTCCTGAGCGTGCAGGACCCGCGTGAGCGACCCGCGGAGGCGCGTGCCGCTGCCGATTCCGCGCATGCGGAATTTGCGGACAAGCGTTCGGACTTCATTGGGGTGCTTCGCTTGTGGCTGGCGTATCGGCAGGTGCATGAGGAGGCCACCCAGTCGCGCCTTCGTGCTTGGTGCGATCGGCATTTCCTGAGCTTCATGCGCATGCGGGAATGGCGGGAGATTCACCGTCAGCTCGTATTGATGGCGGTTGGAGACAAGCGCGACCAGACCAGTGCCTCCGAATCGACGCAAGCGGATGAGGTCTCGGATGCCCGGCGCTTCGAAGTCGTCCACCGCGCACTGCTCTCGGGTCTGCCGACGCAGGTTGCCCGACGTGACGAAAAGGGCGGGTATATCGGGACACGGGGTCGGCGATGGCAGTTGTTTCCCGGATCTGCCTTGGTCAAGGCGCCACCGCGCTGGCTTTTTTCCGCGCAGGTGCTTGATCTGAGCGGCCGCGTCTACGGCATGATGAATGCACGGGTCGAGCCCCTCTGGATTGAGCAACAAGCCGCTCATTTGGTCAAGCGCTCCTGGTCCGATCCGCATTGGTCTCGGGAGCGCGGGGCGGTTGTCGCGCACGAGCAGGTTGCCCTTTTGGGCCTGAATCTCGTTGAGCGTCGACTGGTCCGGTTCGACCGCCATGATCCGGATCAGGCACATGCAATTTTTCTCGAGCAGGCGTTGGCTACCGGCGAGATCGATGCGTCACTGGAATTCATCGCAGCCAATCGTCGTCTTCTGGAGCAGGCAGAACTGGTTGAAGTCCAGCAGCGCCGTTCGGACCTGATTGTGCCGCCTGCAAAACGCGCGGGCTTTTTCCTCGGCAAATTGCCCTTGGAGGTGAGCAGTACGGCAGCGCTGGCCCGCTGGTATCGCCAAGCGAGTGCGTCGCAGCGTGCGGCGATGTTCTGGTCGATGGGTGATCTGCTCGAGACGACACGCGCCGGGGAGGGTCTCTTCCCGAGCTCGCTAAGCCTGGCTGGACAGGATCTTCCCTTGGTGTATCGACACACGCCCGGGAGCGAGGACGATGGTCTAACCATCCGCGTGCCGCTGGCATTGCTGAATGCCCTGCCTGGTTCAAGACTGGAGTGGCTCGTGCCTGGCCTGCTCCAGGACAAGGTGACTGAGATGATTCGCGCCCTGCCGCGACAACTCCGCCGGAATTTCGTGCCAGCCCCCGAATTCGCGCGCGCCTTCTGCGAGGCGGAAGCACCCCAGGACCGGCCATTGGCGGAATTGCTGGCCCAGTATCTCGCTCGCGTCTCGGGGGTGAGGATCGCGCCCGAGGACTTTGCGGGCATCACGTTGCCGGCCCATTTGCGCATCCGCATTGAATTGGTGGACGGTGACGGCGCAATGGTTGCGGCGGGGAGAGAGCTCGATGTGCTGCGCGCCCAGCATGCCGAAGCGGCTCGCGAAGCCTTTTCGGCGCGCAGTGCGACAGGCATTCAGCGTGATCACGTGCAGGAATTTGACTTCGATGAAATCCCGATGAGCGTGCCCGGTGCGGGAGGGCTGGCAGCCTATCCGGCGCTGCACGATCAGGGGCAGAGCGTGTCATTGAGCGTGTTCGAGCGCGCCGACGATGCGCACGATGCACATGCGAAGGGTGTCGCGCGACTGTTGAGGCTTGCGCTGGCCGGTGAGTGCAAGCGTGAAGCCCGACGACTGCCGCTGCAACAGTCCGGGGCGCTGCGCTGGACTGCCTTGGGTGACTTGCAGCAGCTGCGCATGGACATTGTCGAGGGTGCTTTGAGGACGCAGCTTGCCGGAATCGACGCTGCCGCCATCCGATCAAGGGCGGCCTTTCATCGCCTGCGCGAGAAGATGGCATCTACTCTCTTCGCGCTCGCCATGGAACGCTTCCATAAAGTCGAACTCATCGTTGCTGCGCGCAGCGAGCTGGCGCCATGGCTGGATCCGCCGCTCCTGGGCTACGGGCGCGCCAGTTACGCCGACCTGCAAGAGCAACTGGATCTGCTGCTTGCGCCCGGGTTCACTGCCGATCGCGCAATTGGGGAACTGGTGCACTATCCTCGCTACTTGAAGGGCATGCGCTTGCGCGCCGAGCGCTTGCGCCAGGATGCGGCGCGCGACCAGCGTCGGCTTCTTGAGGTCTTGCCCTATTGGCGTCGATTATTGGCCTTGCGATCCCAAGGTCGCGATGACGCCGCGTGGTGGACGCTACGCTGGCTGGTCGAGGAGTGGCGCGTGTCGCTGTTCGCTCAGGATCTTGGGACAGCGCAGAGTGTTTCCGCCAAGCGCCTGCAGCGCGCCCTCGCCGCGGCGGAGAATGCCTCTAGTTCGACGTAGTTCGGCTCAACGCACCCGTTCGACACTGACGGAGTTACTACAGCCCTCGATGTAGGCGAGCCAGCTGCCGAGGAGCATCGGCTTGATGGTGACCTTCGGGTTGTCCGTCGGCTGGCAACTCCAACTGCTGGACTCCGAAACGGCCCACAACTGCCCGTTTTCCAGGGGAAGCCGCGTGTGGCTGTCCCAGCCCCTGAAGTGGCCAACCAACGTCGACTTCACGGTCGTGCGGGGTTGGTCCGCAGGTGCGCGGTATCCGAACTGGTTGGCAGGCCCAACGACCTGGGGGGGCACCGCGTTGGCGGGCGCGGTTCCCATGACGACGTGGCCGCGCAGCCATTGGTCGAGATAGTGGAGTTGAGCCGGTGAGAGCTTGTCTAGGCCGGCCTGCTTGAATTCGGCAGCCGACATGCGTTCCTCCAGCGTGGAGAAACTCTGGGCGTGGGCAAGACCCAGGCCCGACAAGGCCAGCAGGAGGGACAGCGCGCGCAGTGAACGTTTCATGGCGCCCATGCTAGCAGGATGCGTGCGCGCTGCCAGAACTGATTTAAGCTGGAGCCATGCGTGGACGGCCCGCAATCATCGGCGATGCTCCTTGGTGCGATGCCGCCGCGCCGGCATCGATCGCCGCGGCCTGCGTGGCGTGGCGGGAACGGGGCGGGTTGCCTGCGGCCAGTGTGTCGACCCTGGATGTTCTGGCCGGGCTCGACGACGATCCAGAAACGCTCGCTGCCGCCATGTGGTTCGACCTCGCGCGCGTATTCCCAAGTGCATGGGAGGCCGTGGCGGCGAATCAGAACGATACCCTGCGCCGCCTGGTCGAGGGCCAGCAAGCGGCCGAGCGGGTATTTTCCCTCCATGCCGATGCCCCGGTGCGCGAGCGCGCCGAAGGCTTACGGAGGCTGCTGCTCGCCATGGTGCGAGATTTGCGGGTGGTATTCATTCTGCTGTCGCGTCAACTGGCGCAGTTGCGCGCGGCCTCAGAGCTCCCCGCCGCTGAGCGCCTGGCGCTCGCGCTGCAGACAGCCGACCTGCATGCTCCACTCGCCAATCGGCTGGGAATATGGCAGGTGAAATGGGAGCTGGAGGATCTGGCCTTCCGGCACCTCGAGCCCGAAACGTACCGGCGGGTTGCCGCCCTATTGGATGAGCGCCGGGACGATCGAGAACGCTGGATTGCGCGCGCGCGGTTGGATCTTGAATCGGCGCTACGCGAGGCTGCGATCGACGCCGAAGTGGCAGGCCGGCCCAAGCACATCTACTCGATCTGGAAGAAGATGCAGCGCAAGGCGGCCGGATTTTCGGACCTTTACGACATCAGGGCGCTTCGCGTGATCGTCGAGGACGTTCCCGCCTGCTACGCCGCACTCGGTGTCGTGCACCAGTTGTGGGTGCCCATACCCAGCGAGTTCGACGATTACATCGCCCGGCCCAAGGCCAATGGCTATCGATCGCTGCACACAGCGGTCGCAGGACCGCAAGGACGCACGCTGGAAGTACAGATCCGCACGCGCGAGATGCATCGACTGGCGGAGTTGGGAGTAGCTGCGCACTGGCGGTACAAGGAAGGTGGAGGCGCGGGAGACGCGGCGTTCGAGGCGCGTATCGCCTGGATGCGAGGTCTTCTCGAGCAGCGTGGCGACGAAGATGGATCGCTGGTGGAGGCATTCCGCACCGACTTGCTGGAAGACCGCATCTACGTCCTGACGCCCAAGGGGGAGGTGGTCGACCTGCCTCGTGGAGCAACGGTCCTAGATTTCGCTTACCACGTCCACACCGAAGTGGGGCATCGATGCCGAGGCGCCAAGGTCAATGGTCGCATCGTCCCCCTAGCGCACATACCGGTTTCGGGTGATCGCATCGAGATTCTGACCGGAAAGCAAGCTCAGCCGAGTCGGGATTGGCTCTCACCCCAGCATGGCTATCTTCACAGCGGTCGCGCTCGCGAGAAGGTGCGCTCCTGGTTTCGACGGGTGGAGCACACGACGAATCTGGAGGCCGGCCGCGTCATCCTTGATCGTGAGCTGCGGCGGCTGGCATTGCCGAGCACTGACGTCGAGTGCTTGCCAGATCGACTCGGTCTGAAGTCGATCGACGAGCTCCTTGAGGCGCTTGCGCTCGGCGAAGTTGGTGTTGGACAGCTTGCTCGCGCCGCACATGACCTGCACGGGGCGCCGCAACCGGCGGCGCCTGTGGCGTCACCGGCCCTGACATCGGTACGGCGTGATGGACTGGGTGCGCTCACGATCGAGGGGGTAGGCAACTTGCTGACCCAGCTCGCACGGTGTTGCCAGCCATTACCAGGCGACCCAGTAAAGGGCTATGTCACTCGCAGCCGAGGGGTGTCGGTCCATCGCGCCGATTGCAAATCGTTGGCCCGCCTGGCCGCGCGCCAGCCCGAACGCATCATCCAGGTGGCTTGGGGGCGTCCGGCTGCAGGCACCTATCAGGCTGACATTCGGGTCGATGGTTACGAGCGCAAGGAGCTGCTCAAGGACGTCACGAGCGTGATCACCCAATCAGGCGCTGCCATCATCGCCTCGAGTTCGGAGCGTCAACCTGATCGAGGTGAGGTCCAGATGCGGTTCAGCCTGCGGGTCCGGGACTTCGCGCAGCTCGGACAGCTGTTAGCTCGATTGTCTGCTCTGCCCAACGTGCGCGAAGCGCGGCGACTGGCCGGCGCCTGAATCCGCGCCCGACAGCATGTTTGCAGCACGGGGCAGGGTGTTAGATTGCGTTTAGTTTGACTGTGCCCGATCATGCCCTCACGCAATCAGCAAATCTCAAGTTCCGGTCCGCGTGTCGAACCACGCCTGGGCGTGCTGGATCACCCCGGAAGTGCGCCGCCGACGGACGGGCTCCCTCATTTCCGGGCAGAGCCGCGACCACGGCGGCCGCAGCCACAGGCCCGGCATGGCCAGCCAACCCATCTGCGCTGGCGGCTTTGGGTTCTTCTCCTGCTTTTGCTGGCAGCGTGCGTGGCGCTTGTTGCTCAGCATCGAGATTGGTTCGCCTGGCTGCTGCCGACTCCTCAGCTCGATCATCTGATGGATGAAGGCAACCGTGCACTGGCGCAAGGCCATCTGGATGCTGCGCGCGGATACTATTTACAGGCTGAGGCAATCAGTGGCGAGAACGGCCGGGCGCAGAAGGGTCTCAATGCGGTTGGCGTGGCCGAACTCGCGCGCGCGCGCGCCGCATTCGCGACGCATCGATTATCGGACGCTGCACAGGCTCTCAAACAGGCCCGCGCACTTCTCGGTGGTGGCGTCGCGCTGCAGGCCCTCGAGCATGAACTCGCGGTGCAGCGGGCCAAGGGTGCCGAGCGTAGCGCCCTCCTTTCGCGCGCCCAGCAGGCGCTGGCCGTGGGGCGTCTTGATGGGACCGATGGCGCGGCCCACTTTTTCCGGCAGTTGCAACGGATCGATCCATCAAGTGCGGTCGCGCAACATGGCCTAGACCAGGTCGGCGCAGCGTTGGCGAAGCGGGCTCAAGCGAGTCTCGGCAGCGGCGATCTTCTGCATGCCCGCAAGCTGATCGTTGAGCTGGGGAACTTGCAACCGACGCAGGCTGAACTGCCGGTGCTGAATGCTGAGTTGGCGATGCAAGAACGCGCGGAGAAAGCAACCATCGATCGAATGCTGGTCCGAGCTGCGCAACTGCTCGCGCACGGTCACGCGACGACACCAGCCCATCAAAGTGCGCTCTCGACGTATCGCCATGTTCTGGCTATGGAGCCGGATGATGCGCAGGCGCTTGCCGGCATCGCTCGCGTGGCCACCGCCTTGATCGTGCAGGCCCATGCGCAAACAGACGCTGGCGATTTCCTGTCCGCGCGAACCTTGCTTCGGCAAGCGGCAAGGCTCACGCCGCAGTCCGCCGAGCTCGCTGCGGCGCGCGCGCGCCTGGCGCGTGCCAGACAAAAGGCCCATCGGGTTCCGGTGGGTCCCGCGGAACGCCGGCAGGCGCATGAGCTGGTCCAGCAAGCTCGCATGGCGGTTGCGAAGGAAAAGTTTCTTTCCCCACCCGGCTCCTGCGCCTTCGATCTTTATCGGCAGGCACTGGCACTCGATGGCGAAAGTCGTTCCGCACTTGATGGTCTGCGCGCGCTACCGAGCGAGGCATCGGCCGCGACATACCAACAGCTTGACGCCGGGCATCTCATCCGTGCCGGCAAGTTGCTGCAGAGCTATGTCCTGCTGGCACCTGGAAGCCAAGGCGTTGATCAGCTGCAGCAGCGACTCGAGGATGCCTGGCTCGCCCGTGCCAATCAGGATCTGGAGCAGGGAAATCGCGATGCCGCTCGGGAAGCCGTTGCCCAGGCGCAGCATCTGGAGCCCAATGACCAGCGCGTCCAGGCACTCATCAAGGGCCTCGCTGGTGGTTGACGCGTGCCGAAGGCCGAGCACATGACAGTGCTCGTGGTTGGTGCTACTAGCCAGGTCGGACACTTCCTGTTGGCTTTGTTGGCTGACAAAGGCATCCGTCCCCTTGCATTGACTCGCCATGATTCATTGCCCTCGTCGGTGGCGCCCGTGCGTTGGTTGCGGGGTGATCTTGGCAAGGTCATGCCAGTGGTACCGCCAATAAGATGGATTTTCAGCGCGGGTCCTCTGGATGCGCTGGCTGCCTGGCTGCCCGATGCACCCATGCTCCCGGGTGCGCGTGTCCTGGCAACCAGCTCCATGAGTGCGGTGAGCAAGCTTGAATCGCCCGTTGCGAGCGAGCGTGCGCTGGCGATGCGCCTGAAGAACGCCGAGGTCGCGTTGCGCAATGCGTGCGTCGACCGTGGCGCGGGCTGGACGATTATTCGTCCCACCATCATTTATGGCGCAGGCCGCGATCGAAGCTTCACGCCATTGGCGTTCCGTGCTCGGCGATCGCGGTTGTTCCCTCTTCCCGCAGGTACTGGCTTGCGGCAGCCGGTGCATGCTGGTGATGTCGCCAACGCACTGCTTGCTGCAGCGCGTCGGCCTGTTTCTGTCGATGCGATTCTGGAGTTGGGAGGTGGCGAGCGCTTGCCATCTGCGGAAGTTTTCGCACGCGTGCGCGCGAGCTTGCCATTCGCCACCGTTGGTATACCGGTCCCGCATTTGATTCTGCGCGCGCTGGCAATGCACCCGGCCTTGCGCGGGCCGATTGCCCGGCTTGGCGCGGACTTGGTGGCCGACAATACGGCTGCTATTGAAGCGCTCGGCGTGAGGCCGCGCACATTTGCGCCCGATGCGAAGTGCTGGGGGATGTAAACATGCGCGGTGAACGGTCAGCATGGGTGGATCGCCAGACAGGCTTGGCAAAGGGGCGCGATTCAGGATGACGGCGAGAGAACGCTTTCGACCTTGGTGGCGCATCCTGCGATGGCCCTGCTGGCTTGGGTTGGGTCTCGTGCTCGGATTTGGTGTGCCCTACACATGGGTCCTCAACCGACGGGTCGTGCAGCGGTTTGGCGACCTCGAGTTTTCGCAGCCGACAAGGGTCTATGCTGAGCCCCTGGCCTTGGCTCCGGGCGTGCCCATGGATGGCGCCACGCTCAGGCAGGAGCTCGAGTTTGCGGACTACACGAACCGCGTCGACGCGCGTGTCCCCGGCACGTGGAGCAGTCTGGGAGACCGCTTCGTGATTGCATCGCGCGGTTATGCTGACCCAGCCGGAGGCGAGTTGCCACGACGCGTGTTGGTGACGCTCGCACAAGGTCAGGTGACGAGCTTGCTTGACCTGACTTCGCGACAGCCGCTGGCCCGGTGGCACTTGGACCCTGCGCGCATCGCGACCTTGTACGGTGCCCATCAGGAAGAGCGCGAGGTTATTCGTCTGGCGCAGCTGCCGCCATTGCTGGTGACGGGCCTTCAGGCAGTGGAAGACAGGGACTTCAACAGCCACATCGGCATCGATTTCTCCGGCATTGCGCGTGCGCTGTTGGCGGATTTGCGCACACGCAGCCTGGAACAGGGTGGTTCGACGCTGACGCAACAACTGGTGCGGAACCTTTTCCTTGATCGCAGTCGCACGCTGGTTCGCAAGCTCAACGAGGCATTGCTCTCCATCTTGATCACGGCTCATTACAGTCGCGGGCGGATCCTCGATGCCTACATGAACGAGGTTTATCTGGGCCAGCAAGGTGGTCAGGCAATCCACGGCTTTGCCGCGGGTAGCCGTTTTTATTTCGGTCGTCCGCTTTCGGCTTTGCGGCCTCAAGAAATTGCTTTGCTGGTGGGATTGGTGCGCGGGCCAAGCTATTACGATCCGCGCCGCTATCCAGCACGCGCCTTGGCGCGACGCAACACGGTCCTGGATGAATTCTGGCGAACTGGACTGATCGGCCGGTCGATGCTCGACTACGCGCGGGCCACGCCGCTGGGGGTCACGCCACAGCCTCGTCTACCGCGGGATCGTTTTCCGAATTTTTTGGATCTTGTGCGGCGACAGTTGAGGCAGGATTTTGGCGCTGCCCGCCTGCGTGCCGGCGGCCTTTCCGTCTACACCACCCTTGATCCTTCGGCTCAACTGGATGCTGAAAGCGCGTTGTCCCGAACGCTGGCAGCATTGGGACCGCGCGGGCGCGGTCTTGAGGGCGCGGTGGTCGTGACGGATTCACGAAGCGGCGCAGTGCGAGCCCTGGTCGGAGGACGCGACCCCGGCACGCCCGGATTCAATCGTGCGCTCGACGCACACCGGCAAATTGGCTCGACAATCAAGCCTTTTGTCTACCTCGTCGCGCTTGCGCAACCCCAACGGTGGTCGCTCGCCAGCGTACTGCAGGATGAGCCGATTGACGTGTCGCTGCCTAACGGGCACCACTGGTCGCCGCGGAACGACGACAACCAGAGCCACGGTCCGGTATTGCTCGTGGATGCCTTGGCGCATTCCTACAACCAGGCGAGCGTGCGCTTGGGTATGCAGTTGGGACTACCGCGTATACGTCAGTTCCTCTCCTCGTTCGAGTTGTCGACGCCGATCAACCCGGATCCGTCGCTGTTGTTGGGTGCGCAGGACCTGTCGCCGTACGAACTGGCCGAGCTCTACCAATTCGTAGCCAGTGGCGGCCGCCCGGAACCCCTGCGTGCCGTGCGTGGTGTACTCGGTGCCGACGGGCATCTCCTGAAACGTTACGACAGCGCGGTGGTTCAGCCACAATACCAAGTCGCGGTTCGCCTGCTGACTTGGGCCTTGCAGCAAGTACCTATCATGGGGACAGCGCGTGCACTGGGCGCATCACCGCTGGGAGTGCTGCACGCTGCTGGCAAGACTGGTACGAGCGAGGGGCAGCGCGATTCGTGGTTTGCCGGGTTCACGGGCAGTGATTTGGCCGTCGTGTGGGTCGGGCGCGATGACGACCGGCCGACAGCGCTTTGGGGTGCCACTGGAGCATTGCCGGTCTGGATGCGACTGTTTGACAAATTGCCCACGAAGCCGATGTCCGCAGCGCCGTTACCGGGACTTGACCTGCGCTGGATCAATCCGACAAGCGGCCACCTTGAGTCGAGCGAATGCGATGGTGCTCGACAATTGCCATTCATAGAAGGCTATGAGCCTACGGAGGAGGATACGTGTCTGCTCGACCAATTCAGGCACTGGTTGCAAGGGCAGAAACCCGAGCACAGCGGCTAGGTGCCTTGCTTGCGCTGGTGCTTGTCCTGGACGCGTGTGCGGTGAACAAGCCCGCGTCGCGAACCGAACAGGTATCGACGTCCGTCAGTACCGCGCGCATGCTCGCCGACATCCAAGAAGCTGGTGCAGATGACCATTCGGTCCTGCAAATCCATCCATTAGGTCGATCTGGCATCGATGCATTGGCAGCCCGGGCGAAAACGGCCATGCACACTGGCGATTACGCGCGTGCAGGCTCGTTGCTGGATCAGGCACTGGTCCTTGACCCGAAGGCCCCCGACTTGCTCCAAGATCGCGCAGAGGTCGCGCTCGCAAATGGCAACTGGCCGCGTGCGGCCCGCCTGGCGCGAAAGTCCGTGCAATACGGACCTCGCGTTGGCGCGCTCTGCGCGCGTGGTTGGCAGACTCTCGCGGAGGTAGCCCGAGCGCAAGGCGAGACTACGAAATATGTTGCCGACGTGCAGCGGGTAGCGGGATGTCGAAGGCCTGATCCACTTGGTGAATGAGCATCCAGATCGGCAGCAAGTCGGAGGATCTCGCAAGCGACCGTTTTTGTTTTTCACCCCACACAGGTACGACGCTGGTCTAGCATCGTTGCTTGTCCCTACCGGAAGCGTCTTGTGCAGCGACGGGTCATTGCCCTTGTTCTGATCGGATCCCTGGTCCTGTCCGCCTGCGGCGGTGGGAGTGCATCTGCGCCCAACAGTGCGGTCGGCACGGCAGCTTCGAGCCTGCAGATTTCGGCTGATCCTTCCGCCCTTGCGGTACCCGCGGGCGGCAACGGGAGCTTTCTGCTCAACGTCAGTCCCTCGACTTCTATTCCCGTAGCCGTGAATCTTGGAAATGCGCCATCGGGCATCACCCTCACGGCCGGCACCACCACCGCGTCAAGCGGCCAGCAGAGCGAACAACTCATGGTGGACGGAGCCGTGGCACCTGGCACCTACGCATTGAAGCTCGATGCAACGAGCGGGAGCGAGACGGCCACCACCACGCTCTCGCTGCTCGTGAATCCCGCGATTCCGGCATCGCTGTTGCAGGTCGAGCAGCAAACGTTCCAGTATTTCTGGAACACGACCAATCCCGTCAACGGCCTTGCCCCGGACCATTGGCCCGGCGCGTCATACGCGAGTATTGCGGCGACCGGATTTGCGCTCAGTGCCTACCCGATTGGCGTGCAAAATGGCTGGGTGACACGCGCCCAGGCAGCGCAGCGGGTTCTGACGACGTTGCAATTCCTGGCCAGTCTGCCCCAGGGGAGTGCCAGTTCGGGTGATGCTGGCGACCATGGCTTCTTTTATCACTTCCTCGATATCAATACGGGCGTGCGCTACGGGGCCTCCGAAATTTCCTCGGTAGACACCGCGCTGTTGATGGCGGGCGTATTGTTTGATGCCAGCTATTTTGACCAGGCAAACAGTACCGAACTGCAGATTCGAACGCTGGCCAACCAGCTGTTTGGCGACGTCGACTGGCCGTGGATGACGCAAGCTGATCCTCCGTTGATCAATCTGGCGTGGACTCCGGAAACCGGGTTCTCGCCATACAACTGGCAGGGCTACAACGAAGCGATGATCCTCTACATCGAAGCCATGGGTTCGCCGACCTATCCCGTTTCGGCTGACGCATGGAATGCCTGGGCATCCACCTACCCCGCGTTCTGGGGCACGTATTACGGTCGGCAATACCTCAGCTTCGGACCGATGTTCGGATTCCAATATTCGCAGGCTTGGATCGACTTCCGCGGAATCCAGGATGTGTGGATGCGAGCGCAAGGCATCGACTATTTCATCAACAGCCGACGCGCAGCTGAAGCTCAGCAGAGTTACGCCATAGCCGATCCGATGGGCTGGACCGGCTATGGCGCAGACCTTTGGGGACTTACAGCATGCGATGGACCGGGTGACTTCACGTTGACCTCCGCAACCGGGCAAGTGCGGAGCTTCAAGGGCTACTATGCCCGCGGCGCGGGTCGGCAGGACAGTTTCGATGACGGGACCGTAGCACCCACGGCGGCGCTGGGGTCTATCGCCTTTGCACCGGCGATCGTCATTCCGACTATGGAGTCGATGCTTTCGACGTACGGCGCATACATTCAAGGGCAGTACGGTCTGTTCGATGCATTCAATCCCAGCTTTACCTACGCCGGCGTCACGCCTGATTCCGGTTCGGTCGTGCCGGGCGAGGGCTGGTTCGATTCTGAGTACCTCGGCATCGACCAAGGGCCCATTCTTATGATGCTGGAAAACTATCGCAGCGGGCTTGAATGGAGCGTCATGCGTGGCAATTCCGTGATCGTGGATGGCCTGCAACGGGCTGGGTTCACGGGCGGTTGGCTGGCAGGCACGCCCGATTTGCAGTGACCGGCCCACCTGGCCGACAACGTTTACATGCTGCCATGCAATAGCGATGGTGTTGTGCGACGCCGTACCGGGGAATTGGAGGCTGGTGCGACAAGCACTTGCCAAATGCGTGTTTCGCCTCGCGTTTATATTGCAAAGCATCATAAAAAAATCGTTTTGCAAAGGGGTCTGCAAACGTTTACAGTCCGCGCGAGTTCGTTATGGGCCGTGACCGCGGCGGGGCAAGGCAGGTGGCAATAACCATCAAAGACGTGGCGCGCGAAGCCGAGGTCTCGGTGGCCACGGTCTCGCGAGCCCTCAACGGTCGCGACAACGTCGCACCCGAGGTCCGCAGCCATGTGCAGGAAGTGGCCGCGCGCCTGCGTTACGTCCCGCACAGTGCTGCGCGAAGCCTGATCACGCGGCGAACCCAGACCATCGGCGCCTTGCTGCCGGACATGCACGGCGAGTTCTTTTCCGAACTCATCCGGGGCATCGACCGGGCCGCACGCGCGCAGAGTTACCATTTGCTCCTGTCCAGTTCACATGGCGACGCGGGCGAGACGGCCATCGCGTTGCAGGCCATGCTCGGTCGCGTCGACGGCCTGTTGATCATGTCGCCGCATGCCGATCCGGGCTTTGTCGAGGAATATCTGCCGCCGACGCTGCCGGCGATACTGCTCAACCCCGTCCATGGACATACGCGGCTGCCGGCGCTCGCAGTGGACAATCGTGCGGGGGCGTATGCGATGACGCGCCACCTGGCCCACTGTGGCCATCGCCATATCGCGTTCATTGCGGGCCCCAAAGGTAACCTTGACGCGGAGGAACGCCTGCAGGGCTACCTCGATGCGCTTCGTGAATTGTTGCCTGGCGTCGAGCCTCAAGTCGTTCCGGGTGACTTTAGCGAGGAATCAGGCTATCGCGCGGGCAGCCTGATTGCGCGGCAGAAGCCGCTGCCGCAGGCTTTGTTTGCGGCTAACGATTCCATGGCCATAGGCTGCTTGTTCGCACTCGGCGAGGCCGGACTGCGAGTGCCCGATGACATCGCGCTGGCGGGCTACGACGACATCCCATCGGCACGCTTCACGCAACCACCGCTGACAACCGTCCGCGTGCGCATTGCCGATCTGGGCGGGCGTGCCTTTGACCAGTTGGTCGCGCTCGTTGCATCCGACGGACAGACAAAGGCCCAGTTGCACAGTGTGCAGATGCTGGCTCCCGAGTTGGTGCTCCGCGCGTCATGCGGCATGAATGGCTCCAAGACGACATCGCCAACGCCATTAGAAGAGAAGAAACGCACGCAGATCGAACCTGACGCGCGTCGACGTAGTACCTCTGCAATACCCAAGAACCGCTAGTCCCAACTTGCCCGAGAGGGGAACCCATGCAAACGTCCCGTAGCTTCAAGAGAAAATTGTTGGCCAGCTTGATCGCAACTTCCCTGGTCGGAGTGGGTAGCGTCGTGCCCAACACTGCGCTAGCCGCCAGCGCCGACGCCACGCTTCGCGGCACCACGGCGCCCAACGCCGTCGTCACCGTGCGCGAGATTGATACCGGACTTACTCGCACGACCCATGCCAACACCAAGGGCGTATACGTTCTGGTGGGGCTGCCGCCCGGGGTTTATTCGGTGCGAGCCGGGTCGGGCGCATCGCAGACCGTCAAGCTCAACGTCGCATCGACGATGACGCTAGATCTGGCCGCAGGAGCTGCCAGCGAGCAGAACGCCACCGAGTTGGCCACGGTTAAGGTCAGCGGCACTGCACTCAATACCCAGGATGTCACCACGTCACAGGTGGGCAGCTTCGTCTCCCTGCATCAGATCCAGAACATGCCCGCGGCATCCCGCAACTTCCTGCAGTTTGCCGATACCGTCCCCGGCATGGTGTTTAGCCGGGCCGCCAACGGCAACACCGATTTGCAGGCGGGTGGCCAAGCGGACAGCGCCATCAACGTGTACATCGATGGCGTCAGCCAGAAGAATCTGGTGCTGCAGGGTGGCATCGTCGGACAGAACTCCAGCCAAGGCAATCCGTTCCCGCAGTTGGCTATCGGCGAATATCGGGTGATCACCAACGGTCAGGAAGCCGAGTACGGCATGCTGTCGAGCGCTGCTATCGTCGCAGCGACCAAATCTGGAACGAATCACTACCAAGGCGAGGCGTTCTATAGCTTCAACAGTTCGGGCATGCGTGCCGCCACGCCGGCCGAAAACGCCCAGCCGCCCAAGACGCCGTCGACGGACCGCGACTACGGCTTCGATTTCGGTGGGCCCATCATCAAGAACAAGGCCCATTTCTTCATTGCCTACGAGGGCAAGAAGTTCGACACGCCGACCACGGTGGTTCCAAACGCACCGCAGGTCTATGTCAGCCAGTTGCCGGCAGGTGTCCAATCGCAGATCGGGCCCGCGAGCCTTCCGTTCCGCGAGAACAATTGGTTTGCGAAAATCGACTATGAGCCGACGAGCCACGATCGATTCGTGCTGGAATCCCACATTCGCAATGAGTCCGCGATCGGTGGGGTCGGCGGCGTCATGACACGTTCTGCCGGTCTCAACACCGAGAATTTCCAGAAGACCGCCGATCTGGCGTGGGAGCACAGCGGGTATGACTGGTTCAACCGACTGGAGGCAACCTGGCAGGACGCGGCTTATCAGCCGACGCCTATCGTCCTGGGCATTGGCAACGCCTACACGGCAGCTATCAACACCAACTATCCACTCAATCCCAACCAGGTCATCCTGCAGACCGGCAATTCGCCGCTTGCATTCCAGAACAAGGGCCAGCGTGGCACAGGCATTTTCGACCACTTCACGTACGATGGCCTGACCTGGCACGGCGACCACGTCATCAAGGCCGGATTCGACATCCAGCGGATCACGTTGACTGCACAGGATGCCGGTGACAGCAATGCGCTGTTCTACTACAAGGTTTCACCAACCACTGGTACCGAGAGCACGCCCTATCAGGTCCAGTTTGGTTCCCCCGTGCCAGGTCTCAGCCCCGTCTCAGTCAGCAAGAACACGCTGATGGACGCGTTCCTGCAGGACAACTGGACAGTCAATCGCTACTGGACCTTTAATCTGGGCGTGCGCGCTGACTACGACCGCAGCCCGGCCTACCTCAACTATGTCACGCCGGGGCCGGTGCTGGCAGCGCTCAACACCCAGGCGCCGGGTGCGGCTCCTGGTGTCACGTACGCCCAGCAGCTCGCGCAGGGTGGTATCAACATTAACGACTACGTCAGCAATGGTCATAGCCGCAGCGCCAAGTGGCACTTCTCGCCGCGCCTTGGCTTTGCGTATGACATCAATGGCCGCCAGAAGCATGTGATCTTCGGTGCGATCGGTCGCACCTACAACCACAACCTTTACGATTTGCTGCAGCTCGAGCAGACGAAGTACGTCCTGTCACAGCCAACGATCTACTTCGGCACGGCATCCCAACCATGCCAGAGCGGTCAGACGCCTTGTTACACGTGGAATCCATCGTATCTGAACATTCCGGCGCTGCAGGCATTGATGGGTGGATCGTTCACGGGCAAGGAAGTTGACATGATGCCCAACAACCTGAAGACGCCGTATTCCGACCAGTTCACGTTGGGCATGCGCAACCGCATCGGCGAATGGAATACCAGCGTTGCAGTGTCGCGCGTGCTGAGCTACGACGGATTGACAGGTTTCCTTGGCAATCGCGCACCCGGTGGTGCCTTCTGGGTCAACGAGCCGTGGGGCGGTGTTGGCCAGCCATGGACCTATCCTTTGCCCGGTTTTGGCAACCTGATCCTCTGGGGAAATTCGCTGCAGACGCGCACGACGCAGTTGCTGGTCTCGGCCGACAAGCCCTACACGGAACAATCGGGTTGGGGACTGACGGTTGCGTACACGTGGACGGATGCCAAGTGGAACATGGATAACCAGGCGCTCAACAACAACTACTCGTTCGACGCGCAGTATCCGTGGCAGTACCCGTTCATCAGCGAGCCCGTCGCGAAGCAGCGCCTGGTGATCGCCGGAACGTTGAAAGGACCGTGGGACATTGCCATGGGTGCACGACTCACCTTGGCGACTCCGATTCCGGGTGTCAATCTGGCTTGCTACAACGATCCCAACACGCCCAGTGGGTGCGTTCCCGTGGCGGCCACGCCAGAAGGTTCGCACTTCCTGATCGGCGGCCGCATTTGGGGGTATCGTGATTTCTCGGTGCAGTTCACCAAGAACTTCAAGCTGTACGGCTTGGACGCGTACGCGCGTGCGGACATCATCAACCTGTTCAACTGGCATAACTACTCGAGTTACATCGAGAATTACGGCAGCAATGGGGTTCTCAACAAGTACCCGGTCTCGTACAACACCCTCGGCGAGATCTCCGGCTATCCGCGTTACCTCAAACTGACCGTTGGCGTGAAGTTCTGATGCGAGCGACCCGCGCCGGACCCTTGCGTGGTCCGGCGCGGGTCGAAGTGGATACGCGACTGGCCAGTATGACGCCTGTCCCCTGGTGATGACCGTCCATGAAAGATCGTCAAGCAATCCAGCGAATCGTCATCGTCGGCGGCGGTACGGCAGGGTGGATGGCCGCGGCCGCGTTCGCCAAGGTGCTGGGATCTCGCTATGCAGTTCACTTGGTCGAGTCGGAGGAAATTGGCACGGTCGGTGTGGGCGAGGCAACGGTCCCCCACTTGAGGCGATTCAACGATCTGCTTGGTATTGACGAAATCGAATTCGTTCGCCAGGTCCAGGGCACCTTCAAGTTGGGCATTGAGTTCCGCGACTGGGGGCGCATCGGCGACAACTACATCCACGGGTTTGGCAAGCTCGGCCACGACATCGGCCCGCTGGCGTTCCATCAGTTTTGGCTCAAGGCGCGGCAGAGGGGCATCGCCAGGCCATTGAACGACTATTCCATCAACACCGCCGCCGCGGTGCTTGGAAAATTCATGCCGTCCTCGAGCGATGCCCCCGCCAACTCGCCGTTGGCCGACATCCACTACGCCTATCACTTCGATGCGGGACTCTACGCACGTTACTTGCGCGGCTATGCCGAGCAGCGCGGCGTGCGACGCACCGAGGGCAAAATCGCGCATGTTCACCTCCACCCCGAGCGGGGCGATGTGACTGCCGTTCAGCTCGAGAGCGGCACGCGCATCGAAGGTGACCTGTTTGTGGATTGCTCGGGGTTCCGTGGCTTGCTGATTGAGCAGGCCCTGCACACGGGTTATGACGACTATTCGCGCTGGTTGTTCTGCGACCGCGCGGTAGCCATGGGTTGCGCAAAGGTTGGGCCACCGACACCGTACACGCGTGTCAGTGCGAAGTCCGCGGGTTGGCAATGGCGCATTCCATTGCAGAACCGAACCGGCAACGGTTATGTCTATTCAAGCCGGCATATCAGTGACGACGAAGCCACCGCAAGCCTCCGAGCGAGCCTGGACGGCGCACCACTTGGCGAGCCGCGACTCCTGCGGTTCACGCCCGGTCGCCGACGCAAATTCTGGAACCGTAACGTGGTTGCGCTCGGCTTGGCGAGCGGCTTTCTGGAGCCACTGGAGTCCACGAGCATCTTTCTCATCCAATCCGGCATCGCGCGGTTGCTCGCCGTAATGCCGTGGAACGACTTCAGTCCGGTCGTGCAGGACGAGTACAACCAGCAACTTTCATTTGAGATCGAACGCATACGCGACTTTCTGATCCTTCATTACCACGCCACTCAGCGCAATGACGCGCCTCTGTGGCGTGAATGCGTCGGGATGGAGATTCCGCCCCATCTTGCGCACCGGATACGTTTGTTCATGGACAGCGGTCTGGTCTTCTACGAATGCAATGAGATGTTCGCGGAACTGAGTTGGGTGCAGGTGATGATTGGGCAGAATTTGATGCCCCGTGGCTACCATCCGCTGGTTGACCAGATCAGTGATTCCGAGCTCGCCCAGCTGGTGGGCGGCGTCGCCCAGGTCATCGACAGTTGCGTTGCGGTGATGCCGGCGCACCAGGCTTTTATCGACCGCCGCTGCGCAGCACCTGCCTGAGGCGGGTTCATGTACAGCACGGGTGACATCGGTGCCGTGCAGTCTGTGCGAGCCGGATTGGATTCAGTCTCCATGGCCAGGAGGGCCATGCGGGGTGTGTGAGCGTGTGTGCGTGCTTCCGCGCGCGGACCTTTCAGTCCGTGCGCGGCTTTTCCCCCGTTGAGGTCCTGATGTCCAGATACCGGAATTCGCTCATTACCTTTTGGCTCACGATCCTGCCGGCTCTGGCCGCGGCGCAAGGACCGCGATCCGTGGGCGAAGCTTCCTTGCCGATCGAACACCCGGTACCAAGGCTGATTGCGACGATTGAGCATCGCACGTTCGATTACTTTTGGGACACGACGAACCCCGCCAATGGGTTGGCGCCGGACCATTACCCGGGTCCCTCCTTTTCCAGTATCGCCGCCGTCGGCTTTGCGCTGACCGCATATCCCATTGGCGTCGAGCGCGACTGGATCACGCGGGCGCAAGCCGTGAAGCGCACGCTTGCCACGCTGCGATTTTTCCGCAATGCCCCGGAGGGCCGTGCCACCCGGGGCGTGACGGGATTCAAGGGGTTCTACTACCACTTTCTGGACATGCGTACGGGAGAGCGCTGGCCGGGCATTGAGCTGTCCAGCATCGACACGGCGCTTCTGATGGGCGGCGTGCTGTTTGACATGAGCTATTACAACCGTGACACGCCACGAGAGCACGAGATCCGCAAGCTGGCACGGGAGCTGTACGATCGCGTCGACTGGACCTGGATGCAGGTGGATCCACCGCTTGTGAGCATGGGTTGGACGCCGGAGCGGGGCTTTATCAAGGCCAATTGGCAGGGCTACGACGAAGGCATGATTCTCTACGTCGAGGCGCTCGGTTCGCCGACGCATGCCGTTGGCCGGGACGCGTGGTCGGCTTGGGCAGCGACTTACCCGCGGACCTGGGGGCGATACTTTGGCCGGGAACAGCTGGGATTTGCGCCGCTATTCGGGCACCAGTATTCAGAATCTTGGATCGATTTCCGCGGAATCCAGGATGCCTTCATGCGAAGCAAGCGCATCGACTACTTCATCAACAGTCGACGCGCGACGGAATCGCAGCGCGACTATGCCATCGCAAACCCCATGGGCTGGACCGGGTATGGCAGGAATCTATGGGGCCTGACTGCATGCGATGGGCCCGGCGACCTGGTGGAAGGTTACGGTCGATCGCAGCGCGTGTTCTTCGGTTATGCGGCGAGGGGTGCGGGAATCCGTGGAACACGCGACGATGGCACCATTGCGCCAACCGCGGCGCTCGGCTCGATTGCATTCGCCCCCCGCATCGTCATTCCCATGGTCGAGGCCATGCAGGCCAAGTATGGCAAGGTCATCGAGGGTCGCTTCGGCTATGTGGATGCATTCAATCCGAGCTTCCCCGAGGTTGGCGTAGCCCCCCGCAACGGCAGGGTGGTGCCTGGCGTAGGCTGGGTTGATACGGAGCGGCTCGGCATCGATCAGGGGCCCATTCTGCTGATGATCGAAAACTATCGCTCCGGCTTCGTCTGGCGGGTCATGCGCCGCAACCCCTACATTCGGCGAGGGTTGCAGCGCGCCGGATTCACAGGCGGCTGGCTGGACGGCCATCCCGCAGCGCAGTAGTACTCTGCAATCCATGGATCCCCGGCGGCTGAGCATTGGATTGATTTGGCTTCTGGCGCTGGCCGGACTTCTCGATGGCTGTACGTCGGCGCGCCCGGGTCCCATCGTGCTGCAATTCTGGGCCATGGGACAGGAAGGCCGGGTTGCTGCGCAACTGGTCCGCGGTTTCGAGCGGGAAAACCCGGGCATTCGTGTCGAGGTGCAACAACTGCCCTGGGCTGCGGCCCATGCAAAGCTGCTGACGGCCTATGCCGGTGACAGTACGCCGGACGTAGCACAGATGGGGAATACCTGGATCCCAGAGATGGCTGCGCTGCGCGCCCTCACGCCGCTGCAGCCCTACATTTCACGTTCGCGTGTCGTCAGCCCGACCGACTATTTCCCGGGCATCTGGCGCGGCAATGTGATCGGGGGTCGCGTCTATGGGATTCCCTGGTACGTGGATACGCGGTTGATCTTCTATCGCAAGGACATCCTGGCCGCGGCCGGATTTTCGCAACCGCCGGCGAGTTGGGCAGATTGGACGCGGATGATGGCAGCCATCAAGGCCCAGGCGCGGCCGGGTCAATGGGCTGCGCTGCTTCCGCTCAACGAGTTCGAGCAACTGGTATCACTCTCGCTGGAGGAGCCCGGTTCGTTCCTGAGGGATCACGACCAGTACGGCAATTTCCAGTCGCCACGATTCGAGCAGGCGTTGCGGTTCTACGTCGAACTCTTTCGTCAGGGCTATGCGCCGCGCGTAGACGATACCCAAATCGCCAGCGTGCCCATGGAATTTGCCCGAGGGCACTTCGCGTTCTACGTATCGGGACCGTGGATGATCCGGGAGTTCGCCACGCAGATGCCCAAGGCCGTACAGCGGGACTGGGCCACAGCTCCACTTCCGGGACCCACTGGCGGAAACAGCAACACGGGCATCGCGGGTGGAGCGAGCCTGGTGATTTTCCGCAACAGCAGGCACAAGGCCGCAGCCTGGAAGCTGATCGAATACTTGTCACGGCCCGCCGTGCAGGATCAGTTCCATCGCCTAACCGGTGACTTGCCTCCACGCCGCGCCAGCTGGTCGCAGCCAGACATTGCCGGGAATCGATTTGCTGTCGCATTCAGGTCGCAGCTCGAACGCGTACGCGCGGTACCTCGAATTGCCGAATACGAGCAGATCGTGCGGGAAATGCAGACGATCGCAGCACGTGCCGCATGGGGCGATCTCAGCGTGGAGCAGGCCGCGAAGCTCATGGACCGCAAGGCCAATGCCATTCTTGCCAAGCGACGATGGATGATTGCTCATGGCAGGTTGCCGCCATGAAGTCCGACCAGAGGATTGCAGGGTGGATCTTCGTGGCGCCTGCATTGGCCGTGATCTCCGTGTTTTTCCTGGTCCCCGTAATTCTGGCGGCTGGCCTCAGCCTGACCGATTTTGACTTGTATGCATTGGGCAGCCTGAAGAACCTGCAGTTCGTTGGTTTGGACAATTACGTTGCCGTTCTGCGCATGGGGCTGTTCTGGCGTGCACTCGGCAACACGCTGTATTTCGTCGTTGCGGGCGTTCCGTTGTCCGTTGCGGCCGCGACCGGCGCCGCATTGCTGGTGCACTCCAGGCTGGCGCGATGGAGAGGATTCTTCCGTCTTGCCCTGTTCACGCCCGTGGTGACCAATCTCGTCGCCGTGGCGGTCATTTGGAAGTACCTGTTTGAGAAGCGCTACGGCATCGTCAACTACGTGATGGCCCTTTTCGGCCTGCATCCCATCGACTGGCTGGGCAGTCCGCGTCTCGCCATGCCCACGATCATCCTGTTCGCGACATGGAAGAATTTCGGTTACGCGATGATCATCGTGCTGGCCGGTTTGCAGGCCATTCCAGAGGAACTTTACGAAGCAGCGCGCCTGGATGGCGCGGGCAGCTGGACGCAACTGCGGCACATTACATTGCCCTTGCTCGGACCGACGCTGATGACGGTCGGTTTGCTGACAATGGTCGGCTACTTCCAGTTGTTCGCGGAGCCCTACGTCATCACGGAAGGGGGGCCCCTGCAGAGTACGCTCTCGGTCCTCTACCTCATGTACAACCAGGGCTTCGACTGGTGGAATCTGGGCCTGGCCTCCGCGATTGCCTTCGTGTTGTTTTCGCTCACCCTGGCCGCGACCGGGGTG
>JAKAEJ010000071.1 GCA_021818335.1 Pseudomonadota bacterium | reverse complement strand
GCTCGCTTCAGACATCTTGAGCGTCATGGGGTCCGCCCCCCCGGTATGAACTTCTGTGTCCCCCGAGGTCATGTACCAGCCCATCACTTCGGCCACGCCACCGTTGCGGTCGGCGACATAGCCATCGAGCGACATGGACATGATGGCGATCAGCTTCGACATCGCGAGTCTCCTTCCTTTAGTGCCAGCTAACGCCGCGTTGAGCCGCGCGGAGCACGGACACACAACAGGAAACGGTGCTCGGTCTCACGGCGTCTGCTTCGAACGAGTCAAAAGAGACTTCTTCCCCTTTCGGCCGCGAGGGTCATGATCGTGTTTCGACACAACCGTCAACCGAGGAGGAAGTTTCCTTGGGCACTATAACCCTGGGTGTGGATCTGGCGAAGCGAGTGTTCTCGGTATGCGAGATGGATGCCGCCGGGCATGTATTGCGTCGGCAGGAATTGAAGCGTGATGCCTTTGCCGCGTGGCTTGCTCAGCAGCCGGCCGGCACCATCGTGGCGATGGAGGCGTGCAGCCGGGCGCACCGTTGGGCGCAGCGCCGTTTGGAGCACAGGCTGCAGCCAAGCCTGAGACGACGCGGCTCCGAGCGATTCCGTAGCCGGGAGGCATTCGATCCCCAACGGCCGCTATTGAGCAACGCAATCCCACGCGGCAGCGACCGCTCTTGGTCGGTTTGTGTCACCCATGACTGTCTCAGTGAACGGCCGCAAATTTCTTGAAGACGGT
Organism: Pseudomonadota bacterium; assembly: GCA_021818335.1. Taxonomy (GTDB): domain Bacteria; phylum Pseudomonadota; class Gammaproteobacteria; order Xanthomonadales; family Rhodanobacteraceae; genus Metallibacterium. The sequence continues at coordinate 8,801 of JAKAEJ010000071.1, read as the reverse complement.
CACTGCCCCCACAGCTGCATCGGTGTGGCCAACGGGCACTCGTCATGGCGGGACGTTGAACTCAATTTTGCCTTTAGAACACCGAGTGCAGAATGCGTATGCCGGCGACATACTCGCCGATGAGCGCACCAAGGTTCACCAGAATAAAAAGCAGCAACGTGCGCGCCACCCGGTTGCGCCACCAGCCGCGCCATGCAACGAGGTCTGCCCTGAGCGCTTCGAAGTCAGCGACGCGTGGACGACGTAGCATTAGTTCCGTCATGGCGGCAAATGCTCCGGGTGGCAGGATCCGAATGGGCTTGAACGGTGCGACGGCCGCGCCCACGAGGATGCTGAGCGGATGGCCTCCTGCCAAGATGCCGCCCGTTGCCGCGAGCCCTGCGGTAAGCAGGACCCAATCCAGTAGTGCCGTTCGGCCGAGCGCAGGATTCTTGAAAAATGCATAGGCGATGACGCCGAACAGGGTCGCAACCATGCCGGCCGCAAGCCATTTCGGCCACCGAGATGCGGGAGGGACGTGGTCCAGGTCGCGCAGTTCATCACGAGCATCTGACTTTTCCGGCATTGTGAGTCGCCGGCCCAGTCCCGCCAGGTGGCCTGCGCCGATTACGACCAGTATTCGCCGGATTCCCGGGGAGTCCACGGCATGTTGATGGAGCTTGGCGGCCATGTATCGGTCTCGCTCCTCGATGAGCGTGCGATAGAGCGTTGCCGAGTCGCGCGCGAATTCGCCAAACGCATCCTCGAGGAGATCGCCTTGCTTCAACGACTCGATTTCCTGCTCGCTGGTCTCGTCGCCCCCAAATACTCCTGCAGCCAGTGTGCCGAGGATGCGCGTCCGTTCGCCCAGCGTCACGCCGCGCCAAGCACGGCGAAGCGTGGTGCCGACCTCGCGATCGATCAGCCAGCAGGGCAGGCCACGTTCATGCGCTCCGTCCATGGCGGCCATCATCTCGGCCCCCGGCTCGATGCCAAACTGCGCGGCAATACGGCGCTGGAACGCACCGAGCGCGAGACTGGCGGCAACCATGCCGACCTTGCCCTCGCGAATCACTCGGAACAGGTCCATTTGCCGAAGTGATTCCGGATCGCGCAAGCCAGCGGCGCGGCTCGGACAGAGTTCGACCGCGACGGCGTCGAAGGACTCTTCATCCAGCATCTTGTGGACCGCCTCGACACTCTGGCGCGACACATGCGCAGTCCCCAGCAGCACGAATTCAACCTCCGCGTACGTGACGCGGAGGACTGGCTGCTCGGGCAGTGCGCCCATGGCGCTGCTTGGCTCCGGTTGCTGCATCAGTCGCGGTAACGGCGCAGGAGGTCCCCGTAGGCGTCGATGCGACGATCCCGGAGAAAGGGCCAGATGCGGCGCACCGCTTCGCTTCGTTCGAGGTCCAGCTTGACCAGTAGCCGCTCCGGGTCATCGTGGCCTGCTTGGGCGAGCAACTCGCCTTGGGGGCCGCATGCGAAGCTACCGCCCCAGAATCGGATGCCTCGTCCCTCATCAGGCGCAGGTTCAAAGCCAACCCGGTTGCAGGCAACCAAGGGCAGACCATTGGCGATGGCATGGCCGCGTTGTACCGTGACCCAGGCTTCGAATTGACGAACCTTCTCGGCATCCGGATCAGCAGGATCCCAACCGATGGCGGTCGGGTAAAGCAGTAGTTCGGCGCCGGCAAGCGCCATCAGCCGCGCAGCTTCCGGATACCACTGGTCCCAGCATACGAGGACGCCCAGTCGTCCCAACGAAGTATCGATCGGGGCAAAGCCCAGGTCTCCGGGCGTGAAGTAGAACTTCTCATAGAACGCCGGATCATCCGGAATGTGCATTTTCCGGTACTTGCCGACGATTCCTGCTTTCCGGTCGAGAACCACGGCCGTGTTGTGACAGAGACCGGGCGCGCGCCGTTCAAACAGGGAGGCAACGATCACTAGATCGAGTTCGGATGCCAGCGACGCAAGTCGGTCCGTGGTCGGACCGGGGATGGTTTCAGCGCGATCGAATTCGGCAACGTCCTCTGTTTGGCAGAAGTAGGGGCCGTTGTGCAGTTCCTGAAGCAAGACGAGCTGGGCCCCGCGGTTCGCCACCGCGCGCAGGTCGGCGGCGATGGCATCCAGGTTTTCGCTTGCGGATCCATGATTGCGCTGCTGCAGCAGCGCCAAGGTGAGCGTGGTGGTGCGAGCCATGGCAACGAGCGCGAGTCTAAAGCAGCAGTTTAGCTGGCGTCGGCCGCGAGCGTGCCAGCCGGCAATTGCATGGTGATGCAATGCAGGCTGCCGTTTTGCCAGATCAGGGGACGGCAGGCGATCTGAAGGATTTCCCGTCCTGCGTGCGCTTTGCCGATGATGCGCGCCGCTTCGTCGTCGGCTGGATCATCGTATGCCGGCACAAGTACCGCGCCATTGATCACCAGGTAATTGGCGTACGACGCGGCGAGACGCCGGTCACCATCGAGGATCGGTCGTGGCCAGGGCAGGGCGTGCAAGGGGTAGGGGCGCCCCTGCATGTCGCGCAGGTGGGTCAATTCCGCATGCATGGCGGCCAGTGGGACATGATGAACGTCAGCAGGGTCGTCGCAGGCCTGGTGAATGATCCCGCCGTCGGGGGTAAAACGTGCGAGCGTGTCGATGTGGGCGTCCGTATCGTCGCCAAGCAGGTAGCCCTCCTCCAGCCAGAGCACCCGCTTTGCGTGCAACGCCTGCCGAAGGATTTCATCCAGATCATCCCGAGTTGACCGCGGGTGGCGTTGGTGCAGGCATCGCCATGTGGTCATCACGGTTCCCGCGCCGTCACCCTCGATGGCGCCTCCTTCGAGTGCGAAATCGTGACGTGCATGGATGCCCGCGGCCAAGACCCGCGAGTCGATGAGCTTACGTACCAGGGCGTCGTCGGATTCGGCGGCGAATTTGCCTCCCCAGCCGGTGAAGCGGAAGTCGGCATAGCAGTAGCCGCCGCGTCCCGTGAGCACGATGGGACCCGAATCGCGCAACCAAGTGTCGTGGTAGGGCACCAAAGCCCAACGGACCCGATCCAGCGCAACACCTGCCTGGTTCAGCTGATCTGAGACGTGATGCTTCAGGTCCTCGCTGGCCACGCACAGCAGACAGGCCTCGAAACGGGTGAGTGCCGCAACCAGTGCGACATAGGTTGCCTGAACCTCGTCCAGCCGAGGTGCCCAGTCGGTACCCGCGTGGGGCCAGGCAATAACTACCCCGGCCTGTGATTCCCACTCCGCAGGCCATCGCCAAACATCAGCAAGTGCCATCAGTGCACCGGATGCTCACCAGATGGCGCATCCGCGACGCTGTGGATCACGATGCTTCGTTCGAAGTAGACGACGTAACCTGGGTAGGCCCACCGATGGATCGGTGGCTGCCAGCGGCTGCCGCCTCCGCGGACAGGGAGCTTGCGCTCCGGTGGACCAAAGCGCTTGAGGACCTGCGCCATGGTCATGCCGCGGGTGGGCATAGCCATGTGCACCTCACGGCGCACCTGTACTTTCAGCGTATCCGCGCGAGCAGCACCGAACCCTGCCGAAAAGACCATTCCAGCTGCAAGCATGGCAACGACTGCAATTGAGCGATTCATCGCGAGCCTCCCCGGGGCGCGTCACGCGCGCCGCCACCGCTTTTAGCAGATTGCGCGACGTGATGCAGTGTCACCGCTGCGATCCGTGCGCAACGTCCTGAAATGGGCGTGATTATCGCACCGGCGCGCCGTCGGCGCCGACAGCTCAGCGCTGACGGGCCTTGAAACGGGGATTGCTCTTGCAGATGACGAAGACTTTGCCGCGACGGCGCACGACTTTGCAGTCGCGGTGCCGGGATTTGGCGGACTTCAATGACGAGAGGACTTTCATCACGCAGCTCCAGCCCACTGTGGGCAAGCCGTCGAGTTTATTGACGATCCCGGCGAATGACAAGCCCGCCAGGCAGGCTGGGGCAGGGAGGTCGCTCGTTCAGGGTCGGGGATGGTGGCGGCGCCCCGGATGTGGCACTTGAATGTCGAAGCAGGTAGTGGTGTCATCGGGTCGGAGGCCTGCCATGACGCATTCTCCACCCATGGATGGTGCCCACGCAGTCGCTGACGCGGAACCGACCCTGACGGCGGTCCGGCGGATGCTCCCGTTCGACGTCGATCCCTATGCGCCGAACGCTCGGGAACTCCTGCGAGCGGGTCGCGTGTGCCTGAGCGAAGCCGTTCGCGAGGCGGCGAGCGCTGTACCGGGAATCCTCCGCGCCGATTCACAGGCCAGCGAGGCCTTCGCATTGCTTGAACTCGAAGGACTGCTTGATCCAACGGTTTTCGCACGTCGCTATCTTCTTGGCCTGATTGCGCCTTCGATTACGCATGAAAGTCAGCAAATCCGTGCCGAACGTCTAGGAGCGTGGTTCGAACTGGCTGGGCTACCGCTGAGTGCGTCGGTCGAATTCATGTGGCTGGCACTTCGTTTGTTGCATCGTGCGGTGGCGCAACTGCCTTGGCCGCATGAGCGTCGCAGTGCGCTAGCGGCGATCCTGACGGCCCGAATGCGTCAGGAACTCAAGGCGCAAATGGAAGGACAGTACCGGCTATCGCTTGATCGCCATCGACTGGTCGTCGAATTGGAACAGTGGCGCATGCATGCGGGGAGCTGGCCGGAGTTCGTGAATGGCGCGATGAACCGCTTGTCGGGGCAGCTCGGCCTCGTGGCGCTGGCGCTGGGCCGGCCGGATAGCGATGCCCGCATCATCTACGAATTCACCTCATCAGGATTTGCACCCTACATGGATGCAATCGAATCAATGGGCATCGGCTCGTTGGTCATGGACGCACGGAGCATCTTTGGTCATTCGCCGCAGGCGAGGGCTTGGCGCAGCCGATCCATCGAAAGCAATCGTTCGTATCTCGTCGATCATGGTGCCGCGCCATGGGCCTCGGCAGCACATGCCGCAGGAATCCATTCCTCCGCGGCGTTCCCGATTGACGATCCTGATGGTCGGGTAATCGCCATACTTGCTCTTTACGGCCGATGGCCTCGCCAGTTCGAGTCCGAACCCACGCGACTATTCCTGCAGGCATTGCGACAGGTGTTCGCCCAGGCCTACGCGGAATTCGGGCGAAGAAGCCGTGTCGGGATCATTCCCGCGGAAGTGCGCAGGGCGCACTTGCAACTGCTCAGTCGCGGAGCCGTTCGCCTGGTCTACCAGCCGATCATCGACCTGCAAAGAGGCAAGCCTATTGCCGTCGAAGCGCTGGCGCGACTGGAGGACGGTGGCACAAGCTTCATTCCGCCCGTGGATTTCCTGGCCGGATTTGGCGGCGCGGAACTCAACCGCCTATTCGTGCTTGGCCTGCGAATGGGCTTGCGTCAGTTGGCGCAGTGGGATGCGCAAGACGTGTCGCTTGGCCTGACGCTCAATCTGCCGCCGACTGTTCTGGTTCATGCGGATTGCGTCCGCTGGATACAGGATGCCTTGGCCCGAACCCGGATCGATCCATCGCGGCTCATGCTCGAATTGCTCGAAGACGAGGAAACATCCGCCACGGCGATGCGCGATGTCGCCATCCAGCAACTTGCGATGCTGGGTGTGAGGCTCGTCATGGATGATTTCGGCTCGGGCTACAGCAATCTTTGGCGCTTGCGAAGCTTGCCGTTCCACAGTGTGAAGTTCGACCGGCAACTACTATCGGATCTGGATGGCGCCGTACCGCAGAAGCAACAGTTCCTGGCCGCCCTGATGGGCGTTGCGCGTAGTCTTGGACTGCGCACCGTCCTTGAAGGCATCGAGACGCCGGATCGGCTGCGCCGTGCTCGCGTTCTGGGCGCCGATGCCGGGCAGGGGTTCGTGCTTTCGCCTCCGATGCTTGCGGAAGACGTTCCCGAATGGACCCGAAGCTTCCAGCCGGACTGGCGCCACTAGCGATCACGCGATCCATCGGGGTTTCGGAACGGGCAACCACCCACAACAGCGCAGCCTTGGCAAGCGCGCTGCGCTGTCTTGGATCTTGGGTCGATGCGAGCGTGGACTTGCTTCCGCGCCAGCGGGCCGCCGGATCGTGCGGGCCCGCTGGTGTTTTCAACTGAACGCCGAACGTCAGCCGCCGTTGCCGGTCCCGTTTTCTTCCGTCTGCTTCTCGACCCGATGTTGTTGCTCGTACTGGTTCTGATTTCGATTCTGCTGCTGAGCGCCCTGGCCGTTGTCCGAGGGGATGCTGACGCCCCGTTCACGGGCTCGCTGTTGCATTTCGATCCGGTGTTGGGTGCGATAGGCGTTGCGTTCCTGCAGGGTCTTCATGCTGCGCAACTTCGTCAGGTACTCGGTGCGCTCCGCCGGTGTCATGAGCTCGTAGCCGTAGATCGCCACGCCATCCTGGTCATGGATGCGATCCCGGTCTTGAAGCTTGTCTTGATCGTGCAACTTGTCTCGATCCTGAAGCCGGTCTTGATCGTAGAGATGCGTCTGATCCTTCAGGCGATCCTGCGTATGCAACTGGTCGCCCTTCGGCGTGGTGACGGGAGGAGATACGCGCGGCGAACCACCGCCCTTGCTTTGTGCCATCGCGGCAGGCGTGGCCAACGCCACGGCGATCAAGCTGCCCAGAACAACAATGCTGGATTTGCGCATGGTGACTATCCCCGGTGGGTACTGGTTGGGCCGCAGTCGAGCTGCGGTTGATAAAATTGTATGGTTGTGTTCCTGCATGAATATTGACTTAGGTCAAGGGAAAAGCGTCGCATGTAAGTAATCTGTAAATGGCGACGCGCGGGACTCGAAGCAGGCGATTGAGCAGTCGGGTCCGCGCGCCGGATCCGGTCCAAAGGACCGCAACGCGACGAGGAGATGCCCCATGATTTCCCGCAAGATCCTCAGCATGGTGTTGGCCGCTGGTCTGCTGGCCAGTGCTTGTGCCGGTGTGCACGCGACGACACTGGATGCGCCCTATGTCAGCGCAGGGGTCGACTACAGCTCCGGCAAGTATGGCCTGGGAAGCAGCACCGCGATTTGGGATGTCCCGCTGGTCTTCGGCTACAGCGGCAGCGCATGGTCCGCGAGCTTGACGCTGCCTTACCTGCACGTGTCCGGCCCAGGCAACGTGATTCCGGGAATCGGTGTCGTCCGTAACACGAACCCCCAAAGTCGTGGCAAGGCGGGGAGTAGTGCGATCGTTATTCCGGCAACCTATCTCTCCGGGACCGCCTCGGGCATCGGTGATGTCGAGGCTCAGGCCACGTTCCATGCGGTCCACAACAGGGACGCTGGCTTCGGACTTGACTTGACCGGGCGAATCAAGTTCGGGACGGCCAGTGCGAACAAGGGCCTCGGAACCGGGCAGAACGACTATGGCGCAGCCGTCGATCTCTACAAGACACTTGGACCCGGCTGGATGGCATTTGGTGGATTCGCCTATACGTGGCTGGGCAGCTCGACTTATATCCAGTTGAACGACGTCTGGAGCGGCAACCTAGGCTTGAGCTATGCATTTGATCAGGGTGACATGGCCGGTGTTTATCTTTTCTATCAGCAGCGGCCGTCCACCACGTCCTATGCGCGGCAAGAGGCGACGGTGTTCTATAACCACCGGATCAACGAGACTTGGAACCTTCGCGGCTACGTGATGGGCGGCTTCGCCAACGGCAGTCCGGATTACGGCGCAGGCCTCTCCGCGCGCATGTCATTCTGATCTTGACGCTGGGACGATGCCATTCGATCCGCATCGGCATCTCTCACTAGGCAACTTTCCACGAAAGTCGCGGTTCGAACGGCCCCAATATTTCGATCACTCGGGCCGTGCGATTTTCCGAAAAATTGCGGATGTGCAACCGGTTGCCGACCCTCCGGAGGTAACGGGGATATTCGACGTGGTGCGGTTAGACAATTTTCACGCGCGACCCCTGGTTCCACTTGCATTGGAACAAGCTCTTCCGCCACGAGGAGCGGTTCCTATGGCCGCTTCGCGCGCGCTGGCCGGTGCGCCGGATCTGATCCTGGCCGACGAGCCCACCAACAATCTGGACTCGCAGAATGCCGAGACGGTGATGCAGTTGTTCGCCGAACTGCACGGCGCCGGCGCCACCCTCTGCATGGTGACCCACGACGCCGGCCTCGGCGCGCGCGCAGCGCATCGTGCACATGCTCGACGGCCGCGTGCAGACGGCAGTGCAGCAGGCGGCGTAAAGCGTCTGAATCCCGGTCAGCGTCATGGCACGGTGTAATCGACGCAATCTGCCGCCGATGGTCAGCATCAGCGAACAGCCTTGCAGCGGCCAGCGAATACCAGCACACTCGGTCAGCATTGCCAGAATCCGCATCTTGGACCAAGTACGTTGGGGCACGTTCCCTGAGGTACAAATATTGCGCGCGAAGTGCACAAGGTTTCTGCGGTGGTGGCCCAACTTCCTCAGATTGCCGCGTTTCCCTTCGCCAGCGTCTGCGCGGCTCGTCAGACGCGCACAGCTGTCTTGAGTCTGTAGCTAATCGATTGCGGGGAGGCTTGTTGTCCGATCACCTGGCTAGGGGGCAGTTTGTTGGTCGCCCATCGAATACGTGGCGTTTGTCGGTCGCTCGGTGCCGATTTGTTGGCAGCTACCGCGGTGATTCTTCGGCGGCAGACACCGGACCGGGCGCGCCGCACCGGCTTGCCGGGCTCCGTTCCGACCGGCTTTGACTCGCGCATATGCATATTATGTCAAATAGATGAAGGCATCCGGCGTTATGAACACAGGTCTCCCAGCCTGCCGCTCGCGCGCACCGAGATCGAACGCTGGCGCCGCGAGTGCAACGAGGAGCTGCCAAAGAAGGCGCTGAGCGGACTGACA
>JAKAEJ010000070.1 GCA_021818335.1 Pseudomonadota bacterium | reverse complement strand
CCAGCGTGCCGGCGTCGTAAAGATGAATGCCGGGGTCCGCCCCCAGTGCGTTCCGCAACGCATTCAGCGCGTGCACCCCGACGCCGTCATCGCCCTGCAGGATGTTGCCGATACCCATGATCAGCGTCGGCGGCGGCGCTGCAACTTCCGCGAGCGTCGCGCCGGGAAACGTCATCACTGCGGAATCGCTCGACATCCGACACCCCTCTGACGGCGGCTCACGTCGCGTCACCCCAGAATACGCCTGCGCCCCCGCCGGAGAATTGATCTGGATCAAGCCAGGCAGGCGTGGGATGCTCGGCAGCGTCACTGCAGTAGCCCGGCGGCGTGAGGGCTTTCGTCCGCGAGTCAAGCAACCCGGACGTTGCCCGGCGCGTGGGTTCAAGTCGCTGGCGGCGCCGATGACTTGGGTTGGCTGTCTTCGCGCGGGATACGCGCTGGTGGTTGAGTCCCCGACCGGTCATTCGGCCAGCATGAAGGCCTTTCTTTGTCGCGTCAGTTCGTCATCCAGTGCGCCGCGCAAGGCGGCATCCTGATGATAGACATCGGGCACGATGCCGACGTGCCCATCGGGTTGAATGGCGACGGTCCAGTAAATCATGCGCAGCGGCACGGGCGTGTGCAATGGCACGTCGCGGGTCACGTCGTAGCTGGCGGCAGTCTGCAGCGTTTCGGCATTCCAGCGCACGGGATCGTCGAGCACCAGCAGTGCCAGCTCCATCGCATTTTCGACGCGCACGCAGCCCGAGCTGAAGGCACGTCGGGCCTGCGCGAACAGGGCCTTGTGCGGCGTATCGTGCAGATACACCTCATGGGTGTTTGCGAAACGGAATGCGACCAGACCCAGTGCGCCGTTGGGGCCAGGATCCTGACGCAGCGTCAATCCGGCTGGCGGCTGTGCCCAGTTGATCGCGTTGTCCGGCACGACCTGGCCCTGGCGGTCGAACACGCGCAATCCAATGCGCCCGAGATAGCCCGGATCGTGAAGCAACCTGGGCAGCAAATCCTCGCGCAGGATCGTCGGCGGCACGATCCATGAGGGATCAAGGGTCAGGTGCGTGATGTCGGAGCGCAGCACCGGAGTCGGTCGCCGCGGTGTTCCGACTTGCACGCGCGTGGACCAGACCCGTTGGCCATCGTTGTAGTAATCGAGCCGGTAGTTGGCGAGATCGACCTGCACATAGCGCGATGGCAGATCGTGCAGGTACCAGCGCGCGCGCTCCAGATTCAAGCGCAACTGCGCGATGCGCGTTGTCACCGGCACATTCAGCGCAGCCAGCGTCGCCGGGCCGACCGCACCATCGGCTTGCAATCCGTGCCAGCGCTGGAATGCGCGCACGGCATCGGCCAGTGCTGTGCCATAGTCCTCGCTGCCGCTGTGCGCCGTCTGTGTCATGTCGCCGGAAGCCAGCAGGCGCTGGCGCAGCAACGGCACGCGAGCATCATGCATGCCGGGTCTGAGCGTCGGGCCGTTCGGCAATGCGGGCCATCCACCTTCTGCAGCCTCCTTATGCAGACGCTGCAGCGCCGCACGCAACTGCGCATAGATGGGCGCGTTCGGACGTGCCTCCGTGAAAGCCTCCGCGATGTGTCCGGTTTCAACGGCATGCGCCGCTGCATCCAGCCATGTATTGGGGATGGCGCGCGGTGGTGGGGCATCCCAGTCCGGATAGAACGTAGCGACATCGAGCACGCCATGCCTCAGTTGCATGAGTGCCAGCAGGTACGCCGCAGTGGCGCGCACGTCGAAATCCGCACGCGCTGCGTCGGTCATCGCGGCATCACGCGATATTCGCTGCGCATCACGGGCGAGGCGATCGCCACCGTAGTCCCGTGCATTCAAGCCATCGTCGGACAGACCATCCAGCGCGGCGTCGAGCGCACGCAAACGTGGTCCCGATTGCCACAACGGCGCGTCGGCGCGCTGCGCGTAAAATCGTGTCACCAGCGCATCCAGCGTACCGGCACCGATGCGCAGCCGACCCAGCGGCTGCTGCGCCAGTGCATGCAGGCGCGTGGCGATGGCGGCTTGCATGGCCGTCTCGTGCGCCTGTGCATGTGCGCAGGCAGCGATCAGCAGGACGAGCGCAATCCGTGCATGTCGTAGCATTTTCGGCGGGTTGTATTGGGCATGAATGCTCACCATATTCTGCGGCCAAGCGACGCGTTCAGGAATGGCGTGCGCACAGCCAATAGGATTCCAGCATGCCGTTGATCCGCCGCCGATTCCATGTCTTTGTGTGGGCACTTGCGCTGTCGGCTGTCGCGCTGGTGCAGCCCACAAGCGCGGCATCGGCGGCGGGTCCGTCGCTGTGGCGCAAACTCGCGCTGGCCGCGCCCACGGCCAATCCACAGGTGCTGCGATTGGCTGTGGCGGCGATGCGTTGCGCTGTCGGCAGCGGCATGCCGAGCGCGCAGCGGCTGGCCGTGATTGACTACTCGCTGCCTTCCACACGCCGCCGGCTGTGGATTTTCGAGCTTGATGGCCCGCGTCTGTTGATGCGTGAGTTGGTCGCGCACGGGCGCAATTCGGGCGGCAATTTCGCAAAGCATTTTTCCGATCGCCAGGGCAGTCTCGAATCCAGCCTCGGCCTGTACCGCACATTGCACACGTATCAGGGCGACAACGGCTATTCGTTGCGCCTGCAGGGGCTGGACGACGGTTTCAACAACAACGCACTGCAGCGCGCCATCGTCATCCACGGTGCGTCCTACGTGAGCGCCGCCTTTGCGCAGCGCGAGGGGCGCATCGGGCGCAGTTGGGGTTGTCCTGCGGTGAGTAAGCGGGTGGTGCAGCGAGTGATCAACGCACTCAAGGGCGGGCAGTTCGTGTTCGCCTATTACCCGGATCCGCGCTGGCTAAGCGATTCCGATCTATTGCATTGCACGACCACGCAGCGCAGCGTAACGGCCACCGATGCCACGCCACGAACCGCCGGCGTCGGCGCCAAGGCCATACTTTAACCCGGCCACTCTGCGTCAATGCTTGCGCCGTGTAGCTGGCCTGAGTCCACGGACCTGCCTGGCTGAAGTGCTGAACCTGCGAATGACCGCAATGGTTGGCTCACTCGGCGACTATGCAGTACCCGGGTGTGCCTTCCCATCCAACTCGTTCGCGACGCACAGTCAGTCTTCAGGGCGTCGTTGCCATGCCGGCCGAGTGCGCGGAGGATGGCCTCCTCTGCCGTGCGATTCACGGCACCAGCGTCACCGGCACCTTTACCTCGTCCATCACGCTGCGCGATACCGAACCGACCAGCCAGCGCATCAGCAGATTCTTTTCAGTGTGGCCGATGTACAGCGCCGTGGCCTTGCTGTCGCGCAGCGCATCCACCAGCAATTCGCGCGGTTCACCAACCAGCACATCGCCGCTGCAGGCCACGCCGGCGGCATTGGCGTATTCGCACAGACGATCCAGCCGCGTGCGCCGGTCGCCCAATTCGCGCGGGTCCACCTCGCCGGTGCCGACACCGCCATAGACCTGCGGCAGTTCGATGACGCTGATCACGCGCAGCGCCTGGCCCGGTCGCAGCTTCGCATCGGCCAAGGCGTATTCGAAGGCGCGCTGCGCTGGGCCGGAGCCATCCCAAGCCACGAGGAAAGGGGCGGCAATGGCATTCATGGCGCAAATCCTGAGGGAGGGTGATCAGTGTGTCACGTCGCCACGGGAGAGATCTTGATCGCGATCAAGAGCGGGGTGAAGACGGCGCCCGCTGGGCTGGGAGGCCGACGGAGCGCTGCCGGACACAAATGTTTGCCGCGCAGGCGCGCTGTTCCATGTAGATTCGGGCCATCAAGGAGCATGAGCCCCGTCGGAGCGCTGCGGCGCACGGCGGGACAGCGACGATGTCCGAGATTTCGACAGAGCCGGCATCCGGAGACGAATCGGCACGACCGAAGCCGCGCAAGAAGACCGGCAAAGTCAAAGGCGCATCGGCCAGACGTGGGCCGGGCAAGCGACTGGTTGCGCGCCTCGCGCACGTTCCCCTTGTGCGGATCCAGCTGTCCGGGCAAGCCGAGGGCGCTGGGTTCGAGCCACGCGCGCTCGGGGGCATACCCGAAAGCTTCCAAACACTGCTTGTCCTGCAGCAGCTTCCGGTGCTGACGCCGGACAAGGACGACCCGACGACCTACCGGGTCCTCGGGCATGAGCGGATCGTGCGATGGATCAAGGAGCTGGTCGAAGCCGATGATCTGCCACTGGACACCATCGTTGCCGTCATCGTCCCCGATCTCGGGGTGACGCCGGAGCAGGCGCGGCTCGTCGAAGCATATCTTCTGCCTCTCGAGCTTGGCCAGCTCAGCCGCGCAGATGCGCGCGCAGCGCGCAAGGCGCTGAAGGAAGGCGGCATGCCATTGCCGCGTCAACGCACGCGGCGCGAACAATTGAAGCCGCTGATCAAGAAGCGCGGGGGCGCTTGAAAGGTCCGTCGCCCCTGCACGCGATGGCGCGTGCCCTGTCGGGCAGGCGTCGGGATCTGGATGTTGCCGCGCTGGCAGCGCAGCTGGGACTGCTGCCTGACTTGCGCTACCTGATTGATGGACTGGAGCGGTCGCTGGCTTGTGTGCGCAACCATGGTACCGAGCTCGAAGCGTGCCTGCGCGCCGTGCCGGGCCGCCGGCTGGAGCCGGACGTCCTTGCAAATGCGATGGGCCAGATTCTGGCCTGGTCCAACCAGCAGGCGTGGTCCGAGGACGATCCGCGCCGCCTGCCGATGGCGGTGGTGCTCGATCCGGCGGTCAGCCAGCCTCTGGTCGAGCCTGCGGTGCCGCCGCCGCTTGCCGATCTGCCGGAGGCATCGGCTTCGGCATCAACCCGAACCGTCCAGGGCGTGCGCCATCCACTGGCCGGGTATTGCCTCTCGGTCGCGTTCCACTGGAGCAACCTGTTCTACACGCTGGAGCCCGCGGCGACCGGGGCGTCAGGGCAGGACCGCGCCGCGATCGCCTACGGCGAATTGATGACCGAGTTCTCGGCCTATGTGCTCGCGGCCCAGTCGACCATCGATCCCGACACCTACATGGCATTCGTCGCCGAGTGGTGGGCGACGGACCGCCTGCCTGCACGGCCCCTGTATCCGGACCGGCGCCTGGCCAGTCGGGTCGCCACCGCATCGCGCGCAATGCGGCGACTCTCGCGTCTGGAGCATCGCGTTCTCTTTGGCCGGCTGGCGGATCGCGCCGACGGATCATCGCTGCCCGAACGCGTCGACTACGCACTCGATACGGCGCAGCGCAAGGACGATGAGACCTTGCTGCGCGCGATTGACCGCCTGTTCGAAAGCGTGCAGCTGGACCGACGCCGGTCAGGCGTCTCCGAGGCGCGCAAGCGATCCGGCAAGACGTCCTCGAGCGCGACGCGCCAGCCGGTGCACAACAAGTTCAAGGACGGCTACCTGCGCATCGCCTACCAGCCGGCGGTCCTGAGTCTCGATGTGATGGAGGACGGTCTGGCCATCGAGACGCTCACGCCGATGCCGCCCACCGAAGAGACCCTGGCACTGGATCTCGTCGAGCAGATGCCGCGGGACGACGACGAAGACGACGACGCGGTCGGCCCGGACGACGCAGCGCGCCCGGACAACCCCGCTGCAGCCGGCGGAGCGGTTGCGAAGCAGAGCCGGCGGGCGCGGGCCCGCGAGGAAGCGAAGATCCAGCTCGATGGCCAGGAGTGGTTTCCCGTGCAGGAGGGATCCGGCGACGGGGGCCTGGTCGCCCTGCACATCGATGACCTCGTCGAGGACGACGGAACGCCGACGGCGTCCACCACCTCGAACCGGCACATGGCCGAGCACGTGCGCCGGCATCATCTGGCTCATGGCCTGTCCCGGGACCGGCTGCTCCTGCAGGACGCGCGGGCGCTACTCGCGGGATTGCGCGAACAATCCACTGCGGAGCAGACGCGGGAAGTGTGCGTCGGTCTCGCGGCCAGCCTGGCGCTGGGCCGGCCGCTGGAGGAAGTGGCCCGGCTGCAGATCCACGAAGGCAGGGCGCATACTGGCCTGACGCCCGAACGCATCCATTACTGCCTGGCACCCGGGGAGTGGGTCCTGCCGACCCCGCCCCCGGCCTGGGCCGACATGGCGGAAACCGACGCCGAGCGTGTGCAATGGTCGCGGCTGTTCCTGTTTGACCGGACCGGTTTCGGCGCACTGCTGGCGCATTGCGGGCTGAACCGGGAGGGCGAGATCCTCAAAGTCCTGACGACCGAGCGCCTGAAGGCGGCGCGGAGGATCGTGGCGACAACGTTGCCGCGCGCCGACGCCACGCCGGCGCAGTGCGCAGCTTTCCTGTTCCATCGGCTGCTCGCGACCAGTCGCGGTGACCTCGGGATGGCCAGGCAGATCACCGGCAAGGAGCACTCGCACGCCGCATCCGTGCATCACTACGCCCACTATCCCGTCGCCCGGATCTGGCGGGCTTACCACGATGCCTGGGATCCGGACTGGACGCCGTCGGCCGCGCGGCGGGTGCCGTCCGAGGCTGCGGGATCCCTCAAGGGCGTCGGCGCCAAGCGCGTGCCGACGGTCGATGCGGTGAAGCGGCTGCTGGAAGGACTGCGTGGACTGATGGACTCGGGGCCTTCGGCGCAGCGGCACAACGCCTTCACGGCGTACACGCAGGCGGGCCTCGTGCTGGGCACCGGCATGCGGCCGGTCGTCGAGCCGGTCATCGGGGACATCGCCGAGCTGCGCGGCCAGCGCCTCATCATCACGTACCTCGACAAGGCGCGCACTGATTACCACCGGCGGATCAACGCGATCCCGCCGGCGCTGGAAAAACACCTCGCGCACTATGCCGATCATCTGCGGGCATTGCGCCGCACGCCGCTGCTGAGCACGCGCGAGCCCCTCTCCTTCGTGCGCATCGATCCCGACACGGGTGAGCCTGCGCGCTTCCAACCGATGCATTTCAAGGCACTGGTCTCCGAATTCTTTCCGCTGGAGCCGTATGCGCTGCGCCGGTTCGTGCGGACGCAGCTGCGCATGGCTTACGACGTGCCCGGAGAGGACATCGACGCCTTCATGGGTCATTGGCTGCATCCGCTCAGCCCGCACGATCGGCTCTCGACCTATCCCATGCGGCGGCTTCGCCAGTTGGCGGACGGATCCGTCCAGGCGATGCTGGCCGAAGTCGGCTTCGTGCCGTGCAAGCCCGGCTCATGAGCCAGATCCATAAGCTCTGGGCGCCGCCGCCGCGCGATGCGCCGGAACTGCAGAAGCAGGCGCACAAGCTCATGCTGCAGGCCCTCCGGGACAATCGCGCGCAACTGCCCGATGTGCTCTTCGATCCCTCGAGTGCCTGCGGCGCGCGCGTGATCGAAGCGGCCATGGGTTCGACGCTGAACCCCAAGATTCCCCCGGAATGGCGGGTGGCGGCGCTCGAGATGCTGCAGGCGCGCCTGCGCGAAGTCGATCCGACGACGCCCCGGCGACGTTTCACCATCCCGGCGGCCCAGGAGTCCGCGGTTGCGATGAAAGCGGGTGACCAGCTCGAGGCGCTCGAGGCCTTCGAGCGCACGCTCGAGGCCGCGCTGCTCGACCCCGTCTGGCAGGCGCTCTGGACTGGCGCAGGCCGGCCGCGACGGTCAGGCGGCACGGCGCCGGAGCTGACCGCATCGGTCGAGCCGGGGTGCGTCCTCGACGCCAGCGACCACGCGCTGCTGCGCCTGGGTCTGCTGGCCGCGTGCCTGGTCACGCGTCTTGGCCACGGCTCACCGACCGTGCTGGCCCATGCGGTGCAGGCACTCGAGGAAAAGCCCTGGGTGGGCGGCGCCTGGGCGTGGGTGGATCTCCGCCTCTCCGAATCGGGGCGCGGCGTCGTCGAGCATCGTCGCCTGTTCCTCGATCCGACCACGCTCGTTGTCTGGATCAACGCGCAGGCGGTGGCCGATTCGTTGCCCAGGCCGCACGCGGGTATCAAACCGGGCCAGCGCCTGGGCTTCTACCGGAGGCTGGCGCAGCGCAGCTTCAGACAGTTGGCCGAGGCGCTCGCGGTGCGCGGGTCGCCGGCGACGATCCACGATCTCGATGCCCTGTGCATTGCGCAGATCCAGCGCCTGCGCCTGAACAGCATGCCGTTGCTGGCCACCTTCGCCGAGGGCGAACTGTCGAGCTCGTCGCTGGAGATCGGCACCTGGCTGCGCCTGATCGGCCATCGCGCGCCGGAAATTGGCGTCACGGCTGGCGCCGGCAAAGCGGAGGAGGCCGACGGCGAGGATGAGACGACGGCTGCCGAGCCGTCCCGTCCGGGACTGGATCTGTCGCCGGATTCGAGTCTCGCCGAGCAGTTGCTGCAGGGTGACCACCGGCCCGATGGCGTCATCGCCCAGTTGCGGACCATCCTGTCGGCGCCGCAGGCGACGTGGAAGCCGGAACTCGATGCGCTGGTCGAGCAACTGGCGGCACAGGGCGAGGCTCAGGACACCGCGCGACTGGTGGTGTGCTGGTTGCGCCATCTCGCCTGCGAGCGCAAGAACAAGGGCAAGATCCTCAGCGCCGGCTCCGTGCGCCATTACCGCGGACTGCTGGCCAACCGCCTGCTGGAAAACTTGCCGGCGAGCCTCCGGGGCATCGACGAGGACGAACTGCTGGATGCCTACCTCGAGGTCGTGATGAGTCGCCGATCGGTCGAGCAGACCGGACGCATCACCCGGGCCCTGGCCTCCTTCGACCGCTACGTGCGCAGCGCCCACCTGCCCGACCTGCCGCGCGTCACCCTGCCGGGCCTCGAGGGCGGTGCCTATGCGATCAGCAGCCGGATACTCGTGGAGGAGGAGTTCGCGCGCGGCCTCGCCCTGATCGACGAGGGCACGATGGCCTTCCCCGACGAGCGGCTGGCCGACTGCACGCGCGCGTTCTGGGTGCTGGCGTTCCGGCTCGGGCTGCGTCGCAAGGAGATCCTCGGCCTCCAGGTGCGCGACATCGACAGGCACCTGCTGCGCATTCGCCGCAACGACGCGCGGCGCCTGAAGACCCCGAATGCGACCCGGACCTTGCCCCTGTTCGCGCTCGGTGCCCGCGAGCAGGTGCTCGTGCAGCGACTGGCGGAAGGCCGGACACTGGACGCATTCGCGTTCTTCGGTCGCGATCCGCCGACCGAGGTCATGCTCGAATCGCATCCGGTCGTCGGGAAGATCAACGATCTGCTCGAGCGCGTGACGGGCGACCGTCGCCTGCATCCCCACAACCTCCGGCACAGCGCGGCGACGTTGACGTTCCTCGGCGCGCTCGGCGCGGACGCGAGAATTGCAGTGCATCCATGCCGGTTGCCCTGGATGACCGACTGCATGCGGCATTCGGCACCGGTGGAAGCGGCAATCTCGGGCGCATTGCATCGGCGCAGCGGACGCGGCGCAGCGATCGGGACGCTGCTGGGACACGGCTCGGAACAGACCACGTACGAGCACTACGTCCATTGTCTGGACCTGCTGCTCTTTCTCGACACCTGGCATGGCCGCTATGACCAGGGCGCGCGCCATTACGAAGGGCGGATCGGGCCCTTGCGCAACGAAGCGGCGCAGCTGCTTGCGCTGCTCGGCTACAGCCCCGCCACGCGGATCGCGATGAATGACCCGGCCGCTCTGCTTGGGCACATC
>JAKAEJ010000069.1 GCA_021818335.1 Pseudomonadota bacterium | reverse complement strand
ATACTACGCTTCAATCACAATGCGTGACACAACAGAACTACGCCGCTTCACCTGTGCAACCCGTTGAAGCGCAACAATCTCACTGCGCCAAAACACCAAAATCAGGCGGCGAACTGCGGAACTTGGGAAGTTCGGGCCCGCATCACGACCTCGGCTGATGTGCTCGTGAGTCGATCGGAGTGGTCGAGGAGTTCGTCCGCAACTCCAGTGCGTCACTGTTGCTTCGGCACCTGCAGTTCGCTGACATTGACCGGCAATAACCCGATTGCGAGGGGCCATGCGCAGCCAAACTCCAGGTCAGATCCTTCTGGGAACCACCCTTCTGGTCCTTGGGATCGTCGGGCTGATCCAAGGGAACTACATCGCCATACTGGAGCCTGTGCCGACCTGGATGGCCGAACAGGGAGCGCTCGCAGATCTCTCCGCGTTGCTCGCCTTGGGATGTGGCATCGGCCTGTTGTGGAAGCGCACGGCCACGATGGCTGCACGCGTCTTGGCCGCGTTTCTGCTTCTCTGGATGCTGTTCAAATTGCGCTTGATTGTGCTTGCGCCCACCGTCGAGGGGTCCTATCAGAGCTGCGGCGAGACCGCCGTCCTGGTTGCCGGCTCGTGGGTGCTTTATGGACGCCTCGCAAGCGAATGGGATCGGCGATGGCTGGCGATCATTACGGGGCCCCGTGGCCTGCGCATCGCCAGAACTGCGTATGGTCTTGCGCTGATCTCGTTCGGCCTTTCCCATTTCGCCTACCTCGATCTAACCGCACCGCTTGTGCCCTACTGGTTGCCGTCTCACGTTGCTTGGGCCTATTTCACTGGCGGAGCCTATCTCGCAGCGGCGGCGGCGATCCTCATAAGCAGGCATGCACGTTTGGCAGCCACCTTGGCCGCAGTGCAAATGAGCTTTTTCCTCATCTTGGTGTGGCTGCCTCGCGTGGCGACGAATCATGCGAACTCATTCGTGCAGGGAGAATTCCTCATCACATGGGCACTTGCTGCGAGCGCATGGGTGATGGCGGAATCCTACTTGGGCAAACCATGGCTGACGCCCCGCTAATGCCACCGAAGCGGCATCACGTTTCGCAATGCCGCACCGTGCTCGTGCAAGCGACCACCGATGGCCGAAAGCAAGCCTTCGCCCGACGACCCACCGTGCCCCGCTTCGCTCATTGCGTTCCGAGATAGTCGGCCTTGCCGATCTCCACGCCGTTGTGGCGAAGGATTGCGTACGCCGTCGTGATGTGGAAAAACAAATTGGGCAGCGCGCGAGCGAACAGGTAGTCGGCGCCCCGCATCTGCACGGATTGCTTGCGTACCGTGAGCATGACCTGGCGATCGTCACTGCCGGCGAATGCGGTCGCGGGGATGCCGGCAACAAATGCCAAGGTCTTGGCGATGCGTGCCTTCAGTTCAGGCAAAGTGACTTCGGTGTCCTCGTGCTTCGGCACCTCGACGCCGGCGAGGCGTGCAGCGGCGCCCTTGGCGGTGTCGCAAGCGATCTGCACCTGCCGAGTCAGCGTGAACATGTCTGGCGCCAGCCGGGCGCCTAGCAATACGGCAACGTCGAAGCCCTTGCTGGCGGCGTGCGTAGCAGCCTTGTCGAGGATGGCATCCAGCGCCTTCAAGCTGCGCTCAAACACGGTCACAGAGGCTTCGTACATCAGGGGATTCATCTCGATGCTCCTTGTTGGGGGGAAGCGGATGGTAATCCTTCAAACGCTGGTCCATGAGAACCCCCACCGCCATGGCCCGGAGGGCGCCCCATCGCCTGCGGCCCGACACCGCGATCGGTCAAGGCCAGCTCGTGACATACTGCCCATTGGGGTGGGTGATCGTCGCCCACTTTGGCTTCCCCGCCCGGCTGGCGGCTGTCTCCGTTCGTCGCCGTGGCGCTCTGGATGGAGCGGATATGGCTCCCACAGCGACGCCAGCTGCCGATGGTCCTGTGTTCCGTGCCCGCGGGCTGACCAAAACCTACCGAATGGGTGAAATCGAGGTTCAGGCCCTTCGCGGCGTGGATCTCGACCTTCATCGTGGCGAATTCGTGGTGTTGTTGGGGCCATCCGGCAGCGGCAAATCGACCCTGCTCAACATACTGGGGGGACTGGACGTTCCGACGTCGGGGGACGTCTGGTACGAGGGCCACCACCTGACCCACGCCACTCCGCGTGAGCTGACGCGCTTTCGTCGCGATCACGTTGGGTTTGTATTCCAGTTCTACAACCTTATCCCCAGCCTCACCGCTCGGGAAAACGTGGCCATCGTCACCGACCTCGCGGTCGACCCGATGACCCCCGAGCAAGCGCTTGAGCGAGTCGACCTCGCCAATCGGATGGACCATTTCCCGGCGCAGCTTTCCGGAGGCGAACAGCAGCGAGTCGCCATCGCCCGCGCCATCGCCAAACGCCCCGCGGTTCTGCTTTGCGATGAGCCGACAGGGGCGTTGGACTCGGCAACGGGCGTGCGCGTTCTCGAGGCGCTGGAGCGCGTGAATGCGGAGCTTGGCACCACGACCGTCGTCATTACGCACAACGCCGACATCGCGCGCATGGCTCATCGCGTGCTCTATCTGGGCGACGGTCGAATCGTGCGCGAGGATCGCCCGACGAAACGGACCGCGGCGCGAGAACTGCACTGGTGAACGCGCTGGCGCGCAAGGCGTGGCGGGACCTGTGGCACCTGCGTGGGCAGGCGATGGCCATCGCGCTGGTCATCGCTGGCGGGGTGGCCACATTGGTCATGTCGCAATCGACCTACGAATCACTCGTGGCCACGCAAGCTCGCTTTTATCGGGATGGTGCACTCGCCGACATCTGGGCACCCCTCAAGCGGGCCCCCAACACGCTGGAGGAACGACTGCTGGCAATCCCTGGGGTACGGGCCGTGCAGACCCGCCTCCTCGCACTGGGGACATTGAGCGTGCCCGACTTCGGCGAGCCTGTTCGGGCGGAAATCGTCTCGCTGCCGATAAACGGTGGCCAGCCCTTGCTCAATCGGGTGCAATTGCGCAGTGGCCGCCTACCCAGGCCTGACGCCGGCAGTGAGGTCGTGGTCGGCGAAGCGTTCGCGGCCGCGCACGACTTGCGGATCGGCGCCACGCTCAAGCTGACCCTTCGAGGTCACCAGCACGAGGTACGCGTGGTCGGCATCGGGACGTCGCCCGAATACGTGTATCAGAGTCCACCCGGATCGATGTTTCCCGATTTCCAGCGGTACACCGTTCTATGGATGAATCGTCGCGCCATGGAAAACGCCCTGAACATGGAAGGCGCCTTCAACAACGTCACCCTGCGACTGGTCGCATCGGCTCGCCCGTCGATGGTCATCGCAAGCCTGGATCGGTTGCTGATGCCCTACGGAGGCATTGGTGCCTACGGACGCCATGAGCAGACCTCGGCCCGGTATGTCGAGGAGGAACTGCGCCAGTTGCGGACACTGGCGTGGTTATTCCCGGCAATATTCCTGGGCGTCGCAGCCTTCCTTCTCCACGTCGTGCTCATGCGCTTGCTGGGCACCCAGCGCGACCAGATCGGCGTGCTCAAGGCATTCGGCTATCGGGATCGCACCCTGGCGCTCCACTACCTGACCATAGCCGCACTCATCGCCTTGGGCGGGGCAATCCTCGGCATCGCAATCGGCTCGGGCATTGGCCGATGGCTGGCCCATGTTTACGAGGGCATTTACCGATTTCCTTACCTCTCCTATCGCCTCAGCCTGGGTTCGATTGCGACGGGTGTCGCCGTCAGCTTGGCCTCTGCATCCGCCGGTGCAATGGCCGCCTTGCGTGTTGCGCTCGCACTACCTCCGGCGGAAGCGATGCGGGCGCAGGCGCCGACTCGCTTTCGACCTACGCTGATCGAACGGATGGGCATGCAGAGCTGGCTGTCGCAACCTTCCCGGATGATCTTGAGGGATCTTGAACGCAGGCCGGGACGTGCCGTGATGACGATACTCGGGCTCGCGATGGCTTGCGCCGTCATGATGGTGGGGCGCTTTGAGAACGATGCGGTCGAGCACATGGTCGACACGCAACTCAGTCTCGCCCAAAGCTACGACCTTGGCGTCTCGTTCATCGACCCGGCACCTCGCCGGTCGCTGTTCGAACTGGCCGCGCTACCTGGCGTACGGGACGTCGAGCCGGTCCGGGTCGCTCCTGTGAAGCTGATCCATGGCCACCGAGGCTATCGCACGATTGTTGAAGGCATTCCGGTGGCAGCACGCCTTCGCCGGCCACTGGATGCCCGCCTGCAGCCTGTTGTGCCGCAAGGCGGCGGTGTCCTGCTGACCGACTACCTGCAACGCATGCTCGGCGTGCGGGCCGGCCAGTCGATCGAAATTCAGGCGCTTGATGGCCATCGGCGCCGATCCACGGTGAAGGTCACCGGTTTCGTACACGAGTACATTGGAGCCCAGGCCTACATGGACCTGGATGCATTGAACAGGCTGCTGGGCGATGGCGACGTGGTCTCCGGGGCACTGCTCGGGGTAGTTCCCGGTGGCGCGCCCGATGTCTACGCCGCGCTGAATCGACGACCGTGGGTCGCTCTGGTCAATTCCCGACTGGCCGCGATGCGGAGCTTTTACCAGACGATGGGCGAGAGCCTGCTGGTGTTCACCTGGATTGCCGCCCTGCTGGGCGGGGTGATCAACTTTGGATTGGTCTACAACGCGGCAAGAATCAGCCTATCGGAGCGTGCAAGGGAACTGGCGAGCCTTCGCGTGCTAGGAATGACCGAGGGCGAAGTCGGCACGCTGCTGCTCGGGCAATTGGGACTCCTGGTGGCACTCTCGCTGCCGATCGGATTCGGCGCCGGATGGCTGTTGTGCTGGTCGATGACCTTGGGGTTCCGGTCCGAGCTATTCCGCGTGCCTGTCGTACTGACCCCCGCGACGTATGCCTTTGCAGGGATGATGGTGCTGGCCGCCAGCGTCATATCGGCGTTGCTTGTGCGCCGCCGTCTGGCTCGACTAGACCTGATCGCAGTGCTCAAGACGAGAGACTGATGACGAGGCCGCCATGACGCGACACCGACTGTGGCTGTACCCCGCCCTCGCGATCCTGATCGCAGCGGTAGCCTTTTGGGCATTCCGCGGCACGCCTCGACCTGTCGAGGTCGCTGTCGTGCACCGCGGCCCGCTTGTCCAGTACTTCGATGAAGAAGGCCGTACGGAGCTTCCGCATCGCTGGGTGGTGTCGGCGCCCGTGGGGGGCATCCTGCGCAGGATCGATCTACTGCAGGGCGACACGGTCAAATCCGGCCAGGTCATTGCCATGATCGAGCCGGCGCGCGCGGCGTTGCTCGATCCAGCCAATCGGGCCCGTCTTCAGGCTGAGGAGCGCGCGGCGCAGGCCTCAGCCCAGTCCGCCCGGCAACGGCTCGTTGCAGCGCAGACCGATGTGGAACTGACCTCACGCGAACTTCGCAGAATGCGCTCGCTGGCGGCGTCCGGCATGACGAGCGCTGCGGTCCTGGACGAGACCGAAGCACGACAACGTCGGGCGCTTGCATCGGCCGCAGCGGCAAAAGCCGACGTGCGCGCGTCCGAGCAGCAACATGCGGCACTGGTCGCGTTGTTGAACGGGCAGGGCCAGGGAGGCGGCCAGATCGTCGATGTCCGCGCGCCGATCGCGGGTGTCGTGCTTCGGCGCTACCTTCAAAGCACGGCGGCGGTCCAGGCCGGCGAGCCCCTGCTCGAACTGGGCGACCTGGCGCAATTGCAGGTCATGGCCCAGGTCTTGTCACAGCAAGCCATCGCGTTGCGACCCGGCTCTCACGCCCGAATCATCCGGTGGGGGGGCGAGGGTGCGTTGCCGGCCCGCATCGTCCGGATCGAGCCCGGTGGATTTACCAAGGTCTCCGCGCTGGGCGTGGAAGAGCAACGGACCCAGGTGTGGCTGGAGATCACGGCGCCCCGCGGTCAGTGGTCTCGATTGGGCGACGGCTTTCGCGTTGAAGTTCAGTTCGACGTCGCTCGTCTGCCCGATGTCCTGCAAGTCGCCTCCAGCGCGCTTTTCCGAGATGGGTCGCGCTGGGCGGTCTACCGGGTGGTGAAGGACCATGCCGTGCTGACCTCTGTCACCACGGGCGCACAAGGCGACGACGCCGTGCAGATCACCGGCGGGCTGCATCAGGGAGATGAGGTCATCGCGTTTCCGGACGACCGCATGGCCAATGGGTTGCGCGTGCGCGCAGTCAATGTCCTGCAGTAGCAAACCCTTCTGCACCGGAGGCGCCGTTTCAATGCCGGATCCGGTAGATCTTGACCAACGGGTGACACATGGGCCTGCGGTAGGCCGAGGCACGGCTTCCGTGCGGCAACGGGGTTCCCGCGCGGGCGATCGATCTCATCTGGTCGATCAAGCGATCGTCTTCATCAACGGCGGTCAGCGCATAGGCGCCCGGCCGCAGCCACAGGGCGCGACGCTCCCCTCGGCAATCGAGCAGCACGCGATCGGCGGGGACTGCCGAGCGAGGCATCCCGATCGGCCTTGCCGCGACCAGGCAGGGGAATGTGCCCCGGCACAATCCATCGGGTATGGGTACCGGTACGCGCAGTCCCCAAAGGCCGAGCCAGGTCGGCCGGCCATGGCTGATCCGTTCGCGGGGGAAAAATACGCTGGCATCATATGCCTGCGGCAGAATCGACCATGGACGGCCGCGCGCATTGATGAAGATGATGGGCTGCCGCGGATGCAGCGTGGAGATCACCTGGCGCCAGTAGGGATTGTCATAAGAGCGGCGAAGACGGCCGACCAGCATCGTCTGCTCAATGACGAGCGGGTCGATTCCCGATAGGTGCATGAAGACTTCCGCCATCGATGCACCACCGAGGTAGCGACCTTGCTTCTCGACATGGGAGAAGCCGGCATTGACAACAAGCCGGGCATCCGGATGCCCGACGAATGCTCGCTTGTAGAGGTTGGTCGCCTCGCCCAGCTCGCGCGCACCGGCATGCGCCGTGTCCATGGCCTCGTAGGCGATCACGCGATAACCGAGTCGCAGGGCCGTGTTCACCATGTCCGCATAGACGGGTTCGCGGGTATAGAAGCCCGTACGCGCCGTGACGTACCGCCGCTGGCGCAAGGCAACCATCCCGCGCTGGTAGAGCGTTTCCGCTGCAAAGGTGTTGAATCCATCTCGGCGCAGGCGCGCCAGCATCGCGACGGTGAGTGAGCGCGTTTCGGGGTTGGTATGGTCTTCGTTGAAGAAGACCGCCCGGCGATCGCGGGCGAGTCGTGCAATGGCATCCAGTGCGGGAACCGCGCGCCAGTGACCAGATCCGGCAAGGGGCGAGGGCGCGGCATGAGCAGGCAACGGAGCCGCAATCGAAAACCGGCGTTGGGCGCGCAAGTAGCTGCCGAGGAATCCGTCGAGCCAGTTCTCATACTGGCCGAAAATGACCGCGAAGGCGGCGCTGGCATGTTGTCGTCCGGCACGGCGCATGAACTCGTCCTGGGCCAGAAGCCCGTGTTCATGCTGTGCGCTCTCGTAGATCCGCTGGACCTCGTTGAGCGCGTCCAGCTGTTCTTCCTGCCATTGCGCGGGTGTCGTTCCGGACCCGGGACGGGTGCTGGATACCGCACACCCGGCAATCGAGCCAACAGCCACCAACAGCGCGCTCGCGCACAAGCTGCGCCTCAATGCGGGCGATGCCGAGAACCACGATGGCGATTCGGTTGGCATGGCGGCTCCCTCCTGGGGGCATCCGCAGTTTATGCTTATTGCTCTCCCCTGACCGCGCGCAGCCCTTGCCGGCTGCCTGTCGCACCCATGTCCTCGAATGCCTCTGCCGCACCCGCACGGGTAGCGCCCGCTCCCCGCTACCCAGTCCTGGGGGCGATCAGTTTTTCCCATTTCCTCAACGACATGATGCAGTCGCTGATGCTGGCCATCTACCCGATGCTGAAAGGGAACCTGAACCTGAGCTTCGGGCAAATCGGCATGATCACGCTGGCCTACCAGGTCACGGCGTCGATCCTGCAGCCCTTGGTGGGCCTGCACAGCGATCGCCGCCCGCATCCCTACTCACTCGCGGTTGGCATGGGCTTTACCTTCGCCGGGTTGCTCATGCTCGCGCGCGCGGACAGCTTTCTCCACGTGCTTTTGGCGGCGGCCTGTGTCGGCATGGGATCGTCGATATTTCATCCCGAATCCTCGCGGGTGGCGCGGCTGGCTTCCGGCGGCCGGCACGGCTTGGCGCAATCCATCTTCCAGGTTGGCGGAAATGCCGGCACGGCTTTGGGACCGCTGCTGGCTGCGTTATTGATCATTCCGCGAGGCCAACGCAGCATCGCCTGGGTTTCCCTTGCGGCATTGGCCGCCATGCTGGTGCTCGTGTTCGTCGGACGCTGGTCCGCGCAACATCTGGGCCGTGGTGTCCGGCGGGAGCTATCGCCCGGCGAATCCCCTCATCCGAAGGCCCTGGTGCAACGAACCCTCGCCGTGCTCATGGCGCTCGTGTTCTCGAAATTCTTCTATCTCGCATCGATCAACACGTACCTGATCTTCTATCTGCAGAGCCGCTTCCATATTGGCATCCGTGACGGACAGTTCCACTTGTTTGTCTTTCTGGCATCGGTCGCCGCAGGCACCCTGTTGGGCGGGCCCATCGGTGATCGCATCGGACGTCGGCGCGTGATCTGGATTTCGATCCTCGGCGTCGCGCCGTTCACGCTTGCGCTACCGTGGGTCGGGTTGGGGACATCCATGGTCCTCACGACCATCATCGGCTTCACGCTGGCCTCGGCGTTCCCGGCGATGGTGGTCTATGCGCAGGAACTGCTCCCGGGGCGAGTCGGCGCCGTGTCGGGCCTGTTCTTTGGTCTCGCGTTCGGCCTCGGAGGGATCGGCGCCGCGGTACTCGGCCAGTTGGCCGATGCGGTCGGCATCGTCGACGTCTACCGAATCTGCGCCTTCCTGCCGCTCATCGGCTTGCTGGCCTACTTTCTTCCCGACCTGCGCACGCCGCACCTGGAAACGACGGATGGCTGCTGACGACCGCTGGCGCTGCTGGGCTAACATGCGCCCATGAGCGAGCCCACTACCCATTTCGGTTTCCGCGAGGTCCCCGTCGCGGACAAGCAACGCCTGGTCGAGCGAGTGTTCACCTCGGTTGCGCATAACTACGACCTGATGAATGACCTCATGTCATTCGGCATCCATCGCCTGTGGAAGCGGTTCTTCGTGACCATCAGCGGCATTCGTGCCGGCGACCGGGTACTCGACCTTGCCGGCGGCACGGGGGACATCGCGACACTGCTGCTGCCGAAGGTCGGTGAGGGCGGCGCCGTGGTCATTGGCGATATCAATGCCGAGATGCTGCGTGTTGGGCGCGACCGGCTCCTTGATCGCGGGCTGCATCGCGGCCTGGCGTTCCAGCAGGTCAATGCCGAGTCGCTTCCCTATGCCGACGCGAGTTTCGATGCCGTAACCATGGCCTTCGGCCTGCGCAATGTGACGGACAAGGATGCGGCCTTGCGCGAAATGCGTCGTGTCCTGCGGCCCGGCGGCCGGGCTCTGGTTCTCGAGTTCTCGCGCGTCACCCAGGATTGGCTGCGCCCGCTGTATGACTTCCATTCATTCCAGGTCCTTCCGCGCCTGGGGCGCGTGTTCGCCCATGACGCCGAGAGCTACCGTTACCTCGCGGAATCGATTCGAAAGCATCCGGACCAGGCCACCTTGAAGGTCATGATGGAGAACGCCGGCCTGGGTGCGGTCAGCGTCCACAATCTCAGCGCGGGCATCGTCGCCATACACCGCGGCTATCGTCTCTGAGTCGAGGGATTGCGGTGATCGCGCCAGCGCGCCTGAGCTGCTAGTGGTGGGCCGACGCCGGCTTTCGCCGACCCATTCCG
>JAKAEJ010000008.1 GCA_021818335.1 Pseudomonadota bacterium | reverse complement strand
GATGGGGACTTGGACAGTTGGTGGAGCCAGCCGGGATCGAACCGGCGACCTCTACAATGCCATTGTAGCGCTCTCCCAGCTGAGCTATGGCCCCGCACTGGAATCCGAAATGGTACGGATGCCCGTGGGGGGCGTCAACACTTTGCGGTGGGACGAGGCCTGAATTGCACCGTGATTTGCGGACGGCGAAGCAAGCGATGGGTTGATCTGGAAGCTGTCCAGCAGCCTGAATCGTGGCTGCACTGGTGGGGTATCGGGATCACCGTTCGTTTGCCAAGCCATTGCGGCGGCCTCACAATGCCCGCTCGCTCCGGCATCGCTAGGGTCCGGAGGATCTGCCATTTAACGAGGAAATCCGAATGTCCAAGATTCTGCGCCCCGCGCTGCTCGCGGCAGCCCTGACGACCTCGCTGGGCGTCAGCGTGGCCCATGCGGCTCCGGCCCTGACCACCCAGAAGGCCAAGAACAGCTATCTCGTCGGCATGGACCTGGCGAGCGGCATCCCGCCGCTGGTTCGCCAGGAGCTTGATCCCGCGATCGTTGCCGATGCTCTACGCACCGTGCTTGCGGGTCAGAAGCCGGCGATGAGTGAAGCAGAGGCCAAGACCGTGCGCGAGGCTTTCATGAAGAAGCTGCAGGCGAAGGCCGAAGCCGCTCGCGTCGCCGAAGCCCAGAAGAATGAAGTGCAGGGTGCGGCGTTCCTGGCCAAGAACAAGACGAGGCCGGGCGTGAAGACGCTTCCGGATGGATTGCAGTACGAAGTGATCAAGATGGGTACCGGGCCCAAGCCCACGGCCAATGACACGGTCCAGATCAATTACACCGGCACGTTCATCAACGGGCAGAAGTTCGACGCCTCCGCAGAGCACGGCGGTCCAGCATCGATTCCTCTGGGCAACGTCATTCCCGGGTTTCGCGAGGGCCTGACCATGTTCCCGGTTGGCAGCCACTTCAAGCTGTTCATCCCAGCCAATCTGGCTTACGGCGCCAATCCGCAGGGGCCGATGCCGCCCAACGAAACGCTGATTTTCGATGTCGAGACGCTGAAAATCCTACCTGCGCAGCCGGCCGCGCCGGCCCCTGCAGGGGGCAAAAAGTAAGCCGGCTCCAAAACCGGACAGGCTCAACGCGGGGCGTGCCCATGGCGCGCCCCGAATTGTTTGGAAGCTGCGAGTCGCGCGCAGCCCGCTAGAATCCGAATGTTGCGACACGAGTCCTCGCATGCGCATTGCCATCTTCGGAACCGGATACGTTGGCTTGGTCACCGGAGCCTGTCTGGCCGAAATGGGCAACCACGTCATTTGCGTAGATGTCGACGCTGCGAAAATCGAGGGGCTTAAGCAAGGCCGGATTCCGATCTTCGAACCTGGTCTTGCGCCGATGGTTCAGCGAAACCACGCGTCGGGTCTACTTGAGTTCACGACCGATTCTGCGTTGGCTGTCGACCACGGCGAGGTTTTGTTCATTGCGGTCGGTACCCCGCCCGACGAGGATGGGAGTGCCGACCTTCGCCACGTCCTTGCCGTTGCGGACAGCATCGGGCGTCACCTCGAGCGGTATGCAGTGGTGGTCAACAAATCCACCGTGCCGGTCGGCACCGCGAGTCGTGTCCGCGCGCGCATCGCCGAAGTACTGGCAACGCGCTGCGTGCAGGTTCCATTTGACGTTGTCTCGAATCCTGAATTCCTCAAGGAAGGCGATGCGGTCAATGACTGCATGCGCCCGGACCGAATCGTCATCGGCAGCGACAGTGCAGGGGCTCTGGCGCTGTTGAAGCGTCTCTACGCGCCATTCAACCGCAACCATGAGCGAATCGTGGCGATGGACACGCGTTCGGCAGAACTGACCAAATATGCCGCCAATGCGATGCTGGCGACGAAGATCAGCTTCATGAACGAGATTGCCAATCTCGCCGAGCGAGTGGGCGCAGACGTGGAGTGGGTGCGCCAGGGTATCGGCGCGGATCCTCGCATCGGTTACCACTTCATCTATCCGGGTGCCGGTTATGGAGGATCGTGCTTCCCGAAGGACGTCAAGGCGTTGGCGCATACTGCCTCGGCGCACGGATACGCGCCCCACCTGCTTGATGCGGTCGAAAAGGTCAATCAGGCGCAGAAGCGGCATCTGTTCAAGCTGGTCAAGCGCCACTTTGGCGGTTCACTCGCCGGTAAGACGTTCGCCTTGTGGGGATTGGCTTTCAAGCCCAACACCGATGACATGCGTGAAGCGCCGAGCCGGGAGCTCATGGAGGCTCTGTGGGCGGAGGGTGCACGCATCCAGGCATATGATCCTGAGGCGGGTCGAGAGGCGCGGCGGATATACGGCGAACGCTCCGACTTGCAGCTGTGCACCCAACCTTACGAGGCAGTCGACGGAGCAGACGGATTGGTACTCGTGACGGAGTGGAAGGTTTTCCGAAGCCCTGATTTCGTGCGGATCCATTCGGCTCTTCGCGAACCGGTACTCTTCGACGGACGAAATCTATATGATCCGGCCGGGGTGGAGGCTGCGGGGCTGGCCTATTACGGGATCGGCCGTGGCCGTTCGCTGGAGTCCCGCCCATGAGCACGCTGGAGAATCGCCTTACCGAGCTGGAAATCAGGCTGAGTTTCCTGGACGAGGCGCTGCATGGCCTGCTGGCGACGGACGCCGAACGCGCGTTGCGCCTGGACCGCATCGAACGAGCCGTGACCGAGCTCCGGCTGGAATTGGCGGCGGTGCGGGTAGCGCTTGCACCGGACGTGCGCAACGAGCCGCCACCGCCGCACTATTAATCGATCCGCAAACGAGAGCGAAATGGTTGAGTCACTTCGCGACCTGTTGCTGAAGGCAGGTCTCAAGCCATCGGCGAGGCAGCCATCTGAGTCGGCCTCCGCAACCCGGCGCGGTGCCAATCCGAAGTCGGACCGGCAGCCGCCAGGTGACCGCGTTGGTCAGGCGAAGCGTCGCGATTCGCAATCGGCAGGCCGCACAGGATTGGACCGGGTCAATGCGCCTCGGCATCCTCCGCGGCCACAGAACAAAAGTGCAGAAATCGACTTGGCACGAGCATATGCGCTTCGACTTGCTCAGGAAAAGCGCGAGAAGGCTGAAGCCGCGCGCATTGCCGCCGAGAAGCAACGCATTCGCAAGGAGCAGCGCGAGAGCGTCCGTAGCTTGATTGGCGGGAAGGTGCTTAATCTGCAGGACGCCGAGTTGCCGCGACACTTCGAATATGGTGGCAAGATCCGGCGGATCTATGTCGACGCGGATCAGCTCAGGACACTCAATGCTGGTGAATTGGGTGTGATCCAGCTTGACGGGCGCTATGTCCTCGTGAAACGGGAAGTCGCCGAAGCCGTGAGGGCCTGCGCGCCGCACCATGTCGCGTTGCTGCCGGAACCCGGCGCGGCGGACGACGATGACGCGGCGCCAGTCAATCTTGGAGATTGACTGGCTGCTTCGCCGCCACGCTCAGTGGATGATCCCAACGCCTACGCCGATGCTCACGTGTGGCTTTCCGCTTCGCAGTTCAGCTGCCGTCCACACGTGCGCCGCATCCACGCGGACCAGCGGGAACGCGTAGCTTGCGTCACCGACCGTCCCGGTGCGGACACCCTGAATATGGCCGGTCAACGTGACCAGGGCGCCTGCGGGATAGCTTAGGGGCTCGACATACCCGCGCATGATGGCAATGAACCGCCCTCCGGCTGGACTATCCGGGAGCGGCCGCTGGGAGGCATCCAGTGGATAGGCCAGGATCTGGATTTCGGTGCTGTTGGGAAGATTTTCGACCGCCACGATCTGGCCGCCCCAGATGACCGATCGCCCCGAGAAGCGCTCGGGGGCTTGCGCCACGGTGTCCGGGGGCACGTTGGCCGCATGGGGCGAAACCTTGAAGATGGGCGCTGGTGCGCAGGCGACGATGACCAGCGGCGAGAGAAGCAGCAACAGTCGCAGCCAGGGAAGTACAGGGCGCAAAGCATATTCTCCTGAATGGGACCGAGTTTATGGCGGCGCTGTGCGCGCGCCGGGACGAGGATCGCACAATTCACGCTTGATCCATTGAAGCCGCCAAGAGCCGCGACCGTCTTCTCCCAGCAATCGTGCCGCTGTCGGAAGTGCTGCCGCAAGAACCTGGTCCAGCTTCCACGGCGGATTCAGCAGCACCATGCCGCAGCCATTGAGACGCAGCGGAGACGTTTCATCGCGAATCGCCAGCTCCGCGGCCAGCACGCTGCTTGCGCTGCAGCCGCGTAACCAGCGCCAGAAGGGATCCCGTGTTCGCGTCAGCTTGATCGGATACCAAATGGCATAAACACCGCGCGGCCAGCGCGACAGGGCAGCCGCCAAGGCACGCTGGATCCGCCTGAATTCCTCTTCCTGGGCTTCGAACGGTGGGTCGATCAACACAAGCCCACGCTTTTCGGCAGGCGGCAACAATGCGGGTAGCGCCTCATAGCCATCCCGCTCGTGTACATGGGCACGGCCGTCGCCGGCAAGGACAATGCGCAGTGCCGCAACTTCGTCGGGCTGTACCTCGCACAGCACGGCGCGATCCTGCGCCCGCAGCCTATGCAATGCCAACCAAGGCGAACCAGGGTAGTGGCGCACGCGAGGTCCCTCATTGCAGACGTGCACCGCATCGATGTACTGGCGTAGCAGGGGTGGAAGGCCCTGCGCCTCAAGCAGCCGGTCGATCCCGCCGCGGTGCTCGCCAGTCTTCCGCGAAGACGCGCTCTCCAGGTCGTACATCCCGCAACCGGCGTGCGTGTCGAGGTACATCAACGGCGTTGGCTTCTGCAGCAACGACTCCAGTGTGCCGAGGAGGACTGCATGTTTGAGGACGTCGGCAAAATTGCCGGCATGATATGCGTGTCGGTAGTTCATCGAGTAACCCGTTGCAGGTCACGCAGTGTACGCGCTGGCCGATGGCTCAGGTATTCGCGCCCACGATAAGCATCGGTAGCCCGGCGCGCATCTGGTCGGCCTCGCAGGAGGGGATGCACGTGAACCCACGGCGTTCGTGTGGCGGCGCAGGTCGTCACGAGGCGCCGGTCGCCGGAGGTCGGCGAGACCCGAATTCGCCGCCGGCTTCCTCCCGTGAGGATTCGTCCGAGTCGCAAGTCTGGAGGCAGTGGCGGATGGCGCGACGCGCGGCTCGGACGCGGTCGTCGAGCCTGTCGATTGCTTGAATACCCGGCGTCAGGAAGGCTCAGTGCGCGGAACGTTCAGTCGGCTGATTCCTGTCGGCCATTTGACGATGCGTGCAAGGGCTTTCCTTCGCGTTGCGCGCAAAGCCTTTGACTGGCACGTTCCAGCGAAGCGATCGCGGGGTGCCGTGGCAGCAGGTTTTGCGCCGCTTCACTTATCACCGTCCAGCATGCCAGCACCAATGCCACGGCTCGTAGGTGATGCGATGGCGATTGTGGCGCGGATAGGAGAGAGTGAAGTGAAAGCGGGCGGCATTACGCTGTAGCCAGGCGAATGCAGGCGACGCGTCGAATGCCTCCTCGAGATTGGGATAGCCGTGCGCGCCGATGTCGAGTGCCCGGCCCGAGTGGTGTTCGCTGTAGCCTGGCGCGGCGCTGGCCTCGAGAATGGCTTCCATGTCGAGGCCTCGCTCCTGCTTTTGTCGAATGATGCTGAGTTGGTAATCGAACGAGCGCCAGGCGGAGACGACCAGCAACTCAATTCCATCCCTGGCCGCCGCCCGGCGCATGCGCGTGAATGCCGCGGCCGCGGCGGGACGCAGCCAAGCCGGTCGGCATTGCGTATCGAGCCCGATGAATGTCAGGCGGGCGGGCTCGCGCATTGGACGCAATCCGCGTGTGCGGCCGTAGTCTGCTGGGACGCCGAGCGCCTGAGCATCCGCCATGACCTGCCGGCGGGTGGCGAGTCCGTGGGTGGCTGGCGGTGGATATGCGTGCATGTGCGGATCATGCCGCAGTCCTTGCATGGCTGCGACGCCTTCGTGACTCGATCATGGCGAGGCCGCGCATCCACTCGATGGCGGATGCGCCTAAGAGGTCAAGCGGAGACTGGTCTCAGGAAGAAGCCCGCGATTTGCTGTTTGGGGTTGCAGGCAATTTGTGCGTCGAGCGTGGACTTGGAAAACTGCATCGGCGTGATCACGACATCCATGCCATTGACCCGCATGGTCTGCACGTTGCCGCGAGCTTTCAGTTCGCCATAGTTTTGGCGTACCTGATGCCATAGCTCGGCCAGCTTGGGTGGCGGCAACGCACTTCGCATGTCCGAATCGAAGGACCGGGCTGCGCCACGGCTATCGCCTTGGGCGAGCGCGTCGAGCATGTGCTGCGCCAAGGCGCGACATTGGACGCCATCATTGGCATCGGAAGCGCGGGCCGGCATCGAGACCGACAAAGCCAGTCCCAGCGTCAATGCGGCGACCGTCGTTGAGGCCCATATTCTGCGTTGCGTCTTCAGCGTCATCGTCTGTTTCCTGTTGGAAGTCCAAACTGCTGCTTGGCGCGGCGGCTGCTGCGACAATGCGACGCAGCCAGAACGCTACGCCCGCGCGAGGGCGCTCGCAAGCGTTGGATGCGCTGCAAAGCAACATGACGAGCGGTTTCGGCCTGGGCGGGCAAGGTATTGCGGGCTGCCTCGGTCGGCCTTGCGGGTTCGAGGAGCGAGGTACCTCGGCGCAGGCTGGCGCGTGGTCCGCGAAGACTCAAGCGCCGGCGGCCTCAGTCGCGTGCCGAACCGAGCCGCGCCAGGAAGTTGCGTGCGAATTCGAACCGCGACGACACGTCGGGAAGGTTTTCGGTGATGCGAAGTCGGTCTTGTCCATCCAGTCGGTAGATTCCCGGATCGCGCTGGATGAGATGGATGATGCGTAGCGGTTCGATGGGCGGCTGGGGCTGGAACTGCACGCGCCCCCCGTGCTCGCCCAGTTCGATCTTGCGAATCCCGAGCGTGCCAGCGGCAAGTTTGAGCTCGGCGGCACCGAACAAATTGCGGGTTGGTTCCGGCAGTAGTCCGAATCGATCGATCATCTCCACCTGCAGATCGCGCAGCGAGGCTGCCGTGGGAGCGCTGGCAATGCGCTTGTATAGCGTCAGCCGGGCATGTACGTCAGGGAGGTAGTCCTCGGGTATCAACAGCGACGTGTGCAGTTCGATTTCGGCATCGTGCTCGGCGCTCAGGCTGTAATCCGGTATCTTGCCTTCGCGCAGCGCGCGTACCGCGCGCTCGAGTAGTTCGGCGTACAAAGTGAAACCGATGGCCTCGATCTGCCCGGACTGCTCTTCGCCGAGCAACTCGCCGGCACCCCGGATTTCCATGTCGTGCGTGGCCAGCGTGAATCCCGCGCCCAGTTCTTCTAGCGAGGCCAGTGCGTCCAGGCGCTTCTCCGCGTCGCTGGTCAGCGCAGAACGTTCAGGGACGATGAGGTAGGCATATGCGCGATGGTGGGATCGGCCCACGCGGCCCCGCAATTGATGCAATTGGGCGAGTCCGAACTTGTCTGCGCGGTTGACCAGAATCGTGTTGGCGGTTGGGATGTCGATTCCCGACTCGATGATGGTCGTGCAGACGAGCGTGTTGAATCGTTGTCGATGAAAATCCAACATCACCTTTTCCAGTTCGCGCTCCGGCATCTGGCCATGGGCGATGCGAATCCGCGCCTCGGGCACGAGTTCGCCGATTTCGCGCGCAATTCGGTCGATACTGTCGACCTCGTTGTGCAGGAAATAGACCTGTCCGCCTCTTGCCAGCTCGCGCTGGAATGCCTCTCGAATCAGCGCGGCGTCCCACGCGGTGATCACGGTTTTGACCGCCAGTCGTTGCGACGGTGGCGTGGCGATGATTGACAGGTCGCGCATGCCCATCAGCGCCATGTTCAACGTGCGAGGTATCGGTGTGGCGGTGAGCGTGAGAAGGTCCACTTCGGCACGGAGTCGCTTGAGTTGTTCCTTGTGCCGGACTCCGAAGCGGTGCTCCTCGTCGACGATGACCAGGCCGAGTCGCGCGAATTTGACGTCGCCCTGCAGCAAGCGGTGCGTGCCGATGACGATGTCCGTATCACCTGTGGCCAGGCGCCCAAGGATCGCCGGGGTCTCGGCGCGCGACTGGAATCGCGTCAGTGCTTCGATTCTAATCGGCCAGTCCGCCATGCGGTCGCGGAAATTCTGCCAGTGTTGTTGCGCCAGCAGCGTCGTAGGTACGAGGACCGCGACCTGACGGCCTGCCATGGCCGCCACGAAAGCTGCCCGGAGCGCGACTTCGGTCTTGCCGAACCCGACATCGCCGCAAATGACGCGATCCATGGGCTTGGGCGAGGCGAGGTCAGCCAGGACGGCGTCGATCGCAGACTGCTGGTCGGCTGTTTCCTCGAACCGAAACGTGGCCGCAAACCGAGCATAGAGGCTCGGGTCGGCGCGCAGCTCCAAGCCACCCCGTGCCGCGCGCTGGGCGTGGATCGCCAGCAATTCAGCTGCGGCGTCTCGCGCCTTTTCGGCAGCCTTTCGTTTGGCTCGCTCCCAGGCGTCACCAGCAAGGCTGTGCAACGGGGCCGATTCCGGCGAAGTTCCACTGTAACGGCTGACCAAACCCAGTTGGGCGACCGGCACGTAAAGTCGATCGCCATTCGCATACTCGAGGGCGAGGAACTCACCACTACTGCCGCCCACGTCGAGCGTTACCAGACCTTGGTAGCGCCCGACGCCGTGATCGACGTGCACAATTGGATCGCCGATGGCGAGTTCCGTCAGATCGCGCAGAACGGTTTCGGGATCCCGTGCGGCGGCGCGGCGGCGCGTGCGTTCCTGGCGCACCCGTTCCCCAGAGAGTTCCTGCTCGCTGAGCACCACGATGCCGGATCCGGGCAGCACGAAACCGGCACTGAGCGGTGCGACGCCGATCGCCAATTGCGGCAGGTCACCTGCTGCGCGCGCCCTGTCATGTAGCGCGAGGAGGGCATTCCAGCTATCCACGTGGACGGGAATGCGCCCCGAAGTCGCGAGTACTTCGCGCAGCATTTCGCGGCGACCGGGCGAATCGGCGGCCAGCAGCACCGTTTGAGTCGTTGCTTGCTCGAGCAGTGTGTTCAGCGCATGCGTGGATGCCGCGTGCGCCGTCATGTTGATCACTGGCGCAGCCGCAAGGCCAAGATCGTGCGCGTGGTCGCGGTCAGGGCTTGGCACGAGTTCCACGCGGCGACTGCGATTGAGCGCCTCGCGCAGGAACTGGGGCGGAAGGAAAAGCTCTTCGGGCGACAGGATGGGCCGCGTGACGTCGTGTTCGCGCTGCGCGTGGCGCTCGCCTGTCTGCTGCCAGAAGCGTTCTGCCGATGCGATTGCGCCGTCATCCAGAACGAATACGCTCTTCGCCGCGAGATAGTCGAACAGTGTTTCGGTCTGCCCGAAAAACAGCGGGAGGTAATATTCGATGCCGGCTGGTGTCGTGCCTTCGCTCAGGTCTTGATAGACAGGGCAGTGACGCACGTCGATCGCGAAGCGTTCACGCATGCGCGCCCGGAAGGCGCGGATGGCTTCCTCGGTCAAGGGAAATTCACGCGCGGGCAGCAGATTCACCCGATCAAGGGTGTCCATTGATCGTTGCGTGTCGACATCGAAGCTTCGCAGTGACTCGATGACGTCGTCGAGTAATTCGATACGATAGGGGCTTGGCGACCCACTGGGGTAAATATCCAGCACGGCACCTCGTACGGCGAATTCTCCCGGGTCGCCGACCTGAGGCACTCGACGGTAGCCACCCGCTTCCAGGCGACGCGTTTCCTCCTCGAGGTTCAATGCCTGGTTCGTCTGTAGCTGGAGACCGGAGCCAGCGAGGTAGGTCCGTGGTGCCAGACGTTGCATCAAGGTCGCTGCGGGGATCACCAGCACGCCTTTTCGAAGGCCCGGCAGGCGGCTCAGCGTGCCAATGCGCTGCGCAACGATTTCACCGTGTGGCGAGAAGAGTTCGTATGGCAGTGTTTCCCAGTCTGGCAACGCCAGCACCGGGAGTTCGCCGGCAAAGACCGCGAGGTCCTGTTCGAGCGCAAGTGCGCCACTGCTATCCGCCGTCACCATCACTAATGGCGCGTCGGCCGCCGCCGCCGCCGCGCACAGTGCCAGCGCGAGCCCCGCGCCGGGCGGGCGCACCCAGCGCCGCCACTGTCGTTCGTCTGCAGGCAAGGGCGGAATGGAAAGCATCAAGGCATCTACTGCGGGTGGAACCCGCAATTGTAAGTCGGGTGGCGTGTACCCGGCGCGTGAATTGCGTCGATCAGAACGCTGACCTTTGGGTGAATCGGACATTCGCGATCCTTCTGACCTGCGCGGCCTACGCAGCCATCCAGTCAGGATCGCCGCGCGAAGCATGGGCGGTCCTCAGCCGTGGGCGTTGAAGGTGGAAAGGCGGGCTGCGAGGCAGCGCCGGATCGAATCCCCGGTCGTATTTTCCGACGTCTCGCGAAGCTCGCTTTCGGGGCGGGGCAGCGGGGGATTATCCTGGCAGGGTGCTGCATCGGATTGAATCGCAATTCGTGCGGCTGCAGCGCAGGGGGCACGCCGAGCCGCCCCCACGTGGTCTGGGGCGCACTGTACCGGTACGGTAGCCCCACGGTGCCGGAATCACTCTTTGGACTGGCAGCGAGGGAGATGGAAGTGATCGGGTACGGGATCATGGCCGCCGGTGCACAGCGGCTGGCAGCGAAGGATGCGCCAGATTGCGAGTATGCTGCCGCGCAGGGCGCCGTGGCGCGCGATCGCCTCGCGAGCATATTGCGAGCAACTGGGGTGGAACCGGCAGCGCTGGCCCAGCAGTGGGCTGACGAGGCGCTGGTAAAGCGCTAACAGGCACAGCAGGAGGCGAGTCACGCCTTGAAAACACCGAAAGCGGCAGCGCGTGCGGCGACGCGCGTATTGCCGGAGCAGGGTTCCTAGGCTATAACACGCCGCCTTCCGGCGACAACCGCCGAAGTCCGCGGCTATGAAGCCGCACCAGCAGACGCGAGGTTCGCGCCAAGCGTCCATGGGAGACGATGATGAGCACGCGCAAGCCGGCAGCCAGCAAGAAAACCAGTGGAAAGGCAGCGCTCAGCAGGCCGAAGGCCCATGCTATCGCTGCGGGCAAGTCAGGCAAGGCGGCAAAGCCCGCCAAGCCGACAAAGCCAGCGAAGGCAGCCAAGGCGGGTAAGTCCGCTAGAGCGGTCAAGGCTGCCAAGGTCACCAAGCCGGTCAAGGCGACCAAGCCGGTCAAGGCGACCAAGCCGGTCAAGGCGACCAAGCCGAGCAAGGTCACCAAGCCCCGCAAGCCTCCCAAGGCGACTAAATCCATCAAGGCTTCCAAACCTGCGGGTAAGTCGGCCAAGGCCGCGCCGGCTGCAGCAGCCAAGGCGAGCGCTCGTGCGGCCGTCCCGGTAGCCCAAGCCCACGCCGATCACGGCAAGGGGCGAGCGCGAGACACGAGCGTCAAATCCTTGCCATCCGGCTCGGCCAAGCTTCTCCCGGCGAAAGCCTCCCAACCACCAGCAGCGCTCGGCACCAAAGTGAATCTGAATATCAAGCCACCCCCGGTCAAATCCCTAGATGATGTTGCACTCACGCGCGACGACGGTCGCTACGCGCTGCCGGCCACCACCGTCATCGAGTTGCCCAAGGGCTACAAGCCCAAGGTCGGCGAGGAATACATGAACCCGCGCCATTTGGCTTACTTCCGCAACAAGCTCCGCGACTGGCGCGAGCAGTTGGTCGAAGAGTCGCGGCAGACGATGGACAATCTGCGTGACGAGGTTCGTGACGTCGGAGACGATGCGGAGCGTGCCACGCGTGAAACCGAGAACTCCCTTGAGTTACGCACTCGTGATCGTTACCGGAAGCTGATTGCCAAGATCGACAAGGCACTTCGACGGATTGAAGAAGGGCGTTACGGTTATTGCGAGGAGACTGACGAGGAGATCGGTCTGGAACGGTTGGAGGCACGTCCGATCGCGACATTGAGCCTTGACGCGCAGGAACGTCGGGAACATCTGCAAAAGCAGATCGGAGACTGACGGCTGGCAGAATGAACCCGCTGGCGTTTCGGAAATCCCCGCGTGGGCCTTCAGGCACCGACCTCGTCGGCCCACCCCTGGATCGCAAGGACCGCGCGCAAGCAATCCGTGTGGCGGTTATAGAGGGGTACCGGTGCGAGCCGGATCACGTCGGGTTCGCGCCAATCGCCGAGAATGCCTTGTGAGACCAAATGGTCGAACAGAGATCGCCCAGCCTCACGGCCCGCGCGCACTCGCAGGCTGATCTGGCAGCCGCGTTCCGCTGGCGCGGATGGCGTGAGGATGTCGACGACGCCAGCCGCATGGGTTCGAAGCAATGCATCGAGGTAGCCGGTCAGGCGTTGCGCGCGGGCTCGCAGCGCAGGCATACCGACCCGCGCGAACGGCTCGAGGCTGGCATGCAGCGGCGCCAGCGCAAGGATCGGTGGATTCGACAATTGCCACCCAGCGGCACCGGATTCAGCATTGAACCCCGGCGCCATTGCAAAGCGGGTTGCCTTGGCGTGCCCCCACCATCCGGACAGCCGGGGGCGCTGTGCGTGACGAGCGTGAACGAAAACGCCTGCGGGTGCCCCGGGACCTCCATTGAGGTACTTGTAGCTGCACCACGTTGCGCAATCCACGTCCCAACCAGCTAGGTTGAGCGTCACGTTGCCCGCAGCATGCGCGAGGTCAAAGCATGTCAATGCGCCATGGCGATGGGCCAGATCGGTGAGCGCGGCGATGTCGAAGACCTGGCCATTGCGGTATTGCACGCCGGGCAAAAGCGCCAGTGCGATGCGATCGCCATGGCGTTCGAAGGCCTCGGCAAATGCATCTGCCCGGTACAGCCCGGAGGCATCAGGAGCAACCTCGATCAGATCCTCTTCATGGAGTCCGTGCCATGCCAGATGGGAGACGGCCACGTGGCGATCGGACGGGAACGCGCCCTCCTCCACGAGGATGGCGCGGCGGGAGCCTTGGGGTCGGTAGAAGGCCGCGAGCAGGAGGTGAAGATTGACGCTGAGCGTGTTCATCACCACCACATCGGCAGGCGGTGACCCGACGATCGGGCCGAGCATTTGCTGCAGGTCGTCCTGCACATCAAGCCACGGCCGCCGTCCGTGGAAGTGGCCTTCCACCGCAAGCGAGGCCCATGTCGCCAGATTGCTTTCGATTTCCATGCGGACGGCACGCGGCTGTAAACCGAGCGAATTGCCGCAGAAGTAGGCCTGGGCGCCATGGCCATGCGGGGGGATGAGGAATTCGTCGCGCAGCGCGCTGAGCGGGTCAGCCGCATCCAGAGCGAGCGCGCGGACTTCCTCGGCAGGATCCAAGAGGGGTGCGGGGCGCATGCCTACCCATTGCCCTGCAGACTGGCGCCAATGGCGTCGCAGCCGCGATCGAAGCCGGCCACCCAGGCGGCATCCACCTGGCTCTGCTCGGGCCGCAGGCACCGTAGTTGGACACCGTCATGACCCTTGAGGAAATAGCGCTCGCTGTAGCGCATCGGTACGCCGCTCTCAATGGCCTTGTACCGAACCGTGCTGCTGTCCGTGCCGCCGCCGGCGGCCTGATAGCCGGGCAGGTGGTGGCTGCGCTGGACGCGCTGATCGACCCATTGCTTGAACGCGTCGACGTTGGCCATGTGTTCGACCGTGACCGTTACGCGCGCCAAAACACGTTGGCCCACCGGAAAGGAGTCCGGAACCTCGAAGGCCATGAATTGGGGATTGCCGCTTGCCTGCATCATGATTTGCGGCCAACCGTCGGGCGCCTGGAATCGGACCCGTCCATCGGCGAGCTGATAGCTCGCTGCCCAACCGTTGACGCACGCAAGGAGCGAGACGACCGTTACGATTCCAGGAAGGCAGGGAAGACGTCGCATGCGGAATCCTTGTTGAGTCAGCTCGTCCAGTGTAGCGCCACACCGCTCATGCCCTGCCGAGCTCACTGCATTCAGGCAGGAGCCGCCTATCAGCGTGCAGCAGTGGGTTCTCCAACTATGGA
The DNA here is from genome assembly GCA_021818335.1 of Pseudomonadota bacterium. Classification (GTDB taxonomy): domain Bacteria; phylum Pseudomonadota; class Gammaproteobacteria; order Xanthomonadales; family Rhodanobacteraceae; genus Metallibacterium. Next base: position 33,308 of record JAKAEJ010000008.1, on the reverse strand, counting down.
GCAGAGTGCTTGCAGGGCATCGGCAAGGCGAAGCATTTCAGCGGGGGCATCGATTGGTGGCGATTCCGGTAGCCGTGCCTGGTGTAGCTCCGCGCGGAGACTGCCCGCACAGGCTCGAAGGTCGTCTGCCGCATGCGTGATCCACGCACCCGCAGCGCTTCCGCGCCGCCCAGGGGGCAACAATTCCAAATTCATTGCATTGCGGACGATACGATTGCCATGGGCGAAAATCCGTTCGGCGCGCAGGCGCAAGGCTGGCGTGGCAAAGGGTTCGCCACGCAACCTCTCCAGCGATGCCATTGCGTTGACTCGCGCACGCCGAGAGGCGGTCCGGCCGTGAACCATCGCGAGGACGTCGCTTCCGCCAAGCGCGGCAAGATAACCAGCGTATGCATCCAGCATCGCTGCCAGGGAAGCCTGGATGCGACTGCGTTCCCAGGTCGGCCAAAGGAGATAGCCGCCGAGTGCGGCCGCACAAGCCAGCAACGTGGCAATCAGGCGATCGTGCATTGACTGCATGGCAGGTTCACCGGCCAGGTCGAGCAGGATCACGACGGCGCCGGTCAGCGCGGCCACGGCGCTCGTATAACTCGCGCTGCCAAACCATCGGAATGCGAACGCCAGCAGTCCCAGCAAAAGGATCTTCGCCAGCACCGCGGGCGCGAGTACGAGCAGGAACGTCGTCAGCAGCAGGCCAAGCACCGTACCCGCCGCTCGCTGAACGCCATAACTTAGCGTTGTTGCGAAGTCCGCGCGCAGCACGATCGCCAGCGTCATGGGCAGCCAATAGCCATGAGCGAGGCCCAGGAGGCGCTCCAGCGCGACGCCGATCGCAAGAGCGATGCCCATGCGCAATGCGTGGCGGAAAGCAGCTGATTCCAGCGTGAGCGTGGCTCGCAACTGGGCCAGTGGCGCATCCGCGCGCAGGGAGGATGGGATAGCCCGGGCACTGGCCGCCGCCCGTATCTCGCCTGCGCTGCCGGCCCAATTCGCGTTCCGCACGGCCCTGGCGAGTGTGGACAACATGGTCGCAGGCATCGAGGCGTCGCGTTGCGATTCCAGCACGGCCAGCGCGTTCGCGGCCGATAACGTGTCCCGGCCGGCATCGAGTGCTTGCGCTATGGCTGCCAGTACATCGGCGACCGCACCGGGTAGTCGACCCTGTGCTCGCCAAGCGGCATGGGATCCATCGGCGAGGAGCTCAAGGCGTAGGTGTTCCGCTGCGTCCAGGAGGACTTGAAACGCTTCACTGGCGCGTCCGCGCGTCCGGAATCCGCCAAGCAGCGTCGCCTGCGCTTCGAGCAACGTGTCACTCAGCGGTGGTGCCGAGTCGGTCGACGGGACTTCGATCGCGATCTGCGCCAGCTCGCGGTACACCTTGGCCAAAACGGTTCGCTCTGGTCGGTAGCGACCCAGCGGCCATGCGGCCACCGCGAACATGGCCTGGAGCAGGCCGCCGGCAAGAATCAGTGCAGCGTCGGTGTTCGCGGGTCGCAGGGGCATAGGTGAGGCGGCCGCGATGACGAGCAGGATCATTCCGGTCATGCCGATTCGCGAGGCGGCGAGGCCAAATTGCACCAACAGGCCTCCGCCAAATCCGACCAGCAGCGCCAGCGCAATCATGACCTCCCGATGGGTGCCAAGGACAAAACCGGCCCATGCCGCGACGCTGGCGCCCAGCGACGCGAACGCGATATGGACGAAACGTTCGCGGTATGGGCCTGGCTGGTCGGAAAACATGACGACGAGGGCGCCAAGGGACAGCCAAATGCCTACGCCCATGTAGCCGGTGAGCCAGCCGAACAGCAGAGGGAGCATCACTCCGGCCGCATTGCGCAATGCGACAACCAAGGGGACGTCCGGTTGCCTGAAACGCAGGATGTCTAGCAGTGCAGACCGCAATGACCAGTGCGATGGGTTCATGCTTTCCCGCGAACAACGACAGACTGATGGCGTTCAGGCCCGTCCAGCGAACTCACCCGTCAATGTACTGACCAGCACCTGTTCATCGGTGACGATGTAATCGGGCACTTGGATCTCAATGCCGGTTTCCAGACGAGCGGGCTTTGATCGCTTCGTCGCGGTGGCCCCCCGGAGTTCCGGTGCCGTCTCGACGACACGCAGGGCGACGCTAGGCGGAAGCTGCAGGCCGACGGGCTGGTCATCGATCAGCTGCACGTAGCAGCCTTCCAAACCGTCGACGATGTAGCCAACCGCGTCGCCCAGAGCGTCTCGGCCGAGGACATATTGCGTGTAGTCTTCGGCATCCATGAACACGTAGCCATCCGTGTCCACGTAGGAATAATTGGCTTGCCGGCGCGTCAGTTCGACTTCGCGGAGCTCGTCATCGGCGCGTAGCGTCAGGTCCAGCCGGTGGCCGCCTGGGATTCCGTACAGTGCAAGGCGATATGTTGTATTGCCGCCCCGCGCTGTGGGGGCACTCTTTTCGACTTCGCGGACCTGCCAGGTCTTGCCGGCATGTTCAATCGCATTGCCACGCTTGATGTCGGAGGCTTTCATGAACGAACTCGATGCAGGGTTGGAGAAAGTTGAGTTAGCGGGGGGAGTCGTTTCATTTCGGCTGCATGCGAATCGCGCCATCCAGGCGGATGACACTGCCGTTCAGATAACGGTTGCCGAGAATGAACGCGACCGTTTCGGCAAATTCGACCGGCTGACCGAGCCGGGAGGGGTAGGGCACCTGCGCGCAAAGGCTATCGTAGACTTGGGCTGGCATGCCATCGACCATGGGCGTATGGAAAACGCCCGGTGCGATGGTCATGACGCGCACGCCGGTGCGAGCGAATTCTCGCGCCATCGGCAGCGTCATGCCGACGACACCGCCCTTTGACGCCGAGTAGGCAGCCTGCCCGATCTGGCCCTCGAATGCAGCGACTGAGGCGGTGAAGATGATGGCTCCACGCTCATCGTCCTCGCCCGGGCTATTGTGCTGCATCAAGTTCGCCGCTGCCTTGGCGAGGTTAAAGCTGCCGATCAGATTGACGGCAATCGTGCGTTCGAAATTCGCCAATGCCATCGGGCCTTCCTTGCCGAGCACACGGCCCGCCCCCAGGATGCCGGCGCAGCTGATGGCTGCATTGAGGCCACCCATGGCAGCGCATGCCTGATCGACGCTGGCTGCCATCTGTGACTCGTTGCTGACATCGGTCAGATGGAAATGCGCCATTGGGCCAAGCGCTTCTGCGGCGGCGGCGCCCCGCTTGGCGTCGACGTCAAGCAGGCAGACGCGGGCGCCATGACGCAGCAAGTGACTTGCCACGGCGTAGCCGAGGCCGGAGGCGCCGCCGCTGATCACGGCCTTCGTCTGGTCGAGTTGCATTGGATTCTCCCGAGAAGCATGTAAAGCCAAAATCACATTTTATCGCGGTGGCGCCTCGCGATGCCCGGCGGAATTGCTGCGCATGCTTGCCGATACCGGCATGTCGCGCGAAGGGGTGGGTCAGTCGAGTGCGCGAAGGTAGAAACGATTGCAGCCGTGGTGGCCGGTACTGCCCATGGGGCCAGACAGCGACCCAAAGCCGGCCTTGCGGTACAGGACCTGGGCGGCATCCATGCCCGCAAGCGTCTCGATGTAGCACTTGCGGAAACCGAGGGTCCGTGCCGCATCCAGACAGCGAGCGATCAACGCCTTGCCGGCACCAAGCCCGCGGAGCGCGGGGAGGAAGTACATCTTGCGTAACTCGCATGTATCGGCATCCCCGCCTTCCAGTGGTGCAATGCCACCCCCACCCTCGACGCGACCGTTCCGTTCGACGACGAAATAGCTGCACCGTGGCTCCGCGTACGCCCGGCTCATGAAATCCACTTCCGGATCATGGATGGCGAAACCGGCTCCGCTTGCACCGAATTCGGGCATCACCGTGCGGATGATGGAGGCCAAGGCCGCGTCATCGGTGGCTAGGATGGGGCGAATCTCGAACTGGGCACTCATGCAGCCCCCTGCGCGGTTGCGCGGCCTACACGGCTGCCCGTGGCGCGCCCCAGTTGTTGGCCCAGCCAATGGCCGGTGGCAACCAGCGCCTCGAGATTGATGCCAGTCTCGATCCCCATGCCATGAAGCATGTACACCACATCCTCGCTTGCCACATTGCCACTGGATCCACGGGCATACGGACATCCACCGGTACCCGCCACCGCAGCGTCCACGACGCTCGCCCCTTCTTCCAGGCACGCAAGGATGTTGGGCAGTGCCTGACCGTACGTATCGTGGAAATGGATCGCCAAGGAGTCCATCGGGACAGCCTCTGCGACGGCACGAAACATCGCCCGCGCTTTCAGGGGCGTGCCGACGCCGATGGTGTCGCCGAGCGATATTTCAGCGCATCCGAGCTGGTGCAGCCTTTCGGCAACGCGCACCACATCTGAAATCGGCACCTCGCCCTGATATGGGCAACCGAGGACCGTCGAAACGTAGCCCCGCACGGTGACACCCTCGCTGATGGCCTGCTCAATTACCGGTTCGAAACGTGCGATGGACTCATCGATCGAGGCATTGACGTTACGTTGGTTGAACGCCTCCGAGGCGGCTGTGAAAACGGCGATCTCCATGGCGCCCGCCGCACGTGCGCGGGCATATCCTTGCGCGTTGGGGACCAGTACCGGATAGCGCACGCCAGGTCTGCGCCTCAGACTGCGCATGACCAACTCGGCATCAGCCATCTGCGGCACCCACTTCGGGCTGACGAAGCTGGTGCATTCGATCGTTTCGAAGCCGCAGTCCACCAGCTTTTCGATCAGCTCCACCTTGACGTTGACGGGAACGACCGTCGACTCATTCTGGAGTCCGTCGCGCGGGCTGACTTCGACCATTCTTACTCGAGGCTTCACGATCCAATCTCCGCGAACGCCAGCACCACGCGTCGATTACGGGCGCCCTTGCTCTCGACCTTGGCGACGCGCAATTCGCCGATTTCGGATGTGCGACGCACGTGCGTGCCACCGCACGGTTGCAGGTCGATACCCTCGATTTCAACAAGGCGGATGCATGGCAGATGCATGGGGGGCTTCACCGAGAGGGTCTTGATCAGCTCCGGCTGGGCGGCAAGTTCCCCACCACTGATCAATCGATTGGTGATGGGCCGATCTTCCGCTACGAGCCGATTGAGTTCATGTTCGATGAAGTTCGGGTCGAGCATGTCGCCGTTGGTGTCAAAATCGAGGCGCCCCACGGTGTCGCTGAGGTTGCCGCCTGTGACGCCATGGCGCACCACGGCGGAAAGCAAGTGCAGCGCGCTGTGCATGCGCATGTGGCAGTGGCGCCGTGCCCAGTCGATCTCCAGCGTAACGGACATCCCGGTACATAGGCTTGATGCATCGCCCTCCGGCAGGTGGAGGATCGAGCCGGTGGCCTTGTCTCGTCGTGTTTCTGCTATGCGCAGCCGCTGGCCATCAGCCATCGTGAGCCAGCCGCTGTCGCCGGGTTGCCCGCCGCCCAAGGGGTAAAAAATGGTCTGGTGCAGTTCAATGCCTCCCGGACCGATGGCGACCACCGCAGCCCGGGCCTCCGTGCGGTAGGCGTCATCGTTGTAAAGCGCGCGCGTCATCTCGAAGCTCCGGAACATGGGTCTGTACTGCCATGATGCAACTTCGCTCGTCCGGGACGAACCTCAGTGATCGAAGTCACGCCTGCGGGCTCATTCCATCCGAACGAGCACGGCATCGGCCTCGACGAAGTCGCCCTCGACGACCTGCACCGCCGCAACAGTTCCCGCCCGAGGCGCGCGCAGTGCCAATTCCATCTTCATGGCTTCCATGACAACCAAGACGTGGCCGCTTTCCACCGTGGCGCCGACGCTCGTTCGAACGACCACCACACGTCCTGGCATGGGGGCGTGCAGCGAACTTGCATCGTCATCCGGCGTTACCGGGGCGGAGTCGGACACGACCCGGTCGAAGCCATGGCGTGTGCCGTCCTTGTGGATCTCAATCCAATCGCGGTCCATGTGGGCGCGCAAGCGCAGCGCACGCCCATCCAGTCGCACGCTCAAGAAGTCGTCCACGCATCTTGCCCCACGTACTTCCATGATCCTGCCATCGGGCAGCGTGAGAGCGTACTCGCCGGCGTAACCACGGGCCAATATTCGAAACACGGATGCACCGGATCGAAGGGCCACCTCGCGAGGTTCCGAACCCTGGATTCGCCAGCCATCGCCTCGAGCCCATGGCGAATGCTGGTTGCAGGCTTGCTGCTCGTCACGCAGGAGCGTGGCGACGGCAGCCGCCACCGCGGCGATCTCGTCCTGGGCATTTGCCGGCAGAAATTCGTCGAGTGCACGGTCCAAATAGCCGGCATCGATGCGCGCCTCGCATACCGCGGGGTGCCGCACAAGACGCTCGAGGAAAGCCAGGTTGGACGCCGGTCCGTGGATGTGGCACTCGGCCAGTGCCTCCTGAAGTCGAATGCATGCTTGCGGGCGGTCGACGTCCCAGACGATGAGCTTGGCGATCATCGGATCATAGTGGATGCTGACCAGATCGCCCTTTGCCACGCCACTGTCGACGCGCACGTTGGCCGAAGGCAGGGGGAGGACCAAATGATCCACCGTACCGGAGCAGGGCAGGAAGTTCTGAGACGGATCTTCCGCGTAGAGCCTCAACTCGATCGCATGACCGCGTTGCGCTGGAGCGCCACTCAGGAGTGAATCGGGCAGCGACTCTCCGGATGCAATGCGAAGTTGCAACTCAACGAGATCCAGCCCGAGCGTCATCTCGGTGACTGGGTGCTCCACCTGAAGTCGCGCATTGAGTTCCATGAAGTAGAACTCGCCTTGCGGGCTGACGATGAATTCGACGGTCCCGGCGTTGATGTAATCAAGGGCCTTGCCGGCAGCGATGGCCGCTTCGCCCATGCGTCCCCGCAAAGCCTCGCTCAGGAATGGGGACGGTGTCTCCTCCAATACCTTCTGGTACCGGCGCTGCGCGGAGCACTCACGCTCGTTGAGATGGACGACGTGGCCATGCCGGTCGCCGAAGATCTGGAATTCGATATGGCGTGGGTGGGTAATGTACCGCTCGAGAAGAACGCGAGCGTTGCCGAAGGCACCCTGGGCTTCGCGCTGGCAGGAGGCGAGCGCTTCAGCGAAATCGCGAGGCGCGCGAACGATACGCATGCCTTTGCCGCCGCCGCCATACGCGGCCTTGATCATCAACGGGTACCCGATGCGATCCGCTTCCTCCGCAAGACGCCGTCCATCTTGGTCGTCGCCTGTGTACCCTGGCACCACGGGGACGCCATGCGCAGCCATCAAGGCCTTGGCGCCTGCCTTGGAACCCATGCGGCGCATGCTGGCCGCAGCGGGCCCGATGAAAACGAGGCCCGCCTGCTCGACAGCTTCGGCGAATTCGGGTCGCTCCGAAAGAAACCCGTAGCCGGGATGGATGGCGCCTGCGCCATTGTCGAGCGCCGCCGCCACGATCGGCTCGATGCGAAGATAGCTGTCCTGGGGTCTGGGGCCGCCGATGGGCACGGCGAGATCCGCTTGTCGCACATGCTGAGCGCCTGCGTCGGCCTCGGAGTAGACGGCAATACTGCGCAGTCCCATGTGCCGCAGGGTTCGGATGATGCGGCACGCGATTTCACCGCGGTTTGCGACGAGCACGCTGTCAAAGGCGAGGCTCATCCGCGATCTCCGGTTGGCCATTCGGGCGCACGTTTGTCGAGAAATGCCCGCATGCCTTCCTGTCCTTCGGCGGACAGCCGCAGGTTCGCGATCAATTCCGCATTGGCTGCATCCTGGCTCGCGGGTGGCCGTGGTTCATCGCGCAACTGCCGCAGCAGGCGTTTGCAGGCGGCTTGTGCCTGGGGGCCGCCCTTTGCCAGCCAGTGCAGTTGCTGGCCACAGGCTTCATTCAACTGGTCGGCGGGCACGACGGCATGCAGCAATCCGATGCGCTGTGCCTCGGCCGCGTCGATCACCGCTCCGCCGAGGAATAGTCGCCTGGCCTGGCGCATCCCGATCGCCGCTACGACATAGGGCGAGATAACGGCGGGTGCCAGGCCCAGGCGTACTTCGCTTAGCGCGAATTTTGCGCTGGGGACCCCGACGGCGATATCACAGCATGCGATGAGGCCGACGCCGCCGCCGTAAGCAGATCCATTGACGCAGGCCACCACGGGCTTGGACAGCCCGTCCAGCGTGCGCAGCAGCGTCGCCAGTCGCATTGCATCCGTTTCATTTTCCGTTCGGGTCGCATCCGCCATCGCACGCATCCAGCGGAGATCGGCGCCCGCCGAAAAGGTTGCTCCGGCTCCGCGCAACACCAAGGCGCGCACGCGGCTGTCGCGATCCGTTTCGATCAGCGCGTCGGTCAGCTGGACAATCAGCGCGTCGTCGAAGGCATTGTGGACTTGCGGCCGGTTGAGGGTGATCCAAGCCGTTGGGCCTTCACGATCGAGCTGGATGCAGTCCATGGAGGTGCTCACATGCGAAACACGCCGAAGCGCGTGGATTCGATCGGGGCGTTGTGCGACGTCGCTATGGCCAGAGCCAGCACGCGCCGGGTATCGGCCGGATCGATGATGCCATCGTCCCAAAGTCGTGCCGTCGCATAGTAAGGATGGCCTTGTCGCTCGTACTGCTCGCGGATCGGTACCTTGAAGGCCTCCTCCTCTTCCGGGCTCCAGTCCTTGCCTTGGGTTTCGAGTCCATCGCGCCTCACGGTGGCCAGCACGTTCGCGGCTTGCTCACCACCCATGACGCTAATGCGTGCATTAGGCCACATCCACAAGAAACGGCCGCCATACGCGCGGCCGCACATGGCGTAGTTGCCTGCTCCAAAGCTTCCGCCGATGACCACCGTGAACTTGGGCACTTCCGCGCATGCCACGGCGGTGACCATCTTGGCTCCGTCCTTGGCGATGCCGCCGTTTTCGTACTTCTTGCCCACCATGAAGCCGGTTATGTTCTGCAGGAAAACCAGCGGAATGCCGCGTTGGGCGCACAGTTCGACGAAGTGCGCACCCTTGAGCGCGGATTCAGAAAAGAGGATCCCATTGTTCGCCACGATGCCGACCGGGAACCCTTCGATTGATGCAAAGCCGGTCACCAGCGTTTTCCCGTAGCGCGCCTTGAACTCATGAAAATCGGAATCATCCACGACCCGTGCGATGACTTCGCGAATGTCGAATGGCACCCGCGTATCCGTTGGCACGATGCCATACAGCTCATGGGCCGGATAGCGCGGCGGGTGTGGAGTGCAGCGGGGCTCCGGCGCCGGGTTGCGATTGAGCCGAGCGATGGCGTCGCGGGCCAGTGCCAGCGCATGGCGATCGTCCTCGGCCAGATGGTCGGCTACGCCGGAAAGGCCAGTGTGCACCTCGGCACCGCCGAGTGACTCGGCGTCGACAATTTCGCCGGTCGCGGCTTTTACCAGGGGTGGGCCACCGAGGAAAATGGTTCCCTGATTCCGGACGATGATGGTCTCGTCGCTCATCGCGGGGACGTAGGCGCCGCCTGCCGTGCATGACCCCATGACCACAGCGATCTGCGCGATGCCGAGTGCGCTCATCCGTGCCTGATTGTAGAAGATGCGCCCGAAGTGGTCGCGATCCGGGAAGACCTCGTCCTGCAGGGGCAGGTAGGCGCCCCCGGAGTCGACCAGATAGATGCAAGGAAGGCCGTTTTCCAGCGCCACCTGTTGCGCGCGGAGGTGCTTCTTCACCGTCATCGGGAAGTAGGTGCCACCCTTGACGGTGGCATCGTTGGCAACGACGAGAACCTCGCGTCCGTGGACGCGGCCAATGCCTGCAATCAAGCCTGCCGCTGGCGCTTGGCTGTCATACATGCCTTCGGCAGCAAGGGGCGAAATCTCCAGGAAGGGACTGCCAGCGTCGAGCAAGGTGCGTACCCGTTCGCGTGGCAATAGCTTCCCGCGTGCCGTGTGGCGCTCACGCGCCCGAGCATCCCCGCCCAGCGCCGCCTGGGCAAGCGTGCGGTTCAGGTCATCAACCCGCTTCCGCATCTGCTCGAAACGATCGATGAAATCGGCAGAGCGCGCATCAATGCGCGAAGTCAGCAGGCTCATACATCCGGCCTCAGGGCAGGCTCGCCATGATAAGGGCGTTGGCGCACAGATTGAACCCGCGTCGGATGGCCAACCCTCAAAAAAAAACCGGCCGCGCAAGGCGGCCGGTTCCGTCCGTTCAGACGGTCGATCAGCCCTTGGGGGCCGTCGCAGCAGCGGCCGGCTTGGCCGTGCCGGCGGCTGCCGGAGCGGCGGCGGTCGTCGCAGCAGCCGGGGCGGCCGTCGTTGCAGCAGCCGGGGCGGCCGTCGTTGCAGCAGCCGGCGTGCTGGTAGCGGCCGGGGCCGGGGCCATGGTCGCCGAGCTGGAGGCGGCCGGGGCTTGTTCGCTGGACTCCTGATGGCTGCAGGCAGCCAGCAGCGCAACCAACGAGGCCGCGAAGACGATGCGGGTGAGCTTCATTGTTAGTCTCTCCTAAATGCCGTGATTGCCAGAGTAAGGCCACGCTATTAGAACGCGACTTTGACGCTAGCGCCAGTGGGCAGGCCAGTAAATCAAATGCCCTTTGCCGCAGTCTCAAAATCGCTGAATCCTCCACCCCGGCGCGGGCCTGAACGTCGGGACGGAAACCAGAAAATGCCGCTTTAACCTCAACGAGCCCCGATTGATGCTGGGCGTTGCCAATATTAAACGAGAACAGGACCGGTCGCGCGAGCGCTAGATGGGCGGCAGCCGACTTTCCGTCTGGCTGCCTTCCTGAATCAAAGGACTTCTAGGGCCAGGGCCGTGGCCTCGCCGCCGCCAATGCAGAGTGCGGCCACGCCGCGGCGCAGGCCGCGCCGCCGCAACGCATGGATTAACGTGACGACGATGCGCGCGCCACTCGCGCCAATGGGGTGCCCCAAGGCACAAGCGCCGCCATTGACGTTCAGGCGATCATGGGGAATGCCCAATTCGCGCATCGGCGCCATGGCTACGACTGCAAAGGCCTCGTTCACCTCGAACAAATCGACGTCCTCGGCGCGCCACCCGCATTTCCCTAGGAGCACGCGGATGGCGCCGACCGGCGCCGTGGTAAACCACTCGGGCTCCTGGGAATGCGTTGCATGCGCCACGATGCGCGCCAATGGTGCGATGCGGCGTCTGGCCGCGTCAGCCGCATCCATGACCACGAGTGCCGCCGCGCCGTCGGAGATGCTGGATGAACTCGCGGCGGTGATGGTGCCTTTTTCCTTGAGGAACGCGGGCTTCAGGCTTGGGATTTTGCCGATGTCGCACCGGCCGGGCTGTTCGTCGATGGCGACCTCGACCTCCCCCTTTCGCGAAGCAACCTTCACGGCGGTGATTTCGTCTGCGAAGGCACCGGACTGCTGCGCGGCCAGTGCGCGCCGCACCGATTCGGCTGCGTAGGCATCCTGCTCCTCGCGGCTGAAGTGGTATTTGTCGGCACAGTTTTCCCCGAAGACGCCCATGGCCTTGCCATCATAGGGATTGGTCAGGCCATCCCAGGCCATATGGTCGACGAGGGTTCCATCGCCGTAGCGGATGCCGACGCGGGCCTGGACCATGTGCGGCGCATTGGTCATCGACTCCATGCCGCCAGCGACGATGATCTCGCTGCTGCCCGCGCGGATGAGATCGTGTGCGAGCATGACCGCCTTCATGCCAGACCCGCAGACTTTGTTGATGGTGGTACTGCCTGCCGAGACGGGCACACCCGCGGCGAGTGCCGCCTGGCGCGCTGGAGCTTGACCGAGGTTGGCTGGAAGGACGCAGCCCATGATGGATTCGGACACTTGGTCCGGCGCCAGCGCGCTCTGTTCCAGTGCGCTACGGATGGCCGCGGCGCCAAGGGTTGGCGTGGGAACGCCAGTGAACTGGCCAAGGAAGGAACCGATGGCAGTGCGCTTGGCGCCCGTGATGACGATGTCCGACATGATGACTCCCGGCGGCTGAGTTGCCGCGATTTGCATGGGTGGGATTATCGCGCTGTCTGTTGCGGCGCGGCAAACCGGTGGCGAATTGGGCCATCGGTTGCCGCCGGACCGGCGTCTCCGCAGTCAGGACCTGGCCGCCGATGGCGCAGTGAGTGCGCCTTGTTTGGCGATCAGGACTTGCCGTGGAACAATTCGCGGCCGATGAGCATCCGGCGGATTTCGTTGGTCCCCGCGCCTATCGCGTAAAGTTTCGCGTCGCGAAGGATGCGTCCTGCGGGATAGTCGTTGATGTATCCGTTGCCGCCCAGCGCCTGGATCGCGTCCAGCGCAACGTGCACGGCGCTTTCGCTGGCCAGCAGCAGGCAGGATGCCGGGTCGATCCGGGAGCGCCTGCCCGCATCGAATTGCCTTGCGACCATGTACGCGTAGCCGCGTGCGGACTGCAATGCGGTGTACATATCGGCAATCTTGGCTTGCATGAGTTCGAAGGTGCCGATCGGTGCCCCGAACTGCTTGCGTTCGCGAACATAGGGCAGGGTCAGGTCCAGTGCAGCTTGCATCAGGCCGACGGGCCCGCCGGACAGCACCAGGCGCTCGCTGTCGAGGCCGCTCATCAGCACGCGGACGCCCTCGTTCACCTCGCCAACCCGGTTGGCGTCCGGAATGACACAGTCCTCGAACACCAGTTCGCAGGTGTTCGAGCCCCGCATGCCCAGTTTGTCGAGCTTCTGGGCGGTGGTGAAGCCGGGCATGCCCTTTTCGACGATGAATGCGGTCATGCACCGGCTGCCGGCTTCGCGGCCCGCCGTGCGCATGTAAACGAGCAGTACGTCGGCGTCGGGACCGTTGGTGATCCACATCTTCGAGCCATTCGCGACCCAGGCGTCGCCCTTGCGCTCGGCGCGGCAGGCCATGGATCCAACGACATCCGAACCGGATCCCGGCTCGCTCATTGCCAGCGCGCCGACGCGTTCGCCGCTGCATAGTCCCGGCAGGTAGCGGCTCTTCTGGCTGCTGTTGCCGTTGAGGTAGATGTTGTTCGCGCAGAGGTTGCTGTGTGCGCCAAAGCTCAGACCGACGCTTCCTGACGCGCGGGAAATTTCTTCCATCGCGACCAGGTGCGCCAGATAGCCCATGCCGCTGCCGCCCAAGTCAGGCGAAATCGTGATGCCCAGCAATCCCATGCCACCCAATTTGCGCCAGAGGTCGGCAGGAAATTCGTTGTCACGGTCGATGCGGTCAGCGAGGGGCGCGATTTCCCGCTCCGCGAATGTGCGTACGCTCTCGCGAAGCAAATCGACTTCTTCACCCAGCTCGAACGGTTGCATGGCGTGCTCCGTCAAATGAACGGCGACGCCGAACCGGCGCGGTGCTGGTCACGCCGCTGCGGTCGTCGCCCGATCGTGTGTGCCGCAGTCACTGCCCCCGCATACGGCCCAGGAAGCGCGGACCATTGCCCATCGTCGACAGCTTGATCCGGCCAATGGTCGCAATGCGTTCCTCCGCCATCCGGTCCGCTGCCTTGTAAGTGGGGATGTTGTCGCGTTCGGCGATCTGGAATATTCGCCCGACGTTGTAGTAAATCGTACGCATCATGCGCATGGCTCGCTCGCGGTTGTACCCATCAATTTCCAGCGACACGTTCATGACGCCGCCCGCATTCACCGCATAGTCGGGCGCGTACAGGATGCCACGCTTGGCGAGTTCGTCGCCGATGGAATCGTTGGCCAACTGGTTGTTGGCAGGGCCGCAAATGATCTTGCACTTGAGACGTGGAAGCGTTTGCTCGTTGACGGTCCCCCCCAGTGCAGCAGGGCTGTAGACGTCGGCGTCGACGTCGTAGATCTCGTCGAGGCTCGTGGCTTCGCAACCGAATTCATCCACACAGCGCTGCACGGCTGCCTTGTTGATGTCGGTGACGAAAACCTTCGCGCCCTGTTCGCGCAGCAGTTTGACGAATTCCATGCCAACGTGACCGACGCCCTGAACAGCGTAGCTCAGCTTGCCGACTTCCTCGTGGCCGAACTTGTGATTGACCGCCGCCATCAGCCCTTGCAGCGTTCCGTAGGCGGTGAACGGCGATGGGTCGCCCGAGCCACCGTGCACCTGGTGAACACCCGTGACGAACTCCGTTTCGCGGAAGACATACTCCATGTCGTTCACATCGATGCCGACATCCTCCGCCGTAATGTAACGACCGCCCAACGACTGGACGAAGCGGCCAAAGGCGCGGAACAGGGCTTCAGATTTGTCCCTTGTCGGATCACCGATGATCACGGCCTTGCCGCCGCCCAGATTGAGTCCCGCCACGGCATTCTTGTAGGTCATGCCACGAGACAGGCGAAGCACGTCATTCAGTGCCTCCTGCTCGGACTTGTAGGCCCACATGCGCAACCCGCCGAGCGAGGGGCCCAGGACGGTGTTGTGGATCGCGATGATGGCCTTCAGGCCAACATCCTTCTGGTGGCAGAAAACCACTTGCTCATGACCGTAGGTTCCGAGCGTTTCGAACAGCATGGATGACACTCCAGGGAAAGAGGGGGGTGTTCAGTGGCGCACGGGCCGGCTTTGGTTGGCGCATCAATGGGGCGCAGCGGCCGGACGCGGGGGGAAAACCCCCCTAGTTTAACGCGGTCGCGGCCCGCGGGCAGCCGAATACACCGGCGGCAGCCGCGGTGGGGTCTTCGTGCATGACGTAGAACGCGTCAACCAGCCAACTTGGCCAATAGCGTGCGTTGCGCCGAGTGCGCGGGCGCGTCGCCGCGTTGTGCTCGCGTGTATCGCCCATCGGAGCCCAACAGCCATGCCTGGGTATTGTCGGCGAGGTAATTGGCAAGTGCCTCATCGTAGACGCGCTGCGCCACGCGCGGGTCGAGGATGGGAAAACACACCTCGATCCGATGCATCAGGTTTCGTTCCATCCAGTCGGCACTTGAGCAGAACAGCTCAGGCGAACCATCGTTGGCGAACCAGTAAACACGACTGTGCTCGAGGAATCGGCCGACCACCGAGCGGACCCGGATGTGGTCGGAGACGCCAGGCATCCCGGGGCGCAAGGTGCATGCGCCGCGCACGATCAGGTCGATCTCGACGCCTGCGGCGGAGGCTCGGTAGAGCGCCTCGACAACGCTGGGTTCGTTGAGGGCGTTGATGCGCGCAATGATGTGGGCGGGCTTGCCAAGCTGGGCGTGATCGATTTCGCGTTCAATACGTTGCATCAGCCCCCTGTAAAGCGTGAAGGGCGACTGCAAGAGACGTTTCAGCCGGATCTCCGGGCCTAGGCCCGACAGTTGCTGGAACACCTTGTGGATGTCCTCGCCGATTTCCGCGTTTGCCGTCATCAAGCCCAGATCGGTGTATAGCCGTGAAGTAATCTGGTGGTAGTTCCCCGTGGAAAGATGCACGTAGCGGCGCAACCGACGGCCTTCACGGCGGACGATGAGCAACATTTTCGCGTGGGTCTTGTACCCGACGACTCCATACACGACCTGGACTCCGGCGGTTTGCAGCCGGTTGGCGAGGCGGATGTTGGCCTCCTCATCGAAGCGCGCACGCAATTCGACCACGACCGTCACGTCCTTGCCCGCGCGCGCTGCTTCGACCAGGTGTTCAACCAGCGGGGAGTCGCTGCCGACGCGATACAGGGTCTGCTTGATCGCCAGGACGTCGGGGTCTACGGCGGACTGCCGCAGGAGCTCCATTACCGACTGGAACGACTCGTAGGGGTGGTGCAGCAGCACATCGCGCCGGCCAATGACGTCGAATACATTCGTTCCCTGGCTGAGCTGAGGCGAAAGCCTCGGTGTAAATGGCCTGAATTTGAGGTCTGGGCGCTCAACTTGGTCGAAGATGGAGACGACGCGGCTCAGGTTGACCGGCCCGGCGCAGCGATAGACGTCCTGCTCGTGCAGTTCGAAATTGCTGATGAGCAGGTCGGTGATGGCCTTGGGGCAATTTTCGGCGACCTCGAGGCGGACCGGCCGTGCGAATCCGCGCTCGGCCAGCTCGGCCGACAGCGCATTGGCGAGGTTCTCGACTTCCTCTTCCTCAACGCTGAGTTCGCTGTTGCGCGTGACGCGGAATTGGTAAGAGCCCTGCACCCTGAAGCCAGGAAACATCTCATCGGCAAATTGCTGCAAGAGGCCAGCCAGGAAGACGAATTCATAGGGCGCCTCGGCAACCTGCTCGGGTAGCCGGATCAGGCGCGGTAGCGACCGGGGTGCGCGCACGAGTGCCATATGCCCTGCGCGTCCAAAGGCATCCCGTCCTTCGAGGACCACGGCGATGTTCAGGCTCTTGTTGAGGATTCGCGGGAACGGATGGGCGGGGTCCAGGCCCAGCGGGGACAGCACGGGCAGGATCTCCTTCCGGAAATATCCTTGCAGCCAGCGCCGTTGGCGGGCGTTCCAGCGATCCCGCGTGAGGAAGCGGATGCCTTCCTCGGCCAATGCGGGCTGGAGTTCCTCGGACCAAACCCGGTATTGCTCGGCCACCAGTTCAAGCGCTCGCTCCCGGATGCGCGCGAGCACTTCGTTTGGTGCCAAGCCATCCGGCCCAGTGCGGGCATCGCCGAAGCTGATGTGTTGCCGTAGAACGGCTACGCGGACTTCGAAGAATTCGTCCAGGTTGCTCGATGAAATGCACAGGAACCGCATGCGCTCCAACAACGGCATGCGCGGATCGCGCGCCTGTGCAAGCACGCGGAAATTGAACTCCAGCGCTGCCAGTTCGCGGTTGAGGTACAGCTCAGGGCGGTTGAGGTCCAGCGTGGCGTCCATTATCGAGTCCGGCCAGCACACCAGCATCGCGCGCCATGGCCCACGCGGCAAGCGGGGCGTCAGCCGAGGCGTTCAGGCTGCAGTGTGCGAGCGGGTCATGTTTCGCCCTGAGCCTCCGGCGGCGGTGCCAACAGGCGCTGCTCCGGGAAAACGGCGGTGAATGTGGAACCCCGCCCGGGCTCGCTGCTGATCCGGATCTGGCCCTGGTGGCGGCCCAGTGCGTGCTTGACGATCGACAGCCCCAATCCGGTGCCACCGAGATCTCGTGAGCGGCTGGACGACACGCGGTAGAAGCGCTCGGTCAGGCGCTCGATGTGATGCGCGGGGATGCCATAGCCCGTATCGATGACGGAAAATGCGCCTTGGCCGTCGGCGAGCCGTTCCCACCGGATGCGGATCGTTCCGCCGCTTGGCGTATAGCGGACGGCGTTGCTCACGAGGTTGGAGAATGCACTGTGGAGGTCCTTGAGCGAGCCCCGCAGGTCAGCGTCGGTGGCCTTTTCGAGGCTGATGGCGTGGCGACCCTGGCTGAGTGCCTCGGCTTCCCTGCGCAGCGTCGCGAGCAGAGGGACCATCGCCACGGGTTCTTCGCTGAAATCGCTGCGGGTTTCCAGTCGCGAAAGCGTTAGCAGGTCCTCGACGATCTGGGCCATGCGCTTGGATTGGCCGCGCATGTCGCCCAGCACGCTAGCCAGATGGGGCACGTCTTCTGGGTCCAGTAGTTCGAGGTATCCGTGGATGACGGTCAGTGGCGTCCGCAGTTCATGGGATACGTTGGCGACGAAATCCCGACGCATCTGTTCGAGCCGCGCCAGGGCGCTGATGTCCCGCGCGAGCAACACACGGTGAAGCTTGCCGACGGGGACGAGCGAAAGGCTCAGGTGGACTTGTTCGTCGTGGGGAGCGCGCACATCTTCCAGAGGCTCGGCCGGATTGCGTTCGAGCCACTGCGCGATCTCCCCCTTCTCCAGAACGCTGAGGAGGTCCCGGCGCAGGTGGTGAGTCCGGTTCAGCCCAAGCAGGGTGCCGGCTGCGCGGTTGAACCAGAGTACTCGCCGGTTGGCATCCAGCAGCACCACGCCGTCGGGGAGCGCCGCAACGGTCTCGCGCAGCGCGTGAAACTGTCGGGCGAGCTTGCGTGCCCGGAGGCCATCCGGGTCCTTCCGTCTGGATTCGTGCGAGGTGGCAGAGGGTGACACGGGGGGGCGCGGCCATCTCACGGTGGTTAGCATCCAAATCAGGGCGACGAGGGTCGCCAGGGCGAATCCAGCCAACGGCTGGCCGACGAAGTAGGCGAACGATGTTGCCGCCAGGAGCCAGGCGCCGATGACCCATGTCGCGCTTGCTCGGGTTCGTGGCATGCCGTCAACTTTCAGCGGAGAAGCGGTAACCGGCGCTTCGGACCGTTTGCACCATGTCATCCAGTCCAAAAGGTTCGAGCGTCTTCCGCAAACGCCGAATGTGCACGTCAACCGTGCGCTCTTCCACGTAGACACTGCTGCCCCACACATGGTCGAGGAGCTGCGTCCGCGAATAGACACGGTCCGCATGGGTCATGAAGAAATGCAGGAGGCGGTATTCCGTTGGTCCGATCGGCACGGCCGAGCCACCGGCAAAAACCCGATGCGCAGGCTCATCAATCCGCAGCCTTCCGAGTTCGACGATGCCTTCACCGTCGCCTCCTGGACTCCGACGAAGCACCGCGCGGATGCGCGCGACGAGCTCGCGGGAGGAGAAAGGTTTCACAACGTAGTCATCGACGCCGGCTTCCAGGCCGTTGACGCGGTCCATTTCTTCGCCGCGGGCGGTGAGCATGATGATCGGTACTTCCCGAGAGATCTGCTCCTTCCGCAGGCGGCGTGCCAAGTCCAGACCGCTGAGGCCGGGTAGCATCCAGTCGAGCAGGATCAGGTCGGGGACCTTTTCGGCAATGGCGAGCTGCGCGGCCCGTGCGTCGGCTGCATGGACGGGCTCCATGCCGGCCTTGCGCAGGGCAAAGGCAACCATGTCTCGAATCGAAGCTTCGTCTTCGACGATCAGGACGCGCTTTTGCACGTGGAGGTCCTCAGCGGTTGACAGGATCATTGCAACCGGCATTTGTTGCGGCCAGATGACAACGCGCCAATCGCAGAGGCGTCGCGGTCATGACTTTGCAATCAACGGCCAGCGCCCTGATGGGCGGCAGAGTTAGCCTTCTGCTGGCGTTCGAGCAGAACGATCGGGGTGAGGAAGGCAATGCGCGCGTCGATGCGTGCGCGTTCCGCATAGTCGAGGTCGTCGCGTTTGCTCAATCGCGTCAGTTGGTCCAGCGCCGCAGCGGCGTGGCCAGAGAGGAAAGTCGCGTCGGCGAAAGCTTCCGCGGCTCTAACCTTGAAGCCCGCAAGCTCGGCGGCGCGGCCGTAAGCGCGATAAACCTCGGGCTCGTCGCTCGCGTCGAGCAGCGGGTGTAGCAACGCCTCGGCCGTGCGGCCTTCGGCGGCGTCTTTCCCGAGGATCAACGCTTGGGCATAGTCCAGGGCAACCGCAGCATTCCGCGGCCAGTCATGGGCAATCCGGGCATACCGCGCTAAGGCATTCGCTCGTTGTCCTTCCATCAGTTCGGCGTGCGCCAAGGCCAAGCGAATCGGGACACTATCGGGATCATCGCCGAGAAGCGGGCGCAGTTGCGCTATGGCGGCGCTGGCATGGTTGGTACGCATCAGCACCAGCGCATAGCCGTAGTGATTGGACGCGGTATCGAAGGCCGGGTCGTGGGCGAGGTTTCCAGCGTAATAGCGTTCCAGGCGGTTGAGGTCGTCGCTGGCGAGTACACGCACGCGTTCTCGCATGAGCAGGTAGTACGCATGCGCTTCGGGGCTGCCGGGGGCATCGACACGCTCGGCGGTACTGATTGCTGCACCTGCTGCCGGGGCGAGCGGGTGCGGTAGTGAAAGAAGGCTCGTTTCCCAGCGAGGCAGCGGACCTGGCGCGGGCTGGTTGCGGCGTGCAGCCATTTCCTCGTTCAGCGTGTGCGCGCGGGCTGCGGCCTCGGCAATGCGCAGTGTCGTGACGGGGTGATCCTGCAGCAGGGCTGGCACCTCGTAGCCGCCACTGTCGGCGCGCAGCAGCAATTGCATGCGACCGAAAAACTCAGCCATCCCATCTGGATTGAATCCCGCGTTGGCGAGGGTCTGGATTCCCACGCGGTCCGCCTCGGCCTCGTCCTTGCGGGTGAAGTTGATCTGATGTTGTTCCAGTGCGCCCTGCCCCAGTGAGGCGATGGCCATCGGGGCGTTGGCACCGCCGCCCGCTGCGGCTACGGCAAGGGCGCCGAGCATGACCAGCGCATAGAGCGGTGACATCTTGCTGGCGTCATAGAACGCACGCTGCAGGTGGTGCTGTTCGATATGACTGATCTCGTGCGCCATGACCGCAGCGAGTTCGTCCTCGCTCTGCGTCGCCGTAATCAGCCCCGAATTGATTCCGACATACCCACCTGGCGCGGCAAATGAGTTGATGACGTTCTCGCGGGGGATGAAAAAGGTGAAATGCGTCTTGGGTGCAGTGCTGGCCGCAACCAACCGGTAGCCCAGCGTGCTGATGTACTGGGTCGCGAGTGGATCGTCCACGACGAGCCCGAGGGCACGCATCTGCCTGAGCATCGACGCGCCGTACGCTTCCGCTTCGGCGCGGGTGAACGCGGTGTCTGCATTGCTGCCTAAATGGGGCAGCCGCACGTTGTCGCCAGCTTGGGCGCCGGCAACGATCTGGGTGGCGACGCCGATTGCGAGCAGCAGGGAGCGCGGACGCATGTGGGGAGTTGGCTCGAAATGAGGTGGCTGGCGGGGACACCCTGCCCCCGCGACGCCGTTACGTTAGTCGCGTCGCTCGCCCATCGCTAGCTTCTCGCGAATGACGTTAAGCGGAGCTTGCGTCGACATTGTCCGCCCGTTGCGACCCTGTGAGTGCCGAAGGCTCCCCGGGGCACGGTGCAGCCGGGCGCAGACTTGTGTTTTTGCCGTCTCCGCCCAATCCTGTCGCGACGTCGAGGCAACCGGACCCGGATCCGTGGCCCGATGGGAGGGCGCGTGCCGCGGGTACCGCGCCCGTTTTGCTGATCCATGCTGGAGTTGCCTCGTGTCCCCTCCGATTCAGGTCTACACCACCGCAGTCTGCCCCTATTGTGTCGCCGCCAAGAATCTCCTCAAGGCGCGCAACCTCGAGTTTGTTGAAACTCGGGTTGATACCGATCCCAGTGCGCGAGAAGCGATGTTGGCCCGCAGCCAGGGTCGACGCACGGTTCCCCAGATCTTCATTGGCGACCGCCATGTCGGCGGCTTCGATGACCTGGCTGCAGCCGATCGCGACGGCCGGCTGGCGTCGTGGCTGGCAGGGGAAGGCGCATGAGCGAGCGCGTGCGGCAATTCACCGAGTATCGCCAGCGAATGAACGCGCGCATTCTCGAGCACGAGAATCAGGTCGTCCGGCGCTTTTTTGCGCTCGACACGCAGTGCTACCGCGAAGGCGCACTTGATGTCCGAACGAAGGAGTTGCTTGGTCTGGTAGCTTCCCTGGTTCTACGCTGCGACGACTGCGTCAGTTACCACGTGGCGCAATGCAAAGACGCCGGCGTCAGCCGTGCGGAGATGATGGAGGCCTTCCAGGTAGGTCTGGTCGTGGGGGGCTCGATCGTTATCCCGCACATGCGCCGGGCGGTGGATTTTCTGGACCAGCTCGACCCCGTCGTTCAGGCGCCTGCGGGGACCGGTTATCAGCCCAACGATTGACTCGCCGCCCCACGCTGCTAACATTCTCCGTTCATGTCCGCGCATCTGCCCGAAACGGTCGACGCTTGGCGCATGGTTTCGGCGCGACGTTCCTTTGCCGGATCGGTGGCGATTGCCGGCATGGATCGGCTGGTGGAGCTGCTGTCCAGCAGGGTCGGGACGGTTGACTATCAACTCGATTTTGGACGCGACGCGCTGGGCACGGGCTACCTTGACGTGCACGCCAGTGCCAACGTCGAATTGCTTTGCCAGCGTACGCTGGAGCCATTCGTGGCTACGCTGGTTGTTGATCAGCGTCTCGGGTTGATCAGCGACGAGTCGGAAGAGGCGGCCCTGCCCGCTGAATATGAGCCATTGCGGATCGATGGCCCGTTGGTGCTCAAGGACGTGATCGAAGACGAATTATTGCTGGCCATTCCCCTCGTCCCGACGCGACCCGGCAGCGAGGAGGTTCTGGCACCTTGGCAGGCGCAAGCTGAAGCGCCGGCGGTGGCAGCGACGCATCCGTTTGCGAAACTGAAAAACCTGAAGCAAGACTGAGCCTCACCGGAGAGACCCCATGGCAGTCCAGAAAAGTCGCAAGACGCCCTCCCGCCGCGGCATGCGGCGTGCACACGACGCATTGAAGCCCGTGCAACTGGCCACTGATTCGACGAGTGGTGAGGTGCATCGCCGCCACCACGTCACCAAGGATGGTTACTACCGCGGCAAGAAGGTGATTGCCGACGCCGCTTCGGCAGTCGACGAGGACTGAGCCGGCTGATCACGGCCTGCAGCCGGACTCGGTCGCAGGCGTACCCGCAACGACCCGGGGACCGTCCAGATGTACGCACGCATCGCCGGTACGGGCAGCTACCTGCCCAGCCATGTCGTCACCAATGCCGACCTCGAGCGACTGGTCGAGACCAGCGACGAGTGGATTCGTACGCGCACCGGCATCCGGGAGCGACGCAAGGCGGCCGAGGGGGAAACCACGGGCGATCTCGCCCATCACGCGGCGGTCGCTGCGCTGGAAAGTGCGGGCATCGCCGCGAGTGAGCTCGACCTGATTGTGGTCGGCACGACCACCCCGGATCTGGTGTTCCCGTCCACCGCATGCTTGCTCCAGCACCGTCTTGGCGCCAACGGCTGTGCGGCATTCGACGTCAACGCCGCTTGCTCGGGATTCGTCTATGGGCTGGGCGTTGCGGATAATTTCATTCGCGCCGGGACGTCGCGCAGGGTGCTGGTCGTCGGTGCCGAGACATTGACACGGATGGTCGACTGGGGTGACCGCTCAACCTGCGTGCTTTTTGGCGACGGGGCGGGTGCGGTAGTGCTCGAGGCGAGCGACGAACCGGGCATCCTGACCAGCAAGCTGCATGCCGATGGCGGCTACAAGGAGCTCCTGTACAGCCCGGTAGGCGTCTCGACGGGATTCCGGCCGGGCGAGAACAACGCGGGTGTCTGCATCCGTATGAGCGGCAACGAAGTATTCAAGGTCGCGGTTCGGACGCTGAACCGGATCGTTGGCGAAACGCTCGAGGCGGCCGGTGTGCTGGAATCGCAAGTTGACTGGTTGATCCCGCATCAGGCGAATCTTCGCATTATCGAGGCCACCGCCAAGCGCCTCGGGTTGCCCATGGATCGGGTCATCGTCACAGTGGACCGTCACGGCAACACTTCGTCTGGATCGGTCCCGCTCGCTCTGGACGAGGCCGTGCGATCGGGCAGGGTGCGGCGCGGGCAGACCCTGCTTCTCGAAGCGTTTGGGGGCGGTTTTACGTGGGCTTCCGCGCTAATTCGCTATTGAGTCGCGGCGTGCGGTTGATGCCTGCTTCGCCGGGACGCACCGACATTGAAGGCCTTTGTGCGCGCTATTGAATGACGGTACACGGCATGAGCGACGTTTCTCCAAATTCCAACCCTGGATCCAGCGGTCAAGCATTGGCTTTCGTCTTCCCCGGGCAAGGATCCCAGTCGCTCGGCATGCTGGCGGAATTGGCCCAACGGCACGCCGAAGTGCAATCCGCGTTTGTCGAGGCGTCGGCGGGCGCTGGTGCCGACCTCTGGAAACTGGCGCAAGAAGGCCCGGATGAACAGCTGAACCGCACGGAACATACGCAGCCCGTGTTACTCGCTGCGGGGATCGCAGTCTGGCGCGTCTGGACCAAATTGGGCGGACCCCGTCCGGTGATGATGGCAGGTCATAGTCTGGGTGAATACACGGCACTGGTTGCAGCCGGTGCGCTCGAACTGGGTGCCGCAGCTTCCCTGGTGGCCGAACGTGGCCGGCTGATGCAGGAGGCCGTTCCGGAGGGCGAAGGTGCCATGGCGGCCGTGCTTGGCGCAGAGGACGGACTGATCGCGGAGGTGTGCGCGGACGTGGCCGAAGGTCAGGTGGTGGCGCCGGCGAACTTCAACGCGCCCGGCCAGACTGTGATCGCAGGGCACGCCGATGCGGTGGCCCGTGTCCTGGCAAGGTTGGCGGAGCGCGGCGTGCGCAAGGCCATTCGCCTGCCGGTGTCCGTGCCTTCGCATTGCGAATTGATGCGTGATGCGGCATCGCGGCTGGCAGAGCGAATGGCCGCACTGGATTGGCGCCTGCCCCAGGTCCCGGTTTTGCAGAACGTGGAAGCGCGTGCCTACGGCAGCGTCGAATACATCCGTGCTGCGCTGGAGCGCCAGCTCTACATGCCGGTTCGCTGGACGGAAAGCATCCAGGCGCTTGCGGCGCAGGGCGTCACGCGTGTGGCCGAGTGCGGCCCCGGCAAGGTGTTGATGGGCCTGACCCGACGGATCGACCGGATGCTGGATGCCCGTGCGTTGGGTATGCCAGAGGAAATGGACGCTGCGCTGGCGGTTTGGCGCTGAGCGGCGAGCGCGCAGAGCGAGCCTGCCTGGCGGGCGAACCGCCCGCGCGTGGCATCATCAGATGGGGAGACGGGTATGGAACAGGTTCTGGCAGGTGACGTTGCACTGGTTACGGGTGCCAGCCGAGGCATCGGCGCAGCGATTGCGGATGCTTTGGCCCTCGCCGGTGCGCGAGTTTTGGGTACCGCCACGACGGTGAGCGGCGCCGAGGCGATCACGCGGCGGTTGGCAGATCAGGGGGGCGAGGGGCGTGTTCTCGATGTGACCGACAGCGCGGCCGTCGATGCGCTGATCGACGATATCGTCAGGCAGCACGGCGCGCTGTCGATCTTGGTCAATAACGCGGGGATCACGCGAGACCAGCTGTTGATGCGAATGCGGGACGAGGATTGGCAGGCCATTCTCGACACCAACCTCACGTCGGTGTATCGGACGAGCAAGGCGGTGCTGCGGCCGATGCTGAAGGCGCGCAAGGGCCGCATCATCAATATTGCATCGGTGGTGGGCGTCACCGGCAATCCCGGCCAGTCCAACTATGCAGCCGCGAAGGCCGGCATTATCGCGTTCTCCAAATCGCTGGCTCGTGAGATCGGCTCGCGAGGCATCACGGTTAACGTGGTGGCGCCTGGCTTCATCGACACGGACATGACGCGTGCGCTGGGCCCTGAGCAGCGCAAGGCGCTGGAAGGACAGATCGCACTGGGCCGGCTCGGGGTCCCCGAAGACATTGCCAAGGCCGTACTCTTCCTGGCATCGCCAGCCGCCGGCTACATCACGGGAGAAACCCTGCACGTCAACGGGGGCATGTACATGGCTTGAGGCTTCGCAGGCCGATTGGCCGGGGCCATGGCGGCTGGCGAGGACAAGCCTTTCACACTACAATGCGCGGGATTTTTTCCTGCGAGTCCGGAGATCCCATGAGCACCATCGAAGAGCGCGTCAAGAAAATCGTCGTCGAGCAACTGGGCGTGAAGGAGGAAGACGTCACACCCACGGCTTCGTTCGTGGACGATCTGGGGGCAGACTCGCTTGATACCGTCGAGTTGGTGATGGCGCTCGAGGAAGAGTTCGAGTGCGAGATCCCCGACGAGGAGGCCGAGAAAATCACGACCGTGCAACAGGCGGTTGATTACATCAAGGCCCACGTCAAGGCCTGAGGTGTTGCGCCGCATGGCGCATGGGCCGGAGGTACACCGAAAGCTGCGTCGCAAGGCGCAGCTTTCGCTTTATGGCAATCTCTGCGCCTGCGTATGGCAGGCGCTTCGAGCACGGGGCGATGCCCCGGGGGTAGGTTGAGCGTGAGCAAGCGTCGTGTCGTGATCACGGGCATGGGCATCAAGTCGCCGGTCGGCAACGACCTCGAGAGCGCATGGCTTGCGATTCGCGAGGGCCGCAGTGGCATCGGACCTTTAACCGAGTTCGATGCCTCGACCTTTCCCACGCGCATCGCCGGGCAGGTGCATGATTTTGACCCTGCTGCCTACGTTCAGGCCAAGGACGTCAAGAAGATGGACCCTTTCATCCACTATGGCATTGCGGCTTCAGTGGATGCCGTGAATGACGCTGGGCTGCATCCGCATGAGCGGGACGCCGAACGCATTGGCGTGGCCGTCGGCGCCGGGATCGGGGGGATAGCCACCATCGAGCGCACCAGCGTCGTTTTCCACGAGGCGGGCGTGCGCAAGATCTCCCCTTTTTTCGTGCCGAGCTCGATCATTAACATGATCTCGGGGAACCTCTCGATCATGCTGGACCTGAAAGGCCCGAATATTGCCTGCGTGACCGCCTGCACGACGGCGACGCACAACATCGGTCTCGCCATGCGCATGATCCAGTATGGCGATGCCGACGTGATGATTGCCGGCGGAGCCGAGTATGCGACGGTGGGTACCGCCGTGGGCGGCTTCTGCGCGGCACGCGCCCTGTCCACCCGCAACGATGAGCCGGCCCGTGCCAGCAGGCCGTGGGACGCCGATCGCGATGGTTTTGTATTGTCCAATGGTGCTGGTGTGATCGTGCTCGAGGACTACGAGCATGCGCGGGCCCGAGGTGCACGGATCTACTGTGAACTTGCGGGCTTTGGCATGAGCGGCGATGCCTATCACATCACCGCGCCCAGCGAGAATGGCGAAGGCGGTGCGCGCTGCATGCGGGCTGCGCTTCGCGATGCCGGGCTGGATCCGACCGACGTCGATTACATCAATGCGCACGGCACCTCCACGCAAGCTGGTGACTTGGCCGAGGTTCAGGGCATCAAGAGCCTGTTTGGCGAACATGTCCGCAAGATGATGGTCAGTTCGACCAAATCGATGACCGGCCACCTTCTTGGCGCTGCTGGTGGCGTCGAGGCGATCTTCTCAGTCCTGGCCATCCGCGATGGCGTCGTTCCCCCCACGATCAACCTCGATCAGCCGGGCGAGGGCTGCGATCTGGACTTTGTGCCCAATGCGGCACGTGACGCCCGTTTGCGGGTGGTCATCTCCAATTCGTTCGGATTCGGGGGAACGAACGGAACGCTCGCTTTTCGCGGGCTCTGATGGTCCGGCTCAGGTTAAGTTGTGCAGCTCTCGGCGCGAGGATTCGATGACTTCCGGGGCGGATAAAGTGTCTGCAGGCGCGGCTGCCATCGCGCTCGCGGATCCAGTCAATCCGTCTTCGGCTGGATGACGGTGAACTGCGTGGCCGCTACGGCTCCACGATGACTAAGCGCATGCTGAGGGCCGTGTTGGTTGCCGCGGCGTTGCTGCTGCTCGCGGCGGTGGTCCGGATGTACGACGGCTATCGCACGTTTGAACGTGTGCCGCTTCGAGTTTCCGCACCGACCAGCATCGAGGTCGCACGCGGCTCCACACTGAAGACGATCGTCGCGCTATTGCGTGCGCGGCATTACACATCCGCCGCCGAGCCCTACTGGCGCCTACTGGCCGCGCGCATGGGCGTGACCGACCATCTACATGCGGGTGAATATGCGCTGTTGCCAGGCATGACCCCATCGGTGCTGCTCGCCAACATGTCGGCTGGGCGCGTGGTGCAGCACATGTTTACCCTGGTCGACGGCTGGACCTTTGCCCAAGTGCGCGCCGCGCTGGCGCGGGCGCCCCGATTGCGCCACACGCTTGCCGGCATGAGCGACGCGCAGGTGGCGATCGCGCTTGGCATTCGCGGTCCCAGCCCCGAGGGCTGGTTGTTGCCGCAGACCTACGCGTACGTGCTCGGCCAGAGTGATATCGACGTATTGCGTCGGGCTTACCTGGCGATGAAGCGATTGCTGGCGCGGGAATGGCCGAGCCGGGAGCGCGACTTGCCGCTGAAGAGCCCATACCAGGCGCTAGTCCTGGCATCCCTGATCGAGAAGGAGACCGCCCAGCCAGACGAGCGCGCCCGTATTGCCGGGGTCTTCGTCCGCCGCCTTGAAAGGGGCATGAAACTGCAGACCGATCCAAGTGTGATCTACGGCCTGGGTGCTAATTACCGCGGCGAGATCACGCGCCGCGACCTGCAGACCGATACGCCATGGAACACCTACACGCGGTTCGGTCTGCCGCCCACGCCGATCTGCATGCCGGGGGCGCCGGCCGTTGAGGCCGCCTTGCATCCGGCGCAAGGCCGGTCGCTTTACTTCGTCGCGAAGGGAGACGGTACGCATCAATTCTCGGATACCCTGCGACAACAGGATGCCGCGATCGATCGATACATCCTGCACAGGAAGCCATGATGCGCGGACGCCTGATTACGCTGGAAGGGGGAGAGGGGGCGGGCAAGAGCACCCTTTTGACGGGGCTGGAGACTTGGCTGCGCGGTCGGGGCGTCGATGTCTTGCGTACGAGGGAGCCGGGTGGAACGCCGCTGGGCGAAGCGTTGCGAATGCTTTTGCTGGATCCGGATCGCGGATTCATTTGTGCGGAATCCGAGCTGCTGCTGATGTTTGCATCACGCGCGGAACTCGTCCGCAGCGTCATCGAGCCGGCGCTGGACGCGGGACGCTGGGTACTGAGTGACCGCTTCACCGATGCCAGCTACGCCTATCAGGGTGGCGGTCGTGGCCAGCCGGAAGAGCGCATCCGTGCGCTAGAGCAGTGGGCGGCTTGCGACTTGAAGCCCGACCGGACGCTGCTGCTCGACCTGCCGGTGGCCGCAGGTCGCGCGCGAGCACTGGATCGGGATCACCCCGATCGCATCGAGCGCGAGGACGATGCCTTCTTCGAGCGCGTACGCGCCGCGTATCGCATGCGCGTTGCCGCGGATCCTGCGCGCTTCATCCAGATCGACGCACGCCGCGCACCAGATGAAGTCCTGGAGGCCGCGTGCGCTGCGATGACGCCGCTACTGGAGGCGCACGCATGAATGCGCCGGTTTGGCACGCCGGACCCTGGGTGCGATTGTGCGCCGACGCGGAGGCCAACCGCCTGCCGCACGCGCTCCTCTTGCAGGGGCCGGTCGGGGTCGGCAAGCGCGCGATCGCGGAGCGTCTGGTCGCGCGCCTGATGTGTACTGACCTGCAGGATGGTGAGGCCTGCGACCAGTGCCCTGGTTGCCGACTGCGGATGGCGGGGACCCATCCTGATCTGTACCGGGTGTCTCTTTCGACCAACCGGGAAGGCAAGCTCCGTGGTGAGATTGTCGTCGACCAGATACGCGGCACGTGCGAGCGACTCATGCTCGCCAGTCAGTTGGGTGGCTGGCGCATCGCGCTCGTCGATCCAGCGGATGCACTGAACCCGGCGTCTGCGAACGCGCTATTGAAAACGCTCGAAGAGCCGCCCGAGGATGCACTTTTGTTGCTTGTTGCCGATCATCCTGAGCGGCTTCCAGCGACCGTGCGCAGTCGTTGTCGTCGCGTAGCGATCCGCTTGCCGGCGAGCGCGGACGCGCTGGAGTGGCTGCGAACGCAGGGATTGTCGGGAGACTGTGGCCAAGCGCTGGATGCAGCTGACGGAAGTCCGGGTCGTGCTGCGCAATTGCTCCGCGACGGGATGCTGTCAAGACGCGAGGCGGTTCGGAGCGAGCTTGCGCAATTGCTGGCACAGCGCGCGGATCCGTTGGCACTGGCGCAGGCGTGGAGCCAAGATGAGCCACGCCAGCGCCTGCTCTTTGCAGCCCAGTGGTTGGCGCGCGAAGCCCGAGCCGAGGCGACGCGCCAGCGTGGTCCACTCGCCAGTGGGCGGGAAATTGCCGTCTTGACGCGATGGTTCGAACAGGCAAATGCCGCTCGCGAGATGCTTCGGGGACCCGTGAGGGCTGAGCCGATTCTCCTGGACTTCCTCGGCTTGCGCGCGGTTGCGGCGTGATTGGAGGTCCCGCGCAATTTCGGCGGTTCGATGGAATCGTGCGAGAACCCGTTGGGACCCGGGCCGGATGGCGCCGATGACTTCGCCCGAGGCGCGCATCGTCCCGTTGCTTGAGGACACCCGCGCGAGCGTCGTGATGGTCGCGCCGCATCCGGACGATGAGACGCTGGCCAGTGGGGGGCTACTGCAGCGAGCACATGCTTCGGGCGCCGCGGTTTCCGTGCTGCTACTGACCGATGGTGACAACAATCCTTGGCCCCAGCGGTGGCAGCAACGTCGGTGGACCATTGATTCCGTAGCGCGAACAGAATGGGGACGGAGACGACGAGGGGAAGCGGTGGATGCCCTCAGCCGGATCGGCCTCGGCGAAGGAACGCTGCAGGCGTTGGCTTGGCCGGACATGGGTCTCACATCGCGCATTGGCGAGCGGCTGGATGAGAGCGTCATGACATTGCGGGAGCACTTCCGCCTGCATCGGCCAACACTCGTCGTGGCTCCGATACTCGAGGATCGGCATCCCGACCATAGCGCCGCACGCGTGCTCGTGGAGTTGGCACTTGCTCACGGCGTCGGGCCGATGCCCGAACTATGGGGTTTTGCGATGCATGGGGGAGTGGCCCATGCACAGGGACTGGTGTTGAGCGTCGCTGAACGCGAAGGCAAGGCCCGGGCGCTGGAGGCGCACGGTAGCCAGCTGGTGCTCGGTGGAAATCGCTGGAGGCGTCGAATTTCGGGAGACGAGAACTACGTCGTGGGGCCAGCCGCGCACGTTCATCCGTCGGCCTGGGATTCCCTCACGTTGCCTTGGCGTCCTTGGGCCCCGGGGCTGGGGGATTGCGAAATCCTGATCGCCGCATGTACCGGTAGTTGGCGTCTTCCCTGGCGGGAAGGGGCGCGTTGCGGGCCCATGCACCTGCGTCTCTCCCCGGAACCGACGATCGAGATCGAGCGAGACTTCACAGAGCACGAATTATTCGTCAAGCTCTACAGCCGACGGCGGAATGTCTGGATATTTGACCATTGGGGCTGGCGCCGGATTGCGCGTTCTCGCGCTTGACCTGGCCGAACGATTGAGCGAGTCTCGAGGGAGCCAAGCCAATTCTGCAGAGTCCATTCGCATGGCCGCCCCAACGTCTACCGTCAATAGCGCGCGTCAGAGCATCCTGCCCGTCGCCATCAAGGACGAAGCCACGCTCTACCAGAGCTACATGCCGTTCCTTAAGGGAGGGGGGCTGTTCGTGCCAAGCACGAAGCGGTACAACCTTGGCGATGAGTTGTTTCTGCTGATCAACCTTTTGGACGACAAGGAGCGCCTGCCGGTGACGGGGACCGTCGTGTGGATGACGCCTCAGGGTGCGCAGGGAAATCGCGTGGCGGGAATCGGCGTGCAGTTCTCGGAATCGCCGGAGGGCGAGGCAGCGCGTCAGCGGATCGAGGCTCTTCTGGGAGCGAAGCTGGCCTCCGAACGGCCGACATTCACGTTGTAGCTTCGTGCGGTCGCCGCTGCCGATCTAAATCATGGCAGGCCGGAATCCTGCGTGGCGCGGTGATTTCAGGCGAGAAAAAGGGCCCGGAGACTATCCGAGCCCTTGTACGTGGTGGTGGGGTGGAACCCTCGCCAAACCTATGCAACTCAACGCCTCACAACCGCTGCGAACATCTGCGGAAAGGTGCGGAATCCAGCCCCAACTTCCGACGATCCTACCAGTTCTGCCCTGGCCGGGTCACCAACCGAGCGCATCAGACAGAACGCCAGTTCGATTCCCATTTGAGGAAGTGAACCCGCGTCCGCCAGACGTCTACGCTGGCCCGATCGCGGGCGACCGGAGCGGGTCACGTCAGCCGCACTTGCCGTGCAACTTTGTTCGTCGACTGGGTAGCGCAGCGGGAGGTGGTGGCTGCGTTCGATGTCTGACCGAGCTACGCGCCCTCGATCATCCGTGCCACGTCTCCGTGGCATTCGGCGCACTTGCCCACTAGCAGCAAGTCGCCGCCCTTGAGGGTACCGCTGAAATTGGTGATCGTTGTTTCGTGACGGCACTGGCCGCACCAGACGTTGGACAGCAACCGCTGGCGGATGTCGGCAGGGATGGACTCCCAGCGCTGGCGGGCGGGTTTGGTGAAAGTGGGCAGCGATTCAATCGCCACGGATCACTCCTCGAACAATTCAGAGTGCGTGCCCGCCCGCACGAAGATGATGACGTTGCCATCCAGGCGGTAAATGAGCAGGAAGTCGCCGCCGATGTGACACTCGCGGTGGTCGGCCCAATCACCCTTTAGCGGGTGATCCAGCCATTCTGGCCCCAGCGGCGCATCGTTGCCAATGAGCAGCAACATGGCCTCCTTCAGCCGCCTCAGGTCGTAGCGGCCCGAACGCGAGAGGCGTTCCCAGTCTTTGAGGAAAGCTTTGGTGTAATCGCTCGCCCTGGGCAGCGGCGCCCGCTTACTGCTGGCGGGCTTTTTCGAGCTCATCGATCAGGGCGTCTGCAGAGTCAAAACGGGCGGTGCGTGCCTTGGCCATGGCGCGGGCTTCTTCCATCGCCGCGCGGGTCTGGGCGTTGGGCACCTTCAACTCCAATGGGAAGGCCTGGTCGTTCACCACGCGCTTGAGCAGGATGCGCACGGCATCCGACACGGACAGCCCCATCGCCGCCAGTGCATCGCTCGCTTGCGTCTTGATTTCGTTGTCCACACGGACATGCAGCATCGTGGAATGGGCCATGATCGAATCCTCCGTTTCCGCAATTATGTATCTCTATTGAGATACGGTCAATTAACCGCTGGCGATGCTCTGGCGGCGTTCGATGCCTGACTGGCGGCCTTGGTTGACGGTGAACCGGCACGCTTAAGTTTTTGATTTTGCTAGATCCCAATCTGCGCCTATCCGCAGGCCAAACGGAGAACAGAGACGGCTCTGGCCGAGAAAGTGGCCGATTTCAGGCGTTTCGGCCGGTGGTCACCCGCAACACGGGTGGCCAGAATCCCGCGCAGCGCGGGGATTTCAGGCAAGAAAAAGAGCCCGGAGATTTTCCGAGCCCATGTGTGTGGTGGCGGATGGTTGACCATGTGCTGACTGGCCTCCCGAGCTTATGAGCATTTCTGCGGGCGTGAGAGGGTGCATCAGGTTTTGCGCTTCAGCCGTTCGACTTCGGCGTGAAAGGCCGGGGTCAGGTCTGCGATCAGGGACTCGATGTCGCGCACCTGATGTTGAACCGTCAGCACCGCGATGCCTTGCGGCACGAGGTCATAGATCACGAAGTGCTGCCGCGCCGGAACCATCAGAAACGGAGCCGAGCGGTACTGCCGCAAGCGCCCCTTCTCCGGGTTGGCGGCAGCAATGCCCATGGCCGCGTACAGGTCGGCGAGATAGCGGTCGGCAACGTCATCGCCCCATTCCCGGCGTGACCGCGCGTAGATGCGGCGTAAATCCAGCGCAGCATTCCGGGTCAGCAGAAACGTGGCGGGCGATGGCACGTCATTGCCAACCATCGGCTTCCTTGCTGTCGAGCACCGCCATGTCGGCCTTGAAGTCGCCGCTTGACGCAAAGACGCGGCCTGCCGCCAAGTCTCTATAACCTGCAAGGATTGCATCCTGCACAAACTGGCCGTCGCGCCGTTCCATGTCGCGGCGGATCAGGTCGCGCACGTATTCGCTGGGCGTTTCGTAAAGCCCCGCTTCGCCGACCATTCGATCCACGAAAGAT
>JAKAEJ010000068.1 GCA_021818335.1 Pseudomonadota bacterium | reverse complement strand
CCTGGATCAGCGCTGCCGTGGCGGGATCGTCCGAAACGGTGACGCTGCGCACGCCATCTGTGAGTTCGGTGACATGGCGCTGCATCAATCGGTGGCGCTCGAACAATTCCATGCCGGTACGCATCGGTCCGCGCATGTTCTCGGGCGACATCATCTCGCCCATCATCGCGTCCATCGTGGTCCCAGCACGGGCTGCCGTCGAACGGCGACCGAGCAAGTAGGCGGACAAGGTTCCCGCGAGGCCCGCGGCGAGGCTCAACAAGGATCGACGTTTCATGATCAATTTATCCTGAAGTTCAATGGGAATGAGCCCGGTGCCCGAGCAGCGCACTGGCGGCCGCCCGCTCGAAGGTCGGTGGACCAGGCTGGCGTTCGTGACGCGCGTACGCACTCGCCGGTCACGCGGCCCAACCATGTCGGCGGGCTTCCAACGCGACTCCGGGAGGTGCGCCAGCTGTCAGGCTCGAGGTGGGCGGTACGGCAGCTCTCGCGCTGCGTCGGGCCAGCGACGAACGCACAGCGGTGATGCATGGCCCGCGGTCGCGGCCAGGAAGGCCTGACTCAACGATCCAGGGGGAGCGAGGACCAGACAGCCCACAAAGTGGCACACGGCCTGCCCCATGCAGCAAGCGCCTGCTCCGTGCATCGGCACCTCGCCGCGGCTAGGCACCGGGAGCGAGACAATCCAGGGCGCCGCGAGAAACGGGAGCGAACCCGTCAACGCCGCGTCGCTGTTCCCTGCGCGGTTCTCTCCAATGCCCAGGGTCGAGCCTGCCGTGGCGCAGCAACCAACCGCGCCCAGCATGGCACTCGTGGCGAACGTACTCGCCGCGGCCCCGCGGCCCAGGGCCAGGACCAGCAGCAACGGCCAGACGACATGGTGGCGAACGAGGATCATCGGCAGGGAGGTCGAGACACGTGGTACTTCGCGCGAGCCGGGAGGGAGCATACCGCGAGTGGTCTCGATGCGCTCCGCTCAGCGCGCTGGGGCCGGTCGCAACGCCCCGCTTCCGCTCAGCATCTGCAGCGCAACCGTCAGCTGAGCGGTCTGCGGCTCATTGGCTAGCAGCGTCGAAGGCCTGACACTGGCTGCGCAGGCCTTCCGCAAGGATGTGAAGCCTCATTCACGCTCGGCTGGATACGCGCTCGCCCATTCGGCCGCCAGGAATGGAGCCCTCACTCGGAACGTTCTTGCGGAGGGCTCAATCCCTTGATAGCGCCTCAATGATCGGACAGGTGCCCGGGCCGTCGGACGCCTCGCACTGGCACAGCAACGCGCCCAGCGCGCGCTGCATCGCGGCGAGATCGGCCATCTTGCGCTGGATCAGCGAGAGCTTGCGAGCCGCCAGTTCGCGGGCCTGTTCGCGCGCCGAATCGTCGGCCAGGCGCATCAGGTCCGCGATCTCCCCGAGCGTGAAACCAAGCATCTGGGCGCGTTTGACGAAACGCAGGCGCCCGACCTCCAACGCCGCATACCGCCGGTAACCCGCGACGGGCCGCGGGGGCGCCGTCAACAGACCGCGGCGCTGGTAGTAGCGGACGGTCTCCACGTTTACACCGGCGGCCTTGGCCAGATCGCCAATGGTCAGATCACTGGCTGGCAATTCGTCTACGGACATGAGGAACCTGCGACTTGACTCCGTACCTAGGTACGGCATCTAAAGTGCCATGAACTGTACGGCATTTCAGGAGGCACACATGAGCGAGGTATTTTTTCAGATCGAAGGCATGCACTGCGACGGGTGCGCGCGGACCCTGCAGATCCTGCTGGAACGCGAGCCGGGCGTGAAACGGGCCAGTGTCAGCTTCGACCAGGCGTGCGCCCGCGTGGTCTACGACCCTGCGATGGTCGAAAGGTCCGAGCTGGCGGCGGCCGTGGAACGGCCCGGCTACCGCGTGATCGGCAGCGCGGACTGATCGGCCGCGAACCCGGGCAGAGGAGGACCAGGCCATGTCGGCGAATCTACAAATCGCCATCGGCGGCCTGCAATGTTCGTTCTGCCGCCAGAGCGTCGCGCGCGCGCTGCGCAAGGTTCCGGGCGTGCACGCCGCCGCGGTCAACCTCGCACACGAGGAGGCACGGATCGACCACGACGGCGCCGAGGCCACGCCGGTGCGTGTCGCCCAGACCCTGCGCTCGCTGGGCTACACGATCCGCGACCGCGAGAAGCTGCGCAGCTTCGTGCAGGCCGAGCAGGAGATCGAAGAGGAACGCCGCCGCCTGCTGATTGCCGGCTTGATTGCTGGCAGCGGGCTGGTCATGATGATCGCGCAGTGGTCGGGGTCGGCAGCGGCGGAGCCATGGATCTCGTACGCGATGGCGCTCGGCGCCGTGTTCATGCTCGCGTGGGGCAGGCGCTTTCTCGGCATGGCCTGGGTGGCTGCCCGACGCGGCATTCTCAACCAGCATGTACTGCTGTCGCTGAGCGCGCTCGGCGCCTTCGCCGCCGGGCTGATCGGCCTGTTCAGACCTTCGTTCCCGGCGGTGGACTTCTTCGGTGCGGTGGTGTTGCTGATGAGCTATCACATCCTGTCCAGCTTTGTCGCCGGCGTGGTGCGTACGCGAGCCTCGCAAGCCGTGCGCAAGCTGCTGGAGCTGCAGCCGGCCACCGCGCGGGTGGTACGCGACGGCGAGGAAGTCGAGCTTCCGGTGGCCAACATCTCGATCGGCGAGACGCTCCGGGTGCGCCCGGGCGAGCGCATACCCCTGGACGGACGGGTGGTCGAAGGCATCGCGGCGGTGGACGAGTCGATGGTTACGGGCGAGCCGCTGCCGGTCACCAAGCAGCCTGGAGCGGCGGCGATCGCCGGGTCGATGAACACGGACGGGATGCTCGCCATCCAGGTCGACAAGCCGTCGACCGAGAGCTTCGTGGCCCGGGTGGCGCGCGAGGTGGAGGCCGCCAAGGCGCTCAAGCCCGCCATCCTAGTGCTGGTCGAGCGCATCCTGGCGGTGTACGTGCCGGTGGTGCTGGGCGCAGCGGTCGCGGCGCTGGCCGGCTGGCTGCTCGCCGCAGCCGTGTTCGGTGTGGGCGACGGCCAGCGGGCGCTGTTCGCGGCGCTATCGGTGCTGGTGATGGGCTACCCCTGCGCGCTGGGCATGGCCACTCCGCTGGCGCTGATCCGTGGCGGCGGCGAGGCCGCGGCGCGCGGCATCCTGGTGCGCAGCGCCGAGGCCTTCCAGACCCTCAGGGATGTGCGCGTGGTTGTGTTCGACAAGACCGGAACGCTGACCGAAGGCAAGCCCCGGGTGGTAGGCACGGTGGGCACGGTGAACGAGGGCCTGCTGGCGACCGCGGCCGCGCTGGAGCGCTATTCGCGCCACCCGCTGGCAGTGGCGATCCACGGCGAGGCACAGACTCTTGGACTGGACGTGCCGGACCATCCCGAGGACTTCCGGGAAGCCCCGGGGCGCGGCGTGTCGGCTCGGCTGGGCGCATCTCACGTGTTGGTGGGTAGCCCAAGGTACCTCCAGGAAAACGGCGTCGCCCTGCCCTCGGGGTCGCAGACGGAACTGCCCGCGGGTGCCACGCCTGTCGGCGTCGCCCGTGACGGCCGGCTGCTCGGCTTCATCTTGCTGGGCGACAGCGCGCGCCCCGATGCCGCACGCTTGGTGCGAGAACTGCGCCGGCGGGGTATCGAGCCGATCATGGTCACAGGCGACAACCGGCGCACCGCCGAGGCGCTGGCCGAGCGGCTGGGTATCACGCGGGTGTACGCGCAAGCCCTGCCCGACGAGAAGGCGGGCATCCTGCGCGAGTTGCAGCGCGGCGGCGCTCGCGTGGCCATGGTCGGAGACGGCATCAACGACGCTCCGGCGCTGATGCAGGCCGATATCGGCGTGGCCTTCGATGCCGGCACCGACATCGCCATCGAATCGGCCGACGCGGTGATCATGAACCATCGTCTGGGCGCCATCGCCGACGTGCTCGACATTGGAAGGCGCAGCTACGCCAAGACCGTCCAGAACCTGGCCGTGGCCTTCGCCTTCAACGGCATCGGCATCCCGCTGGCGGCAACAGGGCTGCTGCAGCCGGTATGGGCCATGGCCGCGATGGCCGCCAGTATCACCGCGGTGCTCGCCAACGCCTTCGGCGGGCGCCTGATTCAACGAAGCGCAGGTGCATCATGAAGCAACGTGGCTTCCCGCTATCCCTGGTGGCGATCGCGTCGCTGGCGACTTTCCTGTCCAACCTGAGCGCGGGAATCGCCAACGTGCCGCTCGCCGACGCGGGCAGCGCGCTCGGCGGCGGCCTTGGCGCAGGTGGCTACGCGTTGGTGGCCATCGTCCTGGCCTACCTCGTGCCCTACGCGGTGGTGATGCCGGCGGTGGGCAAGCTCGGTGATCACTACGGCCACAAGCGCGTGTTCTTGGGAGGACTCGACTTGTACGTGTTGGGCTCGCTGGCCGCCACGGCCTCGCCCGACGCCACGGCGCTGATCGCGTCGCGCGCGGTGCAGGGCCTGGGCGGCGGGGTCATCCTCGACTCCATCGTGTTCATCAGCGCAGGCGTGCGCCAGGGCCAGGGCCTGGCCTTCGGCGTGTGGCGCGCCGCGCTGCTGTCCGGCACGGTGGGGGGCCCGGTGATCGGCGGCTACCTGACCGTGTTGCTTGGATGGCGCTCGCTGATGTGGCTGCCGGCGCTGCCGGCAGCACTGCTGTGGTTGTGGGCTGCCGTCGCGCTCGACGAACTGCCGCGAAGCGACGAAGTTGTCGACTGGGTGGGCTCTGTGCTGTTCCTGGCGGGATTCTCGGCTGTCGTGGTAGCGCTGTCTGCCTCGGGCATGGACACGATGCAGGCCGGCCTTGCGGCCGCCACGGGCCGGGTCATGCACGCGATGGCCTGGATGCTCTACGGGGTCTTCGGCGTGGCCATGGCGCTTCTGTGGATCCATCAGAAGACGGACAAGCGGCCGCTGTTCGATCTGAGCTTGTACCGCATCCGGCCCTTCGTGCTGGGCAACCTCGGCACCTGGCTGGTGTGCGTGGGCATGTTCTTTGCCATGATGTTCGTGCCCCTGCATCTGCAGTACGTCGAGGGCTATACGGCGCTGGCCGCGACCAACGCGCTGCTGCCCCTAGCCCTTACCGCCGTCGTGGTGGGAGTGTGGGGCGGGCGGATCGCCGATTGCCTAGGGCCGTTGCTCCCCTGGGTCGCGGGCTTCGCGCTGATGGCGGCCAGTTTCGTCGCGCTGGCGCTGCTCGGACCTCACCCGTCGCGGCCGGCCCTGCTTGCCGTGATGACGGCTGCCGGTTTCGGCATGGCCTTGCCGCTGGCACCCACAGCGCTGACCGCGCTGAGCCATGTGCCCGATGCCGCGGCCGGCCAAGCGGCGGGACTGTTCAATTCCGCGCACAACATGGGCCGGGCGATGGCCCTGGGCCTGCTGGGTGCGCTGCTGTTGCCGCGCGAGCCGGGACGCTATGCCGCGATCTACGGGATCAATGCCGCGCCGATGGCGGCGGGCGCTGCGCTGCCGCTGGCCCTACGCACGCGCAAGGCGACGCGCGGCGCGCACAGTCTTTGAAACACGGAGCGAAAGCGACATGAGCAGGAGGAGCAAGGCGGGAAAGGAATCGGACCAGCCGGGTAAGGTCCGGCCGGTGCTCGGCGCGGCGACCCTGGCGGGCGCCGCGATGACCCTGGCCTTGCTCGTCGGTTTGTTCGTCGGCGGGCACTGGGTCTACACGCAGGTCGTGGGTCGCGCGCTGTTC
This sequence comes from Pseudomonadota bacterium, assembly GCA_021818335.1. Taxonomy (GTDB): domain Bacteria; phylum Pseudomonadota; class Gammaproteobacteria; order Xanthomonadales; family Rhodanobacteraceae; genus Metallibacterium. The sequence continues at coordinate 4,357 of JAKAEJ010000068.1, read as the reverse complement.
CATGCGCAGGGGCTGCCTGTGCTGCCGGCCGACCTGGTGCTGGGCCTGGCCGTGCTCGCAGGCTCAGCATCGTTCTTCTCGCCGTGCAGCATCGCCATCACCCCGGCCTTTCTCACGTATTTCGTCGACAGCCAGGAGGCTCCCCGCGCGGGCAGCCTGTTCGCCGCCGCCTGGTGGATCGCCGTCGGCATCATCGGCGTGTCGGCCGCGGGCGGCATCCTGCTCATGGCCGTCGGCGCGGCGATCTACAACGTGCTGATCTACCTGATTCCGCTGGTGGGCGTAGCCTTCGCCGCGCTGGGCGTGCTGATGTTGACAGGCCGCGGCGCGTCGTTGAGCCACCTGACCCAGCATCTGCCCGGGCGGGCGCTGTACGAACGTCTGTTGCGCGGGGGAAAAGGCAGTCGGCGCGGCGAACTGATCACCTTCGGCGTTGCCTATGGTGCGGCCTCCCACAGCTGCACCCTGCCGGTGGTGATTGGCATCCTGATGCTGCCGCTGGCCGTACGCAACTACGCGCTGGCCGGGCTGGCCGTGGTGGTCTACGGCATCGCGCTGTCGGCACTGATGCTGCTGATGCTCACGCTCGGCCAGCCCACGCTGTCGATGTTGCGCCGCTGGAGCGGCCCTTCGCTTGCCTATGCCGTGGGCGCACTGTTTTTGCTCACCGGGATCTACCTGCTCCAGTATTTCTGGAGCAACTATGCCGCACCCACGGCGAGCAGCGCACCGGCGCAGGCGAGTTTCAAGATCGTCGAAGGACGCAAGGGTTCGCCCTACCTCTACAACCCGCAGGTGCTCGACATCCCTGCGGACAAGCCCGTGGCGCTCAAGATCACGGACTTCGTGGGCGGCTGCGCGCTATCGACCGTGTTCCCCCGCCTGGGCCCGCATGGCGGCACGGTGACCGCGACGGTTCCCCTGGGCAAGACGCGCCGGATCATGATCGAGGCCCCCGCGCCCGGACGCTACCGCTATCACTGCTCCGAAAACATGTACTTCGGCGAAATCGTCGCCCACTGAGCGCCGCAGTGCGAGCCTTGCGAATCGTCGGCAACTGTGCTGCGCGCCGAGATGTTGTGCCACAGATTCTGCGCTTGAAATCCCGGGAAATCAGGGATCAGTTCTATGCTCAAGTCGCGCACACCGGCGTGGTACAGACCGGAGGCTGATAACCTGTTCCGTGCACCGGAATCGGCCGGCGACAGTTGTGCTGTCGCGGGCTCGCGCGCAGTCACCGGTCGACGTAATAGGTGTCGTCCCCGGTGCCAGATAGTGTGAGCAAAGCGTTCGTCATGGTCATCGTGCTGCCAGTGGCGCCCGCGGAATCGTAGGCGCTGATGGTGATGGTTGGAGCCGTTACGCTCTGGGTGAAGATGAGGCCGTTTGCCGAGTAGGTAGCAACGTCTGGCGCTGCGCTCGGCAGTTCCATCGCATAGGTCTGCGTCGTGGAGTTGCTGGTCTCGATGCCGTTGCTCTGCGCAATGCTGATGGTGGTCGTCGAGTTCAGCGGCTCCTGCGCCACCACCAGGGTGTCGGCCGACGAAGGCAGGTTGATGGTTCCGCTGTAGTAGGCGTCGGCCGTGGTCGAAACCACCGGCAAGGGCGAAGCTGAGGTGGACAGTGATGTCACTTGCCCCGCGACTACGGGCACGCCCAACACGGCGTCGGGCGCGAACTTCGGGCTGGATGTGGTGCTGGTCGATGGCGCGGGCGGAGCGATGACGACGTTGTAGCCGGTCGAACTGGCCGGCAACGGCGCAAGGATGAAGCTGGAGGAAGTCGCCGTAGTCGAAGCGGTCGCCGCCACCGTCGTCTTCAGGATGTGCCCGGAGCTGTCCTCGGCCATGACCATGGCTCCCGCGTCGCTCGTCGGCAGGTTGCCGGTGATCGAGCCGGACTGGTCATCGTCAGTCAGGTTGAGCACCGGCTTGAGGATGTACTGGCCGCTGCTACCGGCCACCACGACCGAGCGGCAAGCGTTGAAGTCAACGCTTAGGGTCACCTGGCTGTTGGCAGTCACCGTGAACTGACCATTGATCTTGTAGCCGCTTTGCTGCGCGCTCGGCGTGGTCAGGGCTTGCGGCGCCGTCGAGCCGGAGAGCAGCACGTAGTTGGCCGGCGTTGGCCCATTGCCCTGATTGGAGGCAAGGACAAGGCGTAGCTGCTGGTAGGTGCCAGCCGGCACGCTGATATTGCCCAGCGACAGCGTAGCCCCGTTGACCAGGCTCGTCAGGTTCACCTGCTGGGGCTGGGGCAGGGTCAGAGATAGGCACCGCCCACGCCGATCAGTTCGATGGCGGAGACCGTGACGAACACACTCTGGAAGTTGGCGCATACCGGAGCGTCCGTGAGCTGGAAGTTCGCGGTACCCACTGGGGTGCCTCCACCGCCACCGCACGCTGCCAGGCTCAGGGCGAGGGCCGCAGCAAGCACGCTCAGCATGCGCGGGCGCAGAGACGTTCTGGACGGGAGGTTCATCGATGACTCCTGCAGATGAGATAAACGTCGGTGCTATCCCCCCATTCCAGGGGTAGTGTATATGGGAAAATGTACCAGTCAACTCCTGGAGGCGCTTCGCCGCCGATCGATCCCATACACTCCGACGGTACAGCGCCCTTGTCGGTTTGCCAAGAGCGTTCGGAGCCGAGAGCCCCGGTTTCCCCTATTCCCGCAGGCTGCACGACATACCGATGTCAATCTTCACTCCGGCTGAAATCGACACCGTGTACCGGGTCATCGCTGAACGGCGCGACATGCGCCATTTCCGCAGCGACCCGCTCGACGAGGCCCTTCTCATGCGCCTGCTCCAGGCCGCCCACTTCGCGCCGAGCGTGGGTTACATGCAGCCTTGGCGTTTCATCCGCGTCAAATCGGCACACACGCGTGAGCGCATGCTGGAGTTGGTGGAAGCCGAGAGACAACAAACCGCCTGGGCGCTGGGCGAGCGCCAGGGTGAATTTCTTCGCCTCAAGGTCGAGGGGCTGCGCGAGTGTGCCGAGGTTCTGGTAGCCGCGCTCTGCGACCAGCGCGATCGTCACGTTTTCGGGCGCCGTACGATGCCTGACATGGACCTGGCTTCGGTCGCCTGCGCGATTCAGAACATGTGGCTGGCCGCGCGGGCCGAGAATGTCGGCATGGGTTGGGTATCCATGTTCGATCCGCATGCGCTACGCGAGCTGCTGCGCATGCCCGAGGACAGCCGCCCCGTGGCGATCCTGTGCCTGGGCAGGGTCGACGCCTTCTACCCTCGCCCCATGCTCGAATCCGAAGGCTGGAAATCGCGCGAGCCGTTGGCCAGCTTGGTGTTCGAGGACAGGTGGCCCGCCGAATAGCCCTCAGCCCGCTGCCGTTTGATCGAGCCTGCGCAAGAGGTAGATGTCCAGGATCCAACCCTGTTCTGCGCGCGCTTGAGCGCGCTGCCGCATGATGGACTCGGCGGTTTCCGCCAGTGCTCCCGACAGCAGCAATTGCTGCGGCATGCCCAAGTAGGCACCCCAATAGATCCATAGCCCCGACGGGTCCATTTCGCGAAAGGCGCAGGTGCCGTCGAGCATGACCACCACGGTGTCGATGTCGTGCGGCCAGCCGCGTGCGCGCAGTCTGCGCCCGGTGGTGATCAAGACCTCCCCGCCCAGGGTATTGAGGGACATGGCATGCGCGGCGGTCAGCAGTTGCAGGCTGCTCAACCCGGGGATCAGCTCCACGCGCAGCTCCATGCCGGCGGTACGCAGGCGCTCGGCGATGCGCAGGCTGGAGTCGTACAGCGCGGGGTCCCCCCAGACCATCAGCGCCACGCGCCCCCCAGCGGGCAGGTGGCGCAGGATCATGCGCTCCCAGATGCTTGCAATCTCGGTATGCCAGGACGCCACCGCGTCGAGGTAAGCGTGTGCATCGGCCTGGCGCACGGGCATGTCGAACTCGACCACGCGCGTGAGGTCCGCGACGTAGCGCGCGCACAGTGCGTGCCGCAACTCGGCCAGGTCGGATTTGTCCGCTCCCTTGCGCGGGATCAGCACCAGCTGCGCGCGCCGCAGCGCGGCCAGCGCCTGTAGGGTGGGATGGTCGGCGCCGCCGCTGCCGATGCCGATCAGGGAGAGTTCGATCATGGGACCCCATGCAGGAAGTTGTCGCGCAGGCGTGCCGGCGGTTTCAGGTGCGCGGCGCGCTGTCGATTGCCGTGGCGCGGAACCTGCGGTCGTAGTCGCTGGCGTACAGTCGACTTTCGGCGAAACTGTCGCAGCCCAGCGCCGGGCCGACCAGGATCAGCGCGGTCCGTTCGGGGTGGTCGCCGAGCTGTGCGTCGATCGTGGCCAGCGTGGCGCGCACCACGCGTTCGTCGGGCCAACTGGCTCGG
>JAKAEJ010000067.1 GCA_021818335.1 Pseudomonadota bacterium | reverse complement strand
CCACATCATGAGCATCGTGACCAGTGCCGCCGTCCAGGCGGTGTTGAGCGGCGAGGAACGGTTGACGCTGCGTGGGTTGATGGACGCCGTGGATGTGCCGTCTCGGAAAGTCCGCGAGGGCGGCGTGCATGGAGGCTAGGACTCGCACCGGCTGGCTTCCATGCCGCCTGTTGCCGCTGCTGCCTGGCGATGGAGAGTCGCTGTCGTCGCTGCTGGACCGCCAGGCGCAATGCTGGGGGACGACGCGCCGGCAGATGATGCTGCAGGTCTCTCCCATGCAGTGCATGTCAGCCGGGGACGTGGACCTGATGGAAGCCGATGGCTTCCTCGGCGACTACGCCGCAGCGTGCGGCCTGCCGGTCGAGGCGCTCGCCTCGCACCGTGCCGCGCGGAAGGACCATCTGTTGCCCCAGCATCTGCGCAATGCGTATTGCCCGATCTGCTTTGCCGAGCGGCTGGAACAGGGCCAGGCGCCTTACTTCCGTCTCGACTGGGCGCGGCGGCTCCTGACCCACTGTTTGATCCACGGCTGTCCGTTGTTTTCTTGGGGCGGCAACAACTCCGAAGGGCGTCGTCGCATGCCTGCCAGCTGGCTCGACGGTAATCCCGCGCGCCCGGTGTATGTCCGCAACTTTCGCGAGCATCTCGCGAAGGCACGGGACTTCGCGCAGGGCGCCCTCCCGAAGTGGAGGGACAATCGAGCGACGTGGAAAGCTTTGATCGAGTTCGAGGCATTCCTCTACAGGGAAGGTGTGGGCAACCCCCACGCGTCTCCCACCACCTTCCAGGCGGGACTCCTCGAGCGGAATGTGCTGCGCATCGCCGCAATGCTGGTACGGCCGCCCGGGGGAAAGGTCACCGACGCCCTCGTGAACCAGTTGAACCCACGCTACAGCGACCGTCACGTCCTTCGCTTTACACCGATCGACTACACGATGGGGAAGAAGGATCCGACCTGGAGCGTGCTCTCCGGGCCTTGCCGATCGCTCCCCTCCAGACGCTCGGTGATCCTTTTGATGGCCAGCGTACTCGGCCATGCGAACGATGAAGCGGTTCGCGTTCTCGGCGACGTTCCCAACTGGCGCGACAACATTCGGCGGGCGATGCACCTTTGAACCGACAGGAATCGAAAATTGGCCCCGCCTTTGCTTGAGGTTCCCGCGCTCCGTCCGCCAAACCCCGATTGGTAAACGGCAGCGGTAGAGCACGGGCACCCAGGCCTGCGGCCGGTACTGCTGGCTGCCGCTTTCGCAGTCGCCTGCGGCCCACCTCCCACCTTCGCAACGCGCCCAGTGACAGATTTAAGCACTTGTGACAGGTTCAAACCCACTTGTGACAAGGTTAAGCCCCGCTGACAGGCGGATCGCCAGGTCATTCCATCCAGATGAGCGTTGCCATGCGCCCGCTCGCAGCACCGTCGCGTCGATACGAATAAAATCGCTCGTCCCGGTATGTGTCGAAAGCACCGCCGTGGACCTCCGCAATCCCGACGCGGCGAAGCCTTTGACGTGCCAGCATGGCGAGGTCGCAGAGCCAATGCCCAGGCCGCGTTGATGCGAACGCACACTCGGCATCCGCGTCCGCACCAACGAACGTGTCGCGAACGCGCGCGTCGACTTCGTAAGAGGCTCCGCCGATGCCCGGACCGATCCACGCCGTCAAGGCTTCGGGCCGCGCGTGCATGGATGCGACTGCTGATTCGATCACGCCGCACGCCAGGCCACGCCACCCGGCATGCGCGGCAGCGAGTTCGCTGCCATCCTTCGCCGCGAGCAGCACTGGAAGACAGTCTGCGCTGAGGATTGCCAGGACCACGCCCCGGACCGACGTCGCCGAGGCATCCGCCTCCGGCGGTTCATGCGCGAGACCCTGGTCAGACGGGGGTTGCCCCGCCGCGTCGATGCGCAGCACCCGCATGCCGTGGACTTGACGCAACCATTGGGGCCACGACGGCAGGGACAATCCAGCGACCAGCGCCGCGCGGTTGGCGGCAACCGCAGCCGGATCATCGCCCGCCCCCGCGCCCAGGTTGAAGTGTGCATAGGAACCCAGCGAAAACCCCGCGGGTCCTCGCAAGGTCGTCGCCGCGCGGACGCCGCGGGGCGTCGGCCAATCGGGAGCTAGGCAGCTGCTGGCAACCCGACGTCGTGGGTCCGGCTGCGCGGCTCGCTCCGCACCCGCCTGGCCGGTCATGAGCCGGCTTCCGCGCGACCCGCATTGCGTCTCATGACATCCAGCAACTGGGCGAAATCCGTGGGCAAGGCTGCCGAAAACGTCATCGGCTCGCCAGCGATGGGATGCTCCAATTCCAATCGCTCCGCGTGCAGTGCCTGCCTGCGGAAGCTGCGCAGTGCGCCCGCCAGATCCGCACTGGCGGCAGCCGGCAGGCGCAGTCCGCCGCCATAAAGCGGATCGCCAATGATTGGATGGCCGATATGGGCCATGTGCACGCGGATCTGGTGCGTTCGCCCCGTATCCAGCACGCACTCCAGCAAGGTATGGCCCCGAAACCGCTCGCGCACGCGGTAGTGGGTGCGCGCCTCGCGGCCGCCCGTGCGGACCGCCTGGCGCAACCGGTCGACCGGATGGCGGCCCATTGGGGCATCGACCGTGCCCCCGGCAATCACCTCGCCGCGAACCAGCGCGAGGTACCGGCGATGCACCGCACGGGACCCGATCATGCGGACCAGCGCAGCATGGGCGCGCAACGACCGCGCCACCAGCATCAGGCCCGAAGTGTCCTTGTCCAATCGATGCACGATCCCGGCACGCGGAAGCGTGGCCAATCGGGCATCGAAATGCAGGAGGGCGTTCTGCAACGTCCCCGATGGCTGGCCCGCGCCAGGATGCACCACGAGTCCAGCGGGCTTGTTGACCACGAGGAGGTCGGAATCCGCATGCACGATTTCGAGCGCGATGGGTTCGGGCGCATCCTGCACGATCGCTTCCGGGCCCGCATCCAGGTCAATCCGTTCGCCACCATGGACGCGTTGGCTGGGTTCACACACCGTACCGTCGAGGTGCACGCGACCGGCACGCACCCAGGACACGAGGCGTGCGCGCGAGTATTCCGGGAACAGCGTTGCCAGCACCTGATCGAGCCTGCGCCCGGCTGCGTTCAGCGGCACCTCGACCTGCCGTGCATGGTTCACGTCCACGCCCCTTGCCCGCTTAACGCAGGACTCAGGCTGGATTCCGCTACACTTGGCGCTTTGCCACGCCCGTGGGTCGTCTGCATGCGTTCCATCCGTCTGTTGCCCGTCTTGATCCTGCTGCTGGCCTTGCCCGCATGCTCATTGTTCCATGGCAAGCGCGTGAATCTCGATACCCTGTCCGTCGAGGCTCTGTATTCGCGTGCCAACATGGCCCTCAAAGACGGCAACTATGGGGCCGCGGAACAGCTTTATGACAAGCTGATCGCACGGTTTCCCTATGGCGACTACACCGAACATGCGCAGATCAACCTCGCCTACGCGCAGTTCAAGGATGACAAGCCGGACGACGCCTACGCGAGCGTCAACCGCTTCATCAAGACCTATCCGGCATCAAAGGACATCGCCTACGCGTATTACCTGCGGGGATTGATCAATTTCAATCGTTCCGGCGGCCTTCTGTCGCGCCTGTTCCCCGTGGACCGCACGAAACGCGACCAAGGCTACGCCGTGCAGTCGTTCGACGATTTCAGCCTGCTGCTGCAGCGATTCCCCGCATCTCGTTACGCGCAGGACGCACGCCAACGGATGATCTGGCTGCGCAATGGCCTGGCCCAGTTCGAAATGAACATCGCCTTCTACTATTACGACCGCCAAGCCTATGTCGCTGCGCTCGACCGGGCGAAATACGTGGTCGACCATTACCAGCAGGCACCGCAAACCGGTGATGCGCTCGCGTTGATGGTCCAGTGCTACAAGAAGCTGCACGATGCGACGATGGAGAACCAGGCGCTCGCCGTGCTGAAGCTGAACTACCCGGGGCATCCGTATTTCAATAGCCCGGGAAGCTGGCCGCACTATCGCTCGGATCTCTGGCGACTGATTCCCTTCGCCGGCGGTTTCGGCATCACCGACTCGGGCGTCAAGGCCGCCACCCCGAAGTGATCGGGTAGCGGCGCTCGCGTCCGAACGATCGCCGGGTGACCTTGGGCCCCGGCGCAGCCTGTCGGCGCTTGAACTCATTTGCCAACACCAGCGAAGCAATCCGTCGGACGATCCCGGAATCGAAGCCCGCGGCCACGATCTCGGCCTGCGACTGTTCTCCATCGACGAATCGCTCGAGAATGGCATCCAGTACGTCGTAGGGCGGCAGCGCATCCTGATCGGTCTGGTTCTCGCGGAGCTCTGCCGACGGTGCCCGGTCAATGACCTCCGGCGGGATGACCGGCACCGGACCCAGCGAGTTTCGCCAGCGTGCCAGGGCATACACCTGGGTCTTGTAGACATCCTTCAGCGGTGCGTAGGCCCCACACATGTCGCCGTAGAGCGTCGCGTATCCGACGGCCATCTCGCTCTTGTTGCCTGTCGACAGCAGCAGGGCGCCAAGCTTGTTCGATAACGCCATGAGAAGCACCCCCCGCACCCGGGATTGCAGGTTCTCCTCCGTCAGGTCCACGGCGCGACCGGCGAACTCCGGTGCAAGCGTGTCCATCAGCGCGCCATAGGCCGGTTCGATCGAAAGTGGCGCGATTGGAACGCCGAGTGTAGCGGCCTGGATTTTCGCGGCATCGCGCGAGAGTTGGGATGTAAAGCGCGATGGCAGCATGTACGCACGCACGTGACGGGATCCGAGGGCGTCCACGGCCAGTGCAAGCACCAGTGCCGAATCGATTCCACCCGACAGCCCGAGAAGAACATGCGTGAAGCCATTCTTGTGGACATAGTCGCGAATGCCGCGAACCAAGGCCGCATGCAGCGCAGGGAGCCCTTCACTCCCGCGCGAGGGCCAATGATCGACCCGCCATTGCCTCGCGGCCGCATCGACATCCGCAAACAGCAGCACGTCCTCGAATGCCGGTGCCCGCGCGGCGATGGCCCCGTCACCGTCGACCAACAGGCTGGCGCCATCGTACACGACTTCATCCTGCCCGCCGACCATGTTCAGGTAGGCAATCGCGCAACCGGTCTCCCTGGCACGTGCAGCGAGCAGAGCCTCACGCTCGGACTGCTTGTCATGATCCCAGGGCGAGGCATTGATGACGACGATTAGCTGGGCGCCAGCGTCTGCCGCCGATCTCGCAGGTCCCGCTTCCCAGATGTCTTCGCAAATCAGGATGCCGACGCGCACGCCACGAATTGCGCAGACGTGGCTGGCCGTGCCTGGATGGAAATAGCGCTTGTCATCGAACACGCCGTAATTGGGGAGCGCCTGCTTGTGCGCGATACCCGTGACGACTCCATCCTGCAGGACCGCCGCGGCATTGAATGCGCCATCCATCGCGTGCGGAAAACCAATGATCATGTCGAGCCTGGTCGCTTCACGCGCGAGTTCATCGATCTCCTGGCGGCACGCGGCAAGGAAACTGCCTCGGAGGAGCAGGTCTTCCGGCGGATAGCCACTGATGGCGAGCTCCGGACATACCAGCAGCTGCGCATCGCCACGCTCCGCGTCCGCGATCATCGCGCGAATGCGCGCGGCATTGCCGGCGACCGCACCGACGGGGAAGTCATGCTGGGCCAGCGCAAGACGCAATGTCGACATGGGCTCGGGTTCGCGGACAGGGGCACCGTGCCGATGGATTGCACGGCGGTCCATTGTAATGCGTGGCCCTTGGCCGCCTGCGTTCACATCGCCGATTCCCGCGCAACGGGCATTTACGCCGTTTTTACGCTGCAGCCCCTGATTTCTATCCCTTCCTTATGCGCAGCGCGCAACAGTAAGCGCGACGAATCGCGAGGATCGCCATGGATATCACCTACCTCGGCCTCTTGGCCATCCTGGTGGCCGCAAGCCTTGCCTTCCTGCTCCTTTGCGAGCACCTGAGGAGGCGCCCGTGAACGCCACCGACATCGTGGCCGCCGTGGTTGCCGTGCTTCTGGCCTCTTACCTATGCGCGGCACTTCTCAAGCCGGAGTGGTTCGAATGACCCGCAACGACTTGTTGCAAATGGCCGTCTACCTGATCGCGCTGCTGCTTCTTGTGAAGCCACTGGGAGCCTACATGGCCCGCGTGTTCGCTGATACGCCGACGGGAATGACGCGTCTCGGGGCGCCGGTCGAGCGGCGGCTCTTCCGCCTGTGCGGGATCCGGGCCGACGAAGAAATGAGCTGGAAGCGCTATGCACTGGCTCTGCTGATTTTCAACATCATGGGCCTGCTCGTGCTGTATGCGTTGCAACGCATGCAACAGTGGCTGCCGCTCAATCCGCAGCACCTGGGTGCGGTGTCGCCCGACTCGGCCATGAACACGGCCATCAGCTTTGCCTCCAATACCAACTGGCAGGGCTATGCCGGCGAGTCGACGATGAGCTATTTCACCGACCTGCTCGGCCTGACGGTTCAGAACTTCCTGTCCGCGGCCTCCGGCATCGCGGTCCTGCTCGCGGTCATCCGCGGCTTTACGCGCCGCAATGCCGGCAAGATCGGTAATTTCTGGGTCGATCTGACGCGCGCCACCTTGTACGTGCTGCTGCCACTGGCCCTGCTGCTGGCAGTGGCGCTGAGTTCGCAAGGCGTGATCCAGAATCTCCGCCCGTACGTCCAGGTGCATGTACTTCAGCAAACCAGCACGCGCGATGGCGGAGCAGCCGTCAAAGGCAGGGATGACGCCGCCAGGACCCAGTTGTTGCCCATGGGCCCCGCAGCCTCCCAGATTGCCATCAAGCAGCTGGGTACCAACGGCGGTGGCTTCTTCAACGCGAACTCGGCGCACCCGTTTGAAAATCCAACGCCGCTGAGCAACTTCCTCGAGATGCTGGCACTCCTGCTGATCCCGGCCGCACTGTGCTACACGTTCGGCGAGATGGTCGGAGACCGCCGCCAGGGTTGGGCGTTGCTGGCGACCATGACGCTCATCTTCGTGCCGCTGATGGTCGGGTGCGTGGCTGCCGAGCAAGCCGGCAACCCGGCATTGCACGGCCTTGCCGTCAACCAGCAGGCCGGCCCCCTGCAGGCGGGCGGCAACATGGAAGGCAAGGAAGTGCGATTCGGAATCGCCGACTCCGGCATCTGGGCGACGGCGACCACCGCGGCATCCAATGGTTCCGTCAATGCCATGCATGACTCCTTCACGCCGCTGGGCGGGTTGGTGCCGATGTGGCTCATGCAACTGGGCGAGGTGATCTACGGTGGCGTGGGCTCGGGTCTCTACGGGATGCTGGCGTTTGCCGTGGTCGCGGTCTTCATCGCGGGCCTGATGGTGGGGCGCACGCCAGAGTACCTGGGCAAGAAGATCGAGGCATACGAAATGAAAATGGCCTCGTTGGTCGTGCTGATTCCGTGCGCGCTGGTCGTCATTGGCACGGCCATCGCAGTCATGAGCAAGTCGGGTCAGGCTGGCATGGCCAACCCCGGGGCCCATGGCTTCAGCGAGGTCCTGTACGCATTTTCGTCCGCAGGGAATAACAACGGCAGTGCTTTCGCCGGCCTGTCGGCGGATACGCCGTTCTACAACTCGCTTTTGGGGGCTTGCATGTTCATCGCCCGCTACCCGTTGATGATCGGGATGCTGGCGATCGCCGGTTCATTGGCCGAAAAGAAGCGCGTCCCGACCTCATCGGGCACGCTGCCCACTCACACGCCGCTCTTCGTGGTGCTGCTTGCACTGACGGTCATCGTCGTGGGTGCCCTCACCTTCCTGCCGGCCCTCGCACTCGGGCCGATCGCCGAATCGCTGATGGCCACGGGACATCCATGACATGAGCACCCACGGATCTGCTGGTCGCAGTTTTGATCGCATCACCCTTGCGCGTGCCATGGGCGACGCATTCCGCAAGCTCTCGCCGCGTGCGCAAGTCCGCAATCCAGTCATGTTCGTGGTCTTCGTATGCAGCATCATGACCACCGGACTCTGGCTGCAGGCTCTGGCCGGGCAGGGCGAAGCGCCGGCGGGCTTCATCCTCGCGGTGGCCGCGTGGCTCTGGTTCACACTGCTGTTCGCCAACTTTGCCGAAGCCATCGCCGAGGGTCGCGGCAAGGCCCAGGCTGCGGCGTTGCGTAGTGCGCGACGCGACGTCCTGGCCAAGCGTCTCAGGGACGCCGGCAACCGGGACAAGGTCGAGTACCTGCCCGCCGCGGATCTTCGCGTTGGCTACTTCGTCTTGGTCGAAGCCGGTGATCTCGTCCCGGGCGACGGCGAAGTCGTCGATGGTGCGGCCACCGTGGACGAAAGCGCCATCACGGGTGAGTCCGCGCCCGTGATCCGCGAATCGGGGGGCGATCGCAACTCGGTGACCGGCGGCACCCGCGTGCTATCGGACTGGCTGGTGGTTCGCATTTCCAGCAATCCCGGGGAAAGCTTCCTCGACCGCATGATCGCCATGGTCGAGGGAGCCTCGCGACGGAAGACGCCCAACGAGATCGCCCTGACCATCCTGCTGGCCAAGTTCACCCTGATTTTCCTGCTCGCCTGCGCCACGCTGCTGCCTTATTCGATCTACAGCGTACAGGCTGCTGGCCACGGCTCGCCAATCACGCTGACCGTGCTGGTCGCCCTGCTGGTCTGCCTGATTCCGACCACCATTGGCGGCCTGCTTTCAGCCATTGGCATTGCGGGCATGGACCGCATGATCCAGGCCAACGTCATCGCCACATCCGGGCGCGCTGTCGAAGCCGCAGGCGACGTCGACGTGCTGCTTCTGGACAAGACGGGGACCATCACCCTGGGCAACCGGCAGGCAGTCGCCTTCCACGCGGCACCGGGCGTGGAGCCCCAGGTGCTGGCGGACGCGGCCCAACTGGCCTCGCTGGCCGATGAAACCCCCGAGGGCCGCAGCATCGTGGTCCTCGCCAAGGAGTCTTACGGCCTCCGCGAACGCGAACTGGAGGGCATGCAGTTCGTGCCATTTACCGCCCAGACGCGCATGAGCGGCGTGGACATCGGCTCGCGCAGCGTGCGCAAGGGCGCCATGGACGCCATTGAGCGCCACCTCGTCACATCCGGCGCGACGCTGCCGGCGATCGTGCGACGCGCTGCCGAGGACGTCGCGCGACGAGGAGCGACACCGCTGATCGTCGCCGATGGCAACCGCGCGCTTGGCGTCATCGAACTCAAGGACATCGTCAAGGGCGGCATCCGCGAGCGCTTCGCCGAACTTCGCGGCATGGGCATCCGCACCATCATGATCACCGGCGACAATCCGCTGACGGCAGCCGCCATCGCCGCGGAAGCCGGCGTCGATGACTTCCTCGCCGAGGCCACGCCCGAGGCCAAGCTCAAGCTGATCCGCGATATCCAGGCCGAAGGACGCCTGGTCGCCATGTGCGGTGATGGAACCAATGACGCGCCGGCACTCGCGCAGGCTGACGTGGCTGTGGCGATGAATACCGGGACACAGGCCGCGAAGGAAGCCGGCAACATGGTCGACCTGGATTCCAATCCGACCAAGCTCATCGAGGTGGTGGAAATCGGCAAGCAAATGCTGATCACGCGCGGCGCGCTGACCACATTTTCAATATCCAACGATGTCGCCAAGTACTTTGCCATCATCCCGGCGGCTTTTTCGAGCACCTATCCCGCACTGGGCGCTCTCAACATCATGCATCTCGCGACGCCGGAGAGTGCCATCCTCTCCGCCGTCATCTTCAATGCACTGATCATCATCGTCCTGATCCCTCTGGCACTGCGCGGCGTGCGTACCCGCGCGGTCGGCGCCGCGGCCCTCTTGCGGCGTAATCTTCTGGTGTACGGCCTCGGCGGCCTGGTGATGCCTTTCGTCGGAATCAAGCTGATCGACATGCTGTTGGTCGCGATGCACTGCGTCTGAGAATTGACTCATGCCCACGACGCGCATCCAGCTTGCCAGGGCTCGCAGCCTCCCGGCCTGCAGCACCAGGGCCATCCAGTCGCTGACACTCGCATCCGCCTTGGCCGCAATGCTCCTCGCGACCGATCCATGTCGAGCCTCTGGAGCATTTTCCGGCAACCTGGCCGTGGTTTCGGACTACGTGTTCCGCGGCCTGACGCAGTCCTGGGGACAACCCGCGTTGCAGGGCGGCGGCGCGTTCGACCACCGGGGATTCGATGCAGGGATCTGGCTCTCGTCCGTG
>JAKAEJ010000007.1 GCA_021818335.1 Pseudomonadota bacterium | reverse complement strand
ACGCATCGCTGACATGGAGTTCCGCGAGAAGCGTCGGGTGCAACTCCAGGACGTTGCGATCGCAACCGGTTTGAACCGGATGACCCTATCCAAGATCGCCAATCAGCACGGCGCCAATGTGCAGACAGCGGTGCTGGACAAGTTGTGCACTTATTTTGGATGCCGGATCGAGGAACTCGTCGAACATCTTCCCGACGATCCCGGAGCTGGGCGGGACGTGATTGGTTGAGAGTGGGTGCGAGCCACCGGAAAGAAACGAAAGGCCAAATGCGCAGGACAAGGAGTTCGGCGTCGCACTGCTGAATCAACGGTGCATGCACACGATCTTGAACTGGCCGCGGGCGCAGCGGGTCGTCCGCCCCATCTTTTGAAACTCACGCGACCTAACGATTGCCGTCGCTACCCTTGCGCCAGTTGCGCAGACATGACGCGCGTTCCCTGCTGGTCAGAATGCGATGTCGACTGCGTTGCGATCACTCTCGTGTGTGCGCTCGCCACGCGGCATGGCTGAGATTCCAGGGTGCGTGGTGACACAAGCGAGAAAACTCGCTGTCCACGGTTGGCGTCACAGTGGCCATTACTCGAATTTGGTTGGGACAGGAATCGACTGTCCCAGCGCTGTCCCAAAAGTGTCCCAATTTCGTCCCAACCTCTGTCTCGCGCCGAAACGCCGTCACAAGGACATCGGTCACCGAGGCTCGAACAACAAACAATCGCAAGCACGCCGACAAACTGCGCTGGAGTTCCTCGTCGAGGCGTGGCTTGGGTTCGAGCCACGCGGGCCCGAGGCGACTCGCGCGAAGCGCCGAAGCACTCGTGACCAATGGCGAGTGGCGCGCCCGGAGGGATTCGAACCCCCGACCAATGGCTTCGGAAGCCACTACTCTATCCGGCTGAGCTACGGGCGCGTGGCCCAGTATTCTCGCACGGTTCCATGGCATCGGGCCAAGAGCCGGCTTTGGCGGCCGAGGTTGAGCCGCTGGCCGGCTTGGCTATACTGCGCGGCACTGTGCCCTCAGTGGGGCGCGGCCGCATCCTTGACGAGGTATAGACGTGAGCGGACCGATCAGCTCTTCCGACCAGCGTTTCCTGCGCCAATTTTCCACGGTGATCGTGATCCTCGTGCTTGTTGCCTTTGGGCTCATCGCGACAGCGGCATATATCTACGACCGCATGCCGCAGCCCACCGATCCGGCGCTGGCGAGCTCGATTGAAGCGCGCATCGCGCCCGTCGGTGCTTCCTACGCTGGCGCCGCTGGCGCCGCAGCGATCCAGGCCGCTCAAGCAGCAGCTGCGAAGGCGGCTGCGTCCGAGGTCGCCTATGGCGGCACGCTCAATGGCCATGACATTTACAACCACCTCTGCCACACATGCCATGCGACAGGCGTCGCGGGCGCGCCAGTGGTCGGTAACGCGAAGATGTGGGACCCGCGAATCGCCCAAGGCCTCGCAGTGCTCGTGCAGCACGCGATGAACGGCTATCACGGCCCTGACGGAAACTTCATGCCACCCAAAGGTGGCAATCCGGCCTTGAGCCAGGCGCAGATCGAAGCCACCATCAAATGGATGGTGTCGCAGGTCAAGAAATAGGCCGTGCCGTTGCGGTTGCCCGCCGCGTGCGTCACCGCCGAGCCATCGAACATCTGATCACCACGGGCACGCAAGATGGGTGCAACATCGCTCGCCGCGCTTCCGGCGCAATTCCCTGTATCCGCGGGCCGCTTCGCGCTTGCGGGACCGGCGGGTCTCCTCGAGGTCGCCGTCGATCCTGCCGAGCCAGCACTGGCGCGTGCCGGCACCGCCATCATTTGCCATCCGCATCCGCTGCAGGGCGGCAGCATGAGCAACAAGGTGGTGACGATGCTGGCACGCACGCTCGGCGAGTCCGGCCTCAACACCGTGCGCTTCAACTTCCGCGGCGTAGGCGAGTCGGAAGGTACCTTTGACGATGGCAATGGCGAGGGCGCCGACCTCGTGGCGGTCGCGGACTGGGTCCGATCGACGCAACCCGGTGACGCGCTTTGGCTCGGCGGGTTCTCGTTTGGAAGCTATGTCAGCATCGCCCACGCCCGACAACTGGATGCGGCAGGCCTTGTCAGCGTTGCGCCGCCCGTCGAGCGCTGGCCATTCGCTGCCTTGGCGCTGCCCGGCTGCCCATGGCTGATCGTCCAAGGCGAAGATGACGATGTCGTGCGCCCCCAGGCCGTCTACGATTTCGTCGAGCAACTGGAAGCCAAGCCTGCGTTGATCCGAATGCCGGAAACAGGGCACTTTTTCCATCGCAAGCTGATGGACTTGCGCGGCGCCGTGCGCCATGCCATTCGCGGCTGGCTACCGCCACTGCGCGACCACGAGTGAGCGCACAAACGGGGTTGCTCCCCAGCGCGCGTTATGCGGCCGGCGTGGAGCAAGGGCTGTGGGAGGACGATCCTGCGCAACGCCAGGCGCTGCCTAGTTTCGACGCCCTGCACGCGGCGACTTGCCAGGCGGCAACCTCATTGGGCGCGAGGCTCAGGCAGTGGATCGCCGGTTCGCGCGCTGCGAAGCGGTCGTTGGGGCAGGGGCTCTACCTCTGGGGGCAGGTCGGCCGCGGCAAGACCTTCCTGATGGATCTTTTCGTCGAGGGACTCCCGCCCGGGATGGCCGAGCGATGGCACTTCCATCGCTTCATGGGCATGGTCCAGACCGAACTGAAGCGCCTGGATGGAACCATCGATCCGCTGCTCCGGATAGGCGCGGCGATTGGCGCGCGTGCGCGCGTGCTGTGCCTGGACGAGTTCCAGGTCGGCGACATTGGTGATGCCATGATCCTGGCCGGCCTGTTGCGTGCGCTGGAGAGCGCGGGCGTGACCCTGGTGACGACATCCAATACGCCGCCCTTGGATCTTTATCGCAATGGATTGCAGCGGGCACGCTTTCTCCCTGCGATCGCTTGGATCGAGGAGCACTGCCGCGTCCTGCAAATGGACAGCCCGCATGACTGGCGCCTGCGAGCGCTCAAGCAGGCGCCCACGTGGTTGACGCCACTGGATGCCGAGAGCGAGCGGCAGTTGGCGCGCATTTTCGACCGGCTCACGCACGGAGGTTCCGCCCAGCAGGGCGGGATCATCCAGGTGCTCGATCGCCCCATCGTCGTCCGGCGGTTGGCCGGCTCGGTGGCCTGGTTCGGGTTCGATGCGCTTTGCGGCGAGGGGCGCGCCGTGGCGGATTACATCGAAATCGGGCGCAGTCATGACCATGTCCTCGTCTCGTCCATTCCGCAGTTCAATGCGGATACGGAGGACCCGGCACTGCGCTTCGTCCGCATGGTCGACGAATTCTACGATCGCGACGTGAAGCTGATTTGCTCCGCGGCCGTCCCGATCATCGAGATCTATGACGGGCGCCGCCTGCGCGCCGAATTCGCCCGCACCGAGAGCCGGCTCATTGAAATGCAGAGCGAGGATTACCTGGCCCGGCCTCATCGCGGATGAGTCCAGCGCTAACGATGGAACGGACCGGCGAGCGTTTGGCGTAGGCTTGGCCCATGAATGGGGCCCTTTTCCTGGCCATTGGCCGTGGCGACGACGTTTCTGCTGCGTGGATACTTGCCCTGCACCTCATCGTCATCGCATTCAATATCGGCGGGTTGGTCGCGATACCGCTCGGTGCATGGCGGGGCTGGCGATGGGTGCGGGCGCCCCTCTGGCGCGCGCTCCATCTTGTTTCACTGGCGATCGTGGCACTGCAGGCAGTTCTTGGGCGTGCGTGCTTCCTGACCATTTGGCAGGATGATCTGCAGAGGCGGGTGGCGGTGCCGTTGATCCAGCAATGGGTGGATCGCCTGGTGTTCTGGCGCATCCCGATGGCCGTTTTCACCGCCATCTATGTCACCGTGTTGGTTTACGTTCTTTGGTTGTGGTGGCGATGGCCGCCAAGGCGCCGATGGCGAGAGTGACGTCGCGCTTGGATGACATCCCGCCAGGTATTCCCTGCGAGCGACTCGCCGCTTGGAGCGATCAGCGGGAGCAGTCAGGCAGTGGTCCGCAGAACTACAATGCCGGTTCACGCCGTTACGTCAGCCGAAGTCCATGACCCAGCACGAAAATATCCCATTGGGCCGTTCGGTAGCGTACCCGCGTCGGGTCGATCGCGGCCTGCTGGCGCCCATCGCGCGGGCGGACTCGCGGGCCGGATGGGGCATCGACGCGGGTGCGCTGCCCTTCCATGGCGAAGACCTCTGGGGCTGCTACGAACTGTCCTGGCTGGATGCGCGAGGGAAGCCGATGCGCGCGGTTGCGGAAATGCGGGTTCCTGCCTCATCGCCGAGCCTTGTCGAGTCGAAGTCCCTCAAGCTTTACCTGAACGGCTATGCATACGAGCGCTTCGACAGCGAAATCGACCTGGGTTCGCAGATTTCACGGGACCTCGAGCATGTCGTTGGCGCGCCGGTGGGCTTCACACTGCTGCCGAGTGCCCAGTGGTCGGGACTGCAACTCGAAGCCGCCCTGGGGATCTGTCTGGATGGCGAACCCATGACGGTGGATGGCTACGGACCGCCTGCACCGGAACTGCTGCGCGCCGATCCGCAGCACCACGTGGCGGAAACGGTGCATACAACGCTGTTCCGGTCCAACTGCCCCGTGACCGGGCAGCCGGACTGGGCAACGGTTGTCGTCGACTACGCGGGGCGGAGGATCGACCACCCAGCGCTTCTCGCCTATCTCATCAGCTATCGCGACCACGCCGGGTTCCATGAACAGTGCGTCGAGCGTATCTGGCTGGATTTGAAACGGCGCTGCGGGTGCGACCAATTGACCGTCCATGCGCGCTTCACCCGTCGCGGCGGGCTGGACATCACGCCGTTGCGCAGCGATGTTCCGGGCGTGCGGCTTCCATCCTGGCGGCGCGATCCCGTGCAGTAGGGTGACGTCTTACCGATCGGTAAGGCTGCCCCGGGCGGCAGCCGCCATGGGAGCCTGCTAGGCTTTACGGCCCCAGCACGGGAGATCGAACATGGCCCAGCCCCCAGTTACCGGCGTGCGCTACAGCGCCGGCCAGCGCAGCTTCCACTGGCTGATCTTCGCTTTTGTCTTGCTGGCTTACGTATTCATCAACATCAAGGGCTGGCTGCCACGCGGTGACGCGGCCCGGGTCGGCATGCTCGAGGCGCATTTCGCGGCCGGCCTTGCCGTGTTGCTGCTGATCGTGCCGCGCCTGATGCTGCGCCTGCGCCGTGGCGCGCCGGCCGTGACGCCGGAACCGCCGCGGCCGGTTCGGATCCTCGGCCACATCACCCACGGGCTTCTGTACCTGTTTCTGGTTGTCCAGCCGGTGCTTGGCATCCTGGCGGTCGAGCTGAGCGGGCATGCCATTGACCTGCCCTTCGGGCTGGCGATCCCGGCGTTGCACACGCCTGGCAATGCCGCGCTCGCGCACAGCATCCGCGAAATCCACGAGGATGTCGGCGACATCTTCTATTGGGTCATCGGCCTGCACATCGTCGCCGCCCTGTGGCACCACTGGTTCCGGCGTGACGACACGTTGAAACGCATGCTCTGAGCCCGATGCAGCTGCTTCAGATCGTCTGGAAGCCATGACTGGAGATGGCCGCCATGATGACGCCGAAGAACAGCGTGAACATGAGGGCCATGAAGGCGAAACCGATGATGAGCAGCACGCCCTGGATGACGAAGTAGACCCTCAGCTTCTCCAGGGCCATGCGCAGGGCACTTTCGTCGCCCGCCATCTGCGCCCGCTCGATGGCGCCGCCGCACTGCACCAGCAGTACGCCTTGCCAGATCGGAATCCACGCCCACAGGATGCCGATGATCGACATCGCCTGCAGCGCGCCAACGACGATGTTGACGATGCCGACGAACTTCACCCACCCCTTGCCGCTGGCCAGCGGCATGCTGACGTCACGAACCACTTCGCTACGCTCATCCATAATCCCCCCTCTGGCGAAAACGGTCGTCCGGATGCAAGCCTAGCAGCGTCGAACCGGAACGAACATGAGACGCGACCCGCTGCGTTTCAGCGGTCGCGTCGGCGCAGCGCCTCCACCGGAAAGCTCGATTCGTGTCCGAGCGGTGTGCGGCGGGGTTCCCCCGCGCGCGGGGCATGGCCATGCAGGTAGACGATTTCCCAGGTTGATGCGATGTGTCCATCAGGCTGCGAGGGATAGGCCTTGCACATGCGATCCAGTCGCGCGCGGCCGGTGAGGCCGCGCGTCCGTTCGTTATCGGCATTGGTGGCGCCCAGTCCCTTCAGTTCCCGCAGCAAGGCGTGGACGTCCGGATACGTCATGGTGACGCGCTCACTGCTCAAGACAGGATCCCGAACGCCCGCTGCCAGGGCCGCATCGCCAAGGTCGTGCATGTCCAGGAAGCGCGACACGTGCGGATGGACGCCGTCGGCCATGGCCCAGGCGGTGCGCAATTCCCTCAACGTGTCGGGCCCGAAACTCGAAAGCAGCAGGGCCCCGCCCGGCTGGAGGACCCGGAGCAATTCTGCGAACAGCGGCCGTGGATCGCTGATCCACTGGATGCACAAGTTGGAATACAGCGCGTCGAATGCGCCATCGGCGAACGGAAGTGCCTGGGCATCGCCGGCCACGCGCACAAAACTGCGTCCCAGGATGCCGGCCCGGCGACGGGCGTTGCGCAGCATGGGTACGGCGAGGTCGACAGCGACGATCTTCGCCCGCGGAAACGCTTTCGCCAGCGCCGCGCTACCCCGGCCCGTGCCGGCACCGAGGTCCAGGATACGTTCGGGCTTGGCACTGATGTCCAGCAGCGACCGCAGCAGCCGCGCGCCAATCTCTTGCTGCAATGCATCGTGTTGCTCGTAACTTTGGGCAGCGCGCGAGAACGCCCGGCGGACGTGCATCCCATCGAGTGAAAACGTTTCGGTCACGGCTTTCGATCCGTCAGGTCTCGAAGTGCCGCGGCCACGGCGTCGGGATGGCCAATGAATCCGGCGTGGGCTGCGCGGGGAAGCTCCAGATAGCGCGCCTGCGGCATGGATGCCGCTGCGAGGCGCTGTGCTTCCGGGGGCACGACGCGGTCCCGCCGACCGGCCACCCAGAGGGTAGGCAGCACAACCGCCTGCAGCGCTTCGCGCAGGTCGGTCCGCGCGAGAAGCCCAAGGCCTTCCCGAAGCTTCGCGGGATCGGGGGTGCCGCGGGCAAAGATCTCATGCCTGAGTGCGCGCAGATCAGTCTGCGCATGGATGTCCCCGAGCACTTCAAGCGCAAGGAACCGCTCGACGGTCGCGCGATAGTCGGTGCCGAGGGCTTGCTCGAAGGCATCGAATTGCGCGGCCGGCATGCCCTGCGGCCAATCAGGGGCCTGCACGAACCGGGGTGTCGAAGAGAGCAGGGACAGGGCGCGTGGCGCGAGCATGGCATCGCGGGTGGCTTCGAGCGCGAAAAGGCCACCCATCGACCACCCCACCCAGAGCGCGCCGGGAGGGATCCGGCCGCGCAGCGCCCTGCAGACGGCGGCGGGGTCGAGGGGTAGGGCGGAATCGCGTGAATGGCCATGACCGGGGAGGTCGACGACATGCAGCGAGAAATCGTTCGAGAGGGCTCGGACCAGCGGCGCGAAGATGCCGCCATGCATTGCCCAGCCATGGATCAGGACCAGTGGCTGCTTGCCGGTGCCGATGGTTTCAATCGCGAGGTCGCTCATGGCTTCCCATTGATGCCCGTGGTCAAGGGCATCCGTGCCTGCAATCCGGACAGCGCATCCAGGAGACGATCGACATGCGCCGGCAGGTGCGCTGCCGACAGGGCAATACGCAGCCGCGATCGCCCGGACGGCACCGTCGGCGGACGAATGGCCGGCACGTGGATTCCGGCCAGTTCCAGTGCCTGCGACCACGCCAGTGCCGAATGGGCATCACCGAGCAGGAGCGGCTGGATGGGTGTCTCCGACGGCAGCAGGCGCAGGCCGAGTTGAGCGGCGCCCTGACGGAGCCGCGCGATGTTGTCGCGCAATCGTTGGCGCAACGCCTCGCCGCTGGTCCCTTTCGCCAGCCGCACGGCGGCGAGGGTCGCGGCGGAGACGGCGGGAGGGGGGGCCGTCGAGTACACGTGCGCCCGCGCGGACTGCGCCAACGCCTCGACCAGTTCGCGTGGGCCGGCGATGAACGCGCCCTGCGTTCCCAGCGCCTTGCCCAGCGTGCCCACGAGCACGGGCACTGCACGTGCGTCGAGTCCGACTGCAGCCACGCTGCCGGCTCCGTCGGGACCCAAGACACCGATGCCGTGCGCATCGTCGACCAGCAGCGTGGCGTGACTACCATGGGCCAGCGTCGCGAGATCGACCAGGGGCGCGATATCGCCATCCATGCTGAAGACGCCATCCGTGGCCAGTAGCGCTGATGCCGACGGTCGCACTGCCAGCCGCCTCGCGGCGGCCGCGATATCGACATGCGGATAGCGACGAAGTTCGGCACCCGCCATGCGCGCGCCGTCCAGCAGGCTGGCATGGTTGAGCCGGTCCTGGACGCACAGGTCACCCGGTTCCAGCAGGGCGTCGAGCACGCCGACGTTGGCCATGTAGCCGGTGGCGAAGAGCAGCGCAGCTTCGCGTCCGGTCCAATCGGCCAGCGCCTGCTCGAGCTCGGCGTGAGGGGCCCGGTGGCCTCCGAGCAGATGTGCGGCGGACGCGCCGACGCCCCACTTTTGGACAGCCTGCGTCAGCGCCTTGCGCACGCCGGGGTGTGCCGCAAGGCCCAGGTAATCATTGGTGGCAAACGACAGCAGTCGCCGTCCGCCGATGACCAGCCACGGCGCCGAGGACTCCTCGACCGTGCGCAGCCGCCGCAGCAGGCCAGCTTCGGCTTGCGCCTGCCGGCGCGCGGCGAGGCGCGCGAGCAGGTCGGGCCGCATGTCAACCCGGGGCACTGCAGGCGCAGCCGCCGCAGCAACCATCCTCGCGATCGATTTCGACATGGGCGTGCAGTTCGCCAGTGGATGTATCGCCATCCAGGGCGCGCAGGCCGAGGCGCGCAAACAGCGACCGATCATGCGCGACGTCGGGGTTGCCGGTCGTCAGCAGCTTTTCGCCATAGAAAATCGAATTCGCTCCGGCGAAAAAGCACAAGGCCTGCAACTCATCGCTCATCTCGCTGCGCCCGGCGGACAGGCGAACCATGGAAGTCGGCATGAGGATGCGCGCAACGGCGATGGTGCGTACGAACTCCAGCGGATCCAGGGCTTCGGTGCTGGCCAGCGGCGTTCCCGGCACCTGCACCAACTGGTTGATCGGCACCGAATGCGGGTGCTCCGGCAGCGTCGCCAGCACGTGCAGCAGCCCGGCCCGCTGGTCACGGGTCTCGCCCATGCCGACGATGCCGCCACAGCACGTCTTCAGCCCGGCGTTGCGCACGTGTTCCAGCGTGTCCAGGCGGTCCTGGAACTGCCGTGTATGGATGATCTCGCCATAGAACTCCGGCGCCGTGTCCAGGTTGTGGTTGTAGTAATCCAGGCCTGCAGCCTTGAGCGTGCCGGCTTGTTCACCCGTCAACATGCCCAGCGTCGCGCAGGTCTCGAGGCCGAGCGCCTTCACGGCGGAGACGATCTCGGCCACCTTGGCCACGTCGCGGTCCTTCGGGCTTCGCCATGCAGCGCCCATGCAAAAGCGACTGGCACCCGCGTCCTTGGCGGCTCTTGCCCGCGCCACCACGGCCTCGGTGCTCATCAGTTTCTCGGCCTGCACGCCGGTGTCATGCCTCGCCGCCTGGGGGCAGTAGGCGCAGTCTTCCGGGCATCCTCCCGTCTTGATCGACAGCAGGGTCGAGACCTGCACCGCATTGGCATCGTGGTGCGTCCGGTGCGCGGCGTGGGCCTGCGCCAGCAGGTCATTGAACGGCAGGTCAAACAGCGCGCGCACCTGCGCGCGCGTCCAGTCTCGACGCACTGAGGCCATGTCGGGCGGCTCCGCAACGAAGGCCTGCAAGTCTGGAAGGGGGGGCGGAGAACTGTCAACCGGAATGCCCATGGCAAGGTTGACGATTGGAACGATGCACCGCGGCTTCTCACGTCCCTATCCGCGAGGGCGTGCCTTCGTCGGCTGGCTCGCTGCGGCCGCGCGGGACCGAGGCTTCATCGTCGAAAGCATGGCCTTGATGGGCTGGGCGCGTCAGGGATGCGCCAGGAGCAGGGCCAGCACCAGGCCAGCCCAAAGCGTAAGGCCCAGCCAATTGTTCTGGCGGAACGCTCGCAGGCATTGCGCCGGCGCGCGCGTCCGCATCATCCAGAGTTGCCACGCGAACTGGCCCAGTGCCAGTGCCATGGCGAGAAACCAGGGCCACCGCAGGTGGGCGCGAGCGCCAACCAACAACAGGGTCAGCAACAGGCTGGCGATCAGCACGCCAAGAATCGGCAGGTCGGCGTCGCCGAACAGGATCGCCGTGGACCGCGCCCCCGCCTTGATGTCGTCGTCTCGGTCCACCATGGCGTATTCGGTGTCGTAGATCGTGCTCCAGAGGACATTGGCCAGGAACAGCAGCCAGCCAAGTGCGGGCACATGTCCCTGCACGGCCGCGAAAGCCATCGGGATCGACCAGCCAAACGCGGCACCAAGCACCACCTGGGGAAGGCTCGTGTACCGCTTGCTGAAGGGATACAGCACGGCCAGCGCGGCTCCGGCGAAGCTGAGTTCGATGGTGGTGCGGTTGGTCAGCAGGACCAGCAGGAAGGCCAGCACGAGCAGTGCCAGGAATAACCGCAACGCTGCCTTGGGCGCGATCCGGCCGCAGGCGATGGGCCGTCCCGCCGTGCGTGCGACCTGTGGATCGAGCTTCCGGTCGGCATAGTCGTTGATCGCGCAGCCAGCCGAGCGCATGAGGAATACGCCGACGGTGAAGATCAGCAATAACCGGATGGGGGGCATGCCGCCCGCCGCAAGCCACAGCGCCCACCACGTGGGCCAGAGCAGGAGCAGCGCCCCGATGGGACGGTCCATGCGAACGAGGACCAGATAGTCGCGGGCCGTTCCGCGCCAGTGCTCCGGCAGTCGGCGCAGCAGGGCGTCCAACACGCGCGTCGATCGTGGCGTGGCGTCGGCCGGCCGTGGCGGTGGCGCGCCATTGCGCGACGCGCGCTGCGCGACATGCGCGATCACCGGTTGCCGGCGCGGGGGACGCGGTTTGGCCATGGCCGAAGTGTAGAGGCGTCTGATCCCGATCGGCAGGGTCGCCAGCACCAATGACGGGCGGCAAGGATGATTGGGGCGCAAAGGGTGGCGAGACGGGCTCCTTTCGCTTGCCGGGAGCGGCCCAGATGACGATGGCACACGACCGACAGGACGGTCGCGCCTGAAGCGGCGCGCCACGGTGTCTCGACGGATATCCGCGTTCAGCCAACGCTTGCCGCAGACTCCGCGTATTCGGCGGTCTGATGGCGCGATAGCGGGCGTCCCTACGTTGGCTCCCTCCGGACTCTTCGCGCATAACGAGCGTGAACGCGGCGATTGATCCAGCTGTCGAAATGCTATCGCTGCGAATACGCTTTATTTACAGCGAAATAGAGGCTGCGTTGCTCCTTGGATGGAGCGTTACCGTCGTGTGACGGCGGGGGCGTTTGCGCGGGAGGGGATGGTCGATCCGCGCGCCCAAATACACCAGCCGCAACCGGCGCCGTCGGCGCTTCCCTCGGTTCACCACACAGACCCATGAGAGGCCCCATGAATACCAATCTGTCTCGCAGCAAGCTGTCCGTTTGCATCGGTCTTGCGCTGTCGTTGGCGACAGGCGCCGTCTTTGCGCAAGCGGCCAGTACGGGCAACGCCGCGCCGGCGAAGAAGGTCGAGCGCCTGAAGACCATCATGGTCACCGGTTCGTTGATTCCGCAGATCGATGTCGAGACGCCTGCCCCCGTGCAGGTCATCACGTCAGAGCAAATCAAGCGGAGCGGTTTCACGTCCGTGTCGCAGGTCATCCGGGCCATCAGCGCCGACAACAGCGGCACGATTCCCAACGCGTTCTCGCTCGGTTTTGCGGCCGGCGCTTCGGGCGTCGCCCTGCGCGGCCTCAACGTGGGCTCGACCCTGGTGCTGATCGATGGCCAGCGCACCGCGCCCTACGCCCTGGACGACGATGGCCAGCGGTCGTTCACGGATCTCAATTCCATCCCGTTGAATGCGGTTGAACGCATCGAGGTCCTCAAGGCGAGCTCCTCCTCGATCTATGGCTCGGCCGCCATTGGCGGCGTGGTCAACATCATCATGCGCCGTACCTTCCATGGCGTGGAAGCGAGCGCCGAGGCGGGCACGTCGCAGCACGGAGGCGGCAGCATGACCCGCGGCAACTTCATGGCGGGTACCGGTAACCTCGAGCGGGACGGCCACAACGAGTACATCGACGTCGAGTACCAGAACATCAACCCGATCTTCCTTCGCGACCGCGGATTCCCGTTCAATACGGCGAACCTGTCCTCCCTCGGCGGTTTCAATGCAGTGGGTGGTCAACCGTTCCTCAACTCGGGCTCGATCTATGGTTCCGTGGCGCCCGCTACGCTGGGTCAGCCCGGAAACCTGCTCTCGGGTCAACAGATCCCTGGCACGCTGTGGCAGCCGTTGCGGCCGTGCGGCCCGGCTAGCCAGCAGGTGACGACGGCGGGTGTCGGGACATATTGCACGCAGAACTTCGCCGCCCAGTACGGCGCGGCGTCGCCGAAATTGACGCGTTACGCGATCGATGGGCGCGTGACATTCAAGATCAATGACGACACCACGGGATACCTCAACGCCAGCTACGTGCAGGTGCAGACGCAGTCGTACGCCGCCCCATCGCAGATCCAGCTCTCCACCCCGGTCAATTTCGGCGCGATCGCGCTCCCGCCGACCTTGCTCAATGGTCAGCCCAATCCCAACGATCCGTTTGCAGCGGCAGGTCAGTACGCTCTGCTGAACTACGCATTCGGTGACTTGCCTGGCTTTGGCATCATCAACTACACCAACCACAACATGCGGCTCGTTGCCGACCTCCATGGCTACTTCGACAGCTGGCGATACAACGCTGCTGCGGTGATCAACCACACCTATCTGACCGAGAACAGTTACGGTTACCTCAATATCCCGACGTTGCTCAACGACATCCAGACCGGTGCCTACAGTTTCGTCGACCCGGCGTCCAACACGCCCGCCGTGCTGGCGGCCTTGGCGCCTCCGATCAGCAACACGGCCACGACGGACCTCCAGGAAGCATCGCTGACCGTTTCGCATCGCCTGTGGAAGTTGGAGGGCGGCCATAGCGCCTTGGCCCTGGGTGCCAGTGTTCGACATGAATCGCAGTACGAGCCAGCGCTCAACCCAGGCAACGAAGCGCTCGGCTTGGGCAACACGCAGATCATCGGCTCGCACAAGGTCGGGTCCCTCTACGGCGAGTTCCAGGCGCCGCTTCTGCGCTCGCTGGAGGCCGACGTCGCCGGACGCTTCAGTGACTATTCGGACTTTGGCACCAACTTCTCACCGTCGGCCAGCCTGAAGTGGCAGCCCTTCAAGATGTTGGCCTTGCGCGGCACCTTTTCCAAGGGCTTCCGTTCCCCCAGTTTCGCCGAGAATGGATCCAGCCAGACGACGGGCTTCATCACCGAGCAGGTGCCGGCCAATTTCGCGGCTCTGCACAACAACGACGCGTACACCCAGCCTTACTCGCTGGCGGTGCTGAGTACGGCCAATCCGAACATCAAGCCCGAGACCTCGACGAGCTACACGCTGGGTGCGGTACTGCAACCGCTCCCGAACCTGAGTGCGACCATCGACTACTACCACATCAAGGTCAACAACATCATCACCGGCGGCAACGTCGGCGTGCCGCTCAATGCCTACTTCAACGGACAGCCGATCCCGCCCGGTTACACGATCCAGTACGATCTGCCGGATCCCAACGCTCCTTCGGCGCCGCTGCGCCCGATTCTGGTGGGAGCGCCCTACATCAATGCCAATTCCCTGTTGACCAAGGGCGTCGACTTGGATGTCCGCGGAACCTTCCACTTCGCGGACAACCTCGAGTGGATCAGCGAATTCACGGCCACCGACATGCTGACGTGGAAGAAGGACTTTGGCCAGGGTTACATCCAGATGGTCGGCACCCAAGGACCCTACATCCTCTCCTCCGGCGCCGGGACGCCAAAGTGGCGCGCCTCATGGTCGAACACGCTCACCGATGGCCGGTGGTCGGCGACGGCGTCGATCTATTACGTGAGCCATCTGTACATGAGCGTGCCGGATCTCACGGGAAACAATTCCTGCTTCTCGCAAGGTCCCAACGGCAACCTGCCCGCGAACTGCACGGTGCCCTCGTTCACCTACGTCGATCTCAATGGCAGCTACCACGTGACCAAGAACATCGACGTCTTCGGGGGGATCCAGAACCTCTTCGATCGCGGCCCCGGCTTTGATCCGATCGACTATGCAGGGGTGAACTACAACCCCACCTATCAGCAGCAGGGCATCGTCGGACGGTACTTCCAGTTGGGCGTCCGCGTGCGGATCTGACCGCACGTCACGGAGCGGTTTGCAGTGCGCGAAGGCGCCGGCCCAGAGCCGGCGCCTTCTTGTCGTTGCGTGCCCCGTCACGGTTGCATGCCCGGTTCGGGATTCCACGCCACTTGCGGAATTCGGCCTTGCGGTTATATGAAGCATGGGCCGCCCGGCGGCCGCGCGGAGTCCATGCATGGCCCAGGGCATTCTCAATACCGCTTCCCCGACGGTCCTGTGGCGTGATGCCGTGCAGGAGGGCGCACGACGTGCCGGCGTTTGCCTGGACGAAGATCTCGAGTCGTACCTGGTGTTCGTGCTGATGAGCCATCTGGGCGACGTGGGGCTGGGGGGCCGCGCATTGGCCCTGGACTATCTGGAGGCGCTGCTGGCACGTGGCCGGCAGCGCGAGCAGGCTCTGCGCGAAACCGGCGATCGTTGCCTGTTGATCGCCGGGCTTTTCCCCGAGCAGGCGCGGCGGCGCAATGTCTCGTTGACCTACTTCCTGGACCTGGGCGTCGCCGCTTATCGCGCCGAGGCTGACCATGTGAGAACCGCCCTGGGCGCGCTGTACTCGCAGCTGGCGGCGGCATTCACCGCGCTGGTGCGTGCACTGGTCGAACTGCGCCGTTTGTCCGGGGAATGGAATGGCCTCGATCCCCTCGGCCGCCACGCGCTCGGCATCAAGGATGGCCGGGCCGACTTTGGCGGAGCAGTCCTGCTGCCGACGGTGCCACGCGTGAACTGACGAACCCCGGGCGGGCGCCGTTCCCTCAGGACGGGGAGGTCGTGGCTCGGCCCAGGATGATCGCCGCCTGCTGGCGGAAATCGACGGCCTTGTGCTCGTCGATGAAGAGCTTGATCAATCGCGCACACGGCTCGATGGCCGCCCCCAGCGCAGGCGGCGCATCCGCGACGCCGCGGAGCTTCTGGGCCACCTGGGCTGCCGGCTTGGGACCGAGCAGGGTCTCCGCCAGCTGGATCAGCGCCTCGCGCGTCGATGGGCCGGCCCCGGAGGCTGCGTCGACCGCTGTCATTGCCGGCCCGGCACCGGTCGCGTCGACCAGACCCTGCCGCAGCAGTTGCTCGAGTGCCGCCGTGACGTCGATGGCACCGGCATTGTCGTGCAGCAATTGGGCAACGGTTCGTCGGCCATCGACCTGGATCATCACGCGTCGGACGCCATGGCCAAGGCCCAGTGCGTTGCGCTGGACTTCCTCGAGGCCCTGGGCCGTCTTGCGCAAGACGAGTTCGGGTTGCCCGGGATCAGTCGCCGGCGAGCTCGCGAATCACCCGGTGGATCAGGCGGACCGTGAGCCACACGTAGCCCGCGCCAAACAGGAAGATCAGCGCCACCACGAGATCGACGATGCCGGGCGGCAGCAGCGAGAAAAACGGTGTCACCAGCTAGCCTGCCGTGAACAGCGCGACTAGCGCGGTGAGCTGCTTCCACGTCTGGCCGATGATGCCGCCCGGCACGCTCTTGCCCAGGCGCAAGACGTTGATGATGCACAACACCATCACGACGATCGCGGCCAAGCTGATGACGGTACTCACATCGAAGTTCATTCGACCCCCTGCATGCGTGCGGTTGGCCGATGCTAGGACACTCGCCTTGGCGTGGCATGTTGTGATGCACTTGGGCCGGGCGCGTCCATCCATGATCGGAATGACGAGCCGGCATGTAAGATCAGACGGCGCGGTTCCACGACGGAGCGCGCCAACGGGGGCATGCCAATGCGGGTCTGTGTTTACTGCGCATCCAGTGAAGCAACACACGAGGGATTCCGACGCGATGCCCGACGGCTTGGCGAACTGCTGGCCGAGGCGGGTTGCACGGTCGTGTACGGTGGCGGGTCCACGGGATCCATGGGGGCCCTGGCCGAAGGTGCCCTCAGTCGCGGAGGGGAAATCATCGGCATCCTCCCCCGCTTCATGGCCGATCTGGAATGGGGGCATCCCGGGCTGACTCGCCTGGAACTGGTCGAGGACATGCGGGAGCGAAAGCACCGTCTTCTCAGCGGCGCCGATGCAGTCGTCGCTTTGCCCGGTGGATGCGGCACGCTGGAAGAGTTGTTCGAGGCGATTACCCTCAAGCGGCTGGGCCTTTACTTCAAGCCGATAGTCATGCTGGACACCAATGGCTTGTTCGCTCCGTTGGCGGCCTACCTGGAGCGGCTGATCGACGAGCGCTTCATGAATCCCGGCCATGGCGACATGTGGCGCCTTGTGGCTTCGCCGGAGCAGGTCTTGCCGACGATCCACGCGATGCCCAACTGGCGCAGCGACGCCCGGGAATATGCCGTCGTGCGCTGATACCCTGAACGCTTGCAAAACCGGACGGGCCACCCCATCTCGGGTCTCCTGCCCGAGCAAGGATTTCCATGTCGATTCCCAGCGCTGCACCTGATACCGAAATCACCGACGAGCGGATGCTGGTTGAATACCTCGCGGGCGGCGAGAAGCCGCGTGCCGACTGGCGCATCGGCACCGAACATGAAAAGTTCGGGTTTTACCTGGAGGACTTGAGGCCGCCGCCCTATGCCGGCGAGCGCGGCATCCGGGCGCTGCTCGAAGGCATCGCGGCGCGGCACGGCTGGGAGGTCGTCGTCGAGGGGGATTTGCCGGTTGCGCTGGCGCGGGCCGGGGCGTCGATCACGCTCGAGCCGGCCGGCCAGCTGGAGTTGTCGGGTGCGCCGCTGGTCGACATCCACGAGACCTGCTGCGAGGTCAACGGCCACCTCGAGGAGGTGCGGGGGGTTGCCGATCCCCTGGGCATGGGGTTCCTCGGCATGGGCTTCCAGCCGAAGTGGCGACGCGAAGACATGCCGATGATGCCCAAGGGTCGCTACGCGATCATGAAGCGCTACATGCCGCTGCGTGGCAATCTCGGGCTGGACATGATGACGCGCACGTGCACCGTGCAGGTCAACCTCGATTACGCGACCGAGGCGGACATGGTGAAGAAGTTCCGCGTCGCGCTCGCTCTCCAGCCCGTCGCCACGGCCCTTTTCGCGGACTCGCCCTTCACCGAAGGCAGGCCCAACGGCTTTCTCTCGTTCCGTTCGCATGTGTGGACCGACACGGATCCGGATCGCACCGGGATGCTGGACTTCGTCTTCGAGGACGGCTTCGGTTATGAGCGCTACGTCGATTACATCCTCGGCGTACCGATGTATTTCAGCTACCGCGATGGCCGCTACGTCGACCTGGCCGGACGCGACTTCCGTGCGTTCATGGCCGGTCGGCTCTGTGAACTGCCGGGCGCGCGACCCACGCTTCGCGATTTTGCCGATCACCTCACGACCGCTTTCCCCGAGGTGCGGTTGAAGAAATATCTGGAAATGCGGGGCGCCGATGGCGGCCCCTGGAATCGACTGTGCGCGCTTCCCGCGTTCTGGGTCGGCCTGTTGTACGACGATGCGGCGCTCGATGCCGCCTGGGACCTGGTGCGGGATTTCTCCATGGAAGAACGCCACGTATTGCGCGACGGGGTGCCGCGGCAGGCTTTGAAGCTGCCGTTTCGCAAGGCGACCGTCCGTGAACTCGCGCTCGAGGCGCTCCGCATCGCGCAGGCGGGTTTGTCGCGGCGCGGCCGACGGAACGCGGGCGGAGGCGACGAGTCGCAATTCATTGAGCCGCTGATCGAGTTCGCGCTGGCCAATCAGACCCCCGCCGAGCGGAAGCTCGCGCTGTTCCACGGCGAATGGGGCGGAAGCGTGGACCCGTTGTTCCGAGAGTTTGCGTATTGAGTGGTCACGTCGTTGCGGGGACCGCTGCGGCCTTTCTGCCAGATTGACCGCCACCCCTGTGCCCATGTGGCGCGAGCAGTGCGAAGCGTACAGCTCTAAATCCGCTGGCGCCGGTTCAAAAGCGGGGATCCAGCAGCATTTGCGAAATACCCGTCCGGAATGACGGGCCGTCTCGGCCCTTTCTGCTTGCCGGACTCTGCACCCTCAGCGGCGTCCGGCGGATGCTGCCGGCAAGTTCATCAGTGAACGGATCTCGGCGAACTGCGGATCGGCACGCATGCCGGCTCCAAGCGGCCCGAATACGACCATCATCAGAAAATCGTGCTCGCGCACAGCGCGCCGCAACGCATCGATAGTTCCGGGCTTATTGCCCAGGCTCCAATCCAGCCAGGCCAGCAGCACACCCGAAACGTAGCGGCCTCTTGCACCTTGCTTAAACCTGTCGAGTGTCTGACGTGCACTGCCCATATGGCCCAGCAACGCTTCGCTGGCGCCGATTTCGGCCAGTGCGAACTGTGGCGTGCGTCCTGAGAGCCTGTCTGCCTTGTGGACCGCAGTGAGCGCCGCACGGGGATTGCCGAGCGCCAGATCCGTCTCCCCCATGAAAATGTAGGTCAGCGGGAAGTTCGGATCCATGGCTGCTGTTGCACGATATTGCGCGAGAGATGCCCGTGGGTTTCCCGCATAGAGCAGCGCACGGCCGAGGTCGACATTGATGATTGGCGACAGCGGATCGAGGCGGCGCGCGATTTGCATCTCGAGCAAGGCGGCCTGCATCTGTCCCATGAACCACAGGTGGATCGCATACCACTGATGCGCGGTTGCGTCGCTGGGATCGAGTTGCAGCGCGCGCCGATAGTTTGATTCTGCTCTGCGCCAGTGCCAGTGCTGGTCGTCGAGCAGGCCGAGCACTTCATAGGCCCGGGGCAACTCCGAGTCCAGGGCGATGGATTTTCGGGCTGTGGCGAATGCGGTCTGGTAATACGTATCGGGCGGCACACCAGCCTGATAGGAGCGCATGACTGCATAGGCCATAGCCAGGTTGGCCCAGGCCGGTGCGTAGGATTCGTCGGCTTGGGTGGCCTTTTGCAGGTAGGCAATCGCCTGCAGGATGGCCCCTGGGTCGCGGTAATCCAGGTACTCCAAGCCCACCAGGTAGAAATCGCGTGCTTGGGGATTGACATCGGCACCTGTTTGGCTCCAGACGGAATCCGGTGGCGGCGGCGCGACATGCAGCTGGTTGGCGATGCCGCGGACGATGATGTCCTCCACGCCGCCAATGGCGCTCGCATCGACCGTGAATTCGTCCGTCCAGCGCCCATAGCCGTTGGCGGTGTCGACCAGCATAACATCGATGTGCAGTAAAGAACCGATCTTCTGGACGCTGCCCTCAACGATCGATGCTGCGCCTAGCAGACGACCAGCTTGGCGCGCATTCATGGGCTTGCCGCGCAGACTGAAAGAGGAGGTCGGTGCGACCACGTGCAAGGCGGATATACGCCCGAGGCGCGTGATCAACTCGTCTGTCATGCCATCGCCGAGATAGCGCAACGCGGGCACGTGGTCGAGATCGATGAACGGCAGCACCGCCACGGTTGACGCCTGGTCAGCAACCGTGCCCGGTGATTTCCTGACGCGCGAAGTGTGCAGCAGCAGAACGCCCCCGCCGAGCAGGAGCAGAAACGCCAGGGCAGCTATGGCGGCAATCCATGGCCGGCGACCGGAGGATGGCGCGACTGCGGCAGCGAGATCCTGCGGTGCCGGATTCGAGGGTGCGGGCGGATGTAGTGTGGATATTTCGGCGTCCCACAACGAGGCGGTCAGCATGCGGATGGCCTCGGCCAGCCGTCGCCGATAGGTACTCCAGCTCAGGTGCAAGGCCTCTGCCGCGGCCTG
Source organism: Pseudomonadota bacterium (assembly GCA_021818335.1). Lineage (GTDB taxonomy): Bacteria > Pseudomonadota > Gammaproteobacteria > Xanthomonadales > Rhodanobacteraceae > Metallibacterium. The sequence continues at coordinate 28,782 of JAKAEJ010000007.1, read as the reverse complement.
CTGGCTGCGCAGGGGTGCCAGGTACGTGAGGGTCAGGACCTGCCTGTAGCGCTCGGATCTCGCGTTCTCGCCGAGCCGCTCACAGTGCTCCCGGAGAATGGCACGTAGAACATGTGTCGGAGGCGTCGTCGGATCGCGCTGCAGTGCTGCGGTCAACAGCCGACTGGCGAGCAGAGGACTGTCGCGCAGGACGTCGGGGCGGTGAAAGTCCCGCAGCGCTCGACGGACGGCGGCGGCAAATCCAGCTTCCGACCGCACATCCGGCTGCCTGAGGCCGCCCGCGGCCATGCGGGTTCCTTGCGCATCCCGTGCGTTGCCCCTGGGATCCTCGAAGGATCGCCTTGGATTCATCATCTGCCCGGCGACCCCCTTTCGCCACCGTGCCTTGTTCATACTTTCCCCGTGCCGATTCTACGCGCCGGACGGACGGCTCGGTACCGTTTTACGGCGTTTGCCTGAGCAGAAATCGAGCAGCGATTGACGTAGATACCAGGAACGATCGTGCGCTGTACTGCCGGCATTGACATCTTGTCGCTCGCACGCAGGCAGCAGTCGGCTGCCCTGCCTGCCTGCCAGTTCCGCACGCCTCCAATCCAACTGCACCGAACAACTTGCCGCCTTGCGGCACGATTTCAGAAGGAGTCAACACCATGTCATTCCAGACCATCATTGAACGCGCGCGCGGGATCCTGCAGGCACCGAGGGAGACCTGGCCGTCCATCGCCGCCGAGCCAGTTGCCACCCACGCCGTCTTCTCCGGATGGGTGCTGTGGTTCGCGGCCATCGGTCCGCTCGCGCGGCTGATCGGCCGGACGGCTTTCGGATTCTGGACGCCGTTCCTCGGCAGCATGCATGTGGCGTTTGTCTATTCACTGGTCCAGGCGGTCATCGCGTATGCGCTGGCCGTGGCGATGGCGACCATCATGGCGTTCATCGTGGACCTGCTTGCCGCCAGCTTCGGCGGCACGCGCAATTTTTCCCAAGCGCTCAGGACGGTGGCCTACGCGTACACGCCTGTCTGGATCGTCGCGATTCTCGGCTTGATACCGGCTTTGGGGGTACTGCTGCCGGTGACAGGTTTGTTGGCGGCCGGCTATTCCATCTACCTGCTCTACATCGGCCTTCCATTCACGATGAAGTGCCCGGAGGACCGGTCGGCGGCCTATGCCGCCGTGAGTGTCGTGATCGCGGTGGTCCTCTCGTTCGTCCTGTCCGCTGCGATCACCGCTCCGATCGGAATGCTCTGGCTGCGGTCCTCCGGTATGGCCGGCGATGTTTCCACCCTGTCCGCGCCTTTGTTCGCTGGACACCGAGCCGCCACCACGGTTCCCGCCTGGGGCGAGGGGGGACATGGCTCGGCCACCCGCGGTAACGCAGACAATGCCCCCGTTACTGCGGTGCCAGTGGATCAGTTGAAGCACTTTCTGCCCGCCGCGCTCAACGGCTACGTGCGATCGCACCTGACTGCGAATCAGGTCGCGGTCGGGCCAACACAATATTCGGAAGTCGAAGCGATTTACAAGGATCCGGCTGGCCACGCCGTCGATGTGAAAGTCGAGGATCTTGGCAGCATGCGTTTCATGGCCGCCATCGCGGCCAACACCCAGTTCGAGACGCAGAGCAGCCATGGCTATAACCGCAGCACGATCATCGATGGCATGCCGGTCTCGGAACGCTGGTACGGACCGACGCAGAGCGGACACTACGTGGTCTACGTGGCCGGCCGGTTCCTGGTTCAGGCCAAGGGCTCGCCCACATCGATGGCGACCCTCGAGGCATTCGTCCATGCAGTGGACCTGAAGGATCTGGCGGCGCTCAAGTAACGCTGCTACGGATGCCTGCATCGCTTGGCCAAAGGCCAGACCGGAGGAACTCCCGATATGTGCCACGAGCGGTTTCCCGCTGTGTTGCGAAGGCTTCCGGAACCTGGCGGCATGGACACGTACCAAGGCAGCCGGAATCCGAAATCTATGCTGTTGTCCGCTTCAGCAAAAGCGATTGCGGATGAATGGCGGCGTCCACGGGCACACCACGACCACGGCCTGGATGTACTGACCAGCCGCATGATCGCGGCAGATTCCGCACCGACCAAACGCATGCGCGGAGACATCCGCATGCTGCGCATCATCGGTGCCCTTCTGGTCGGGCTCTTCCTGGTTCAATCGACTCATGCTGCATCAAATTCGGCTGAAATCAGGACGGTGTATCAGGTGACGAAAGCCGATCACGATTTCAGTCGAATTGCGATTGCCGAGTCAGGAACCGTCTGGGTGCTCAATGCAGCGGCTGGCGACAAGTACCACGCGCTTTACGCATTCACCCCGAGCGGCCGGTTGATCGGCAAATATCCCGCAACGTGGAGTCCCATTGCGGCCAGCGAGTCCTGTGCAGCACATCCGTGGGCGCGATCGGCGGAAGCACTGCAGGCGCAGGGTGCGGCCTTCATGCAATGTGTCAAGGCCTTGGGGCAGACCGACAATATCAGTTATCCCATCGGCATCGCTATCGATCATGCCGGGCATCTCTGGGTAGTCAGCGTCGGCGCTTCGAAAGGTACTTCGGAGCTTTTCGAGCTCTCGCCGGACGGCGCCATCCTCGGCAAACCGACCGGTGCTGGTATCAACGCGCGTGACCTGACAATCGCACCCAACGGCGATCTTTGGGTATTCACCGGCGCCACGCCCAAGGTCGACACCGATGCGCCACCACCGAAGACGGGTTCGCAATCGGCCATCCATCGGCTGTGGGGTGGGAACCCGGAACTGCGCGTCTACAGCAGCAGTGGCGCGCTGATCGGCAAGGTCAAGTACATCGAGTTTCCAGTCACCCAGTCACCCACAACCATCCTGAAGCGGACCGACATCTGGGAGGTCGCCCACAACCTCGTGTTCACGCCGACCGGAAACTTCACAAACATCTCCGTCACGCTGGACACCAAGGATCATCAGTACGAGTGCAAACAGTGCCTGGCCATCGGCGAGCCCACGACCGAGGTGCGATTGCTCCGCGACTACGACCTTGCGGGCGAACCCTATGATTGCGAGTCCACGGTCAAGGGCGTAGATGGTAGCAGCGGCGGCAGTGGCTGGCGTTATGCAGCGCTTGCGCCAGATGGATTCCTCTGGCGGTCATGGGACGCAGGGCTGATCGCGGTCGACCTCAAGCACGGCGTCATCAAGCGCGAGCTATGCAGAAAGGACTTGAAAATGATCCGGCGCTTCGCGATTTCGCGGGACGGCAACCTTTGGGCCTATGCGCCGATGCTCCATGGCGTGGCCGATATCGAACCCGACGGATCCATCCGTCGCAGCTTCCCGAACGTCAAAGCCCGTGATCTTGCCATCGATCGGCACGGCGATGTGTGGGCGGTATCCGCGGGGCGGGTCGTCGAAATCATCGGCGCGGCGCGCAGCCCACAGTATTTCCCCTACGATACCCTCACGACGCCGTTTGCACCGCAATGGCCGTAGCGCCGCAAAACCGGGCATGTCTTGCTAGGCGGAATTCCAGACCCGGCCCGTACCGACGTGCCCGTGAACGGAAAATCCGCCCGGATGCCGGCTTCGTTGGCACGCGGGAGGTACGTGCGCACCATCGGCCAGGCCCACAGCAGCCGATGCCGGCCCACCGGCGGATGGATCGTCCGCGTCCCAGGCCTCCTCCGTTGGTCGATGCATGTCGCATGCATAGCCCGCGTGTTTCACCCAAACGAATCTGCAAGGGGTTGACCATGAAAAAGATTGCATGTTTTGTCGGACTCTCGATCACTGCCCTCATAGCCGCCGGTGCTCCTGCGACGGGCTGGAGCGGCGGTTCCATTCATCACGGCGTGCCTCGCGACGAGGCATTTATGAATCAGCCGTTTCACCTGACCGGTTTCGACTACCGCATCCATGCCATGCGCTGGGTTGCCTCCGACAGCGCGTTTGCCGAGGCCGTCACGCCCTACGCCAAAGCCGCCACGCCGCCCGACGGCGACCTGGTGTTCACGGTGCCGGTGCGCAACGTCCAGAGCGGCGAAGCGGGCGCGCCTGGCCTCGATGTCACCGCCGTCTACAAGGACGGCACCAGCGCGACCAGCGACGAGACACCGTTTGCAGAGGACGGCACTCCGCTGACCACGACCAACGTCGAACCCGGACAGGGCAAGACCATGTACTACACCATCACCAATGTGCCCAGGCCTTCGCGCACCAACCCAGTCGTCAAGCTGATCCTGCGCTACGCCGCCAACAACGATCCCGGATTCCCCGATACGTATTACCTGTTCTATCCATGCTTCGCGCGTTGACTGGCGAGCCTTCGGATAGAGCTTGACACGGGCGAACAGTGGTTGACGCGGAGGAGAGGAACATGGACATGAGCCGTTTCTGCAAAGCTCTGCACCCCGCAAGCAAGGGTGTGCTGGTTGTGCTCGCCTGGCTTGCCATTGCCGTGGCCGCTCAGGTGAAGGCAGTCTCAACCGGCTCTCGGGGCTGCCGCGCGCTCATCGAGGCGCCGCAAAGTGCGTCCGGTGGAGTTCCGGTCGCGATCACCGACGACAGCGTCGCCCCCGGAGGGGCGACGCTGACCTCCCGCTCGTGGTTCTTTGGTGATGGGGCGTCACTTTCGGGCCGCAGTGCCACTGGCACGGTGAGCCACGTGTATCCCGTCCCTATGGCAAAGATGGGAAAAACCTATGAGATCCACCTGCTGCTGAGCTACTCGAATGGCGCGCAGTGCACGGCAGGCAACCCGATACTCATCGTGAATAGTGCCCAACAAAGGGGTTTAACGAGACTGGACCTGCGCGGCAGCACCGCGAGTACGGCCATTGTTGCTCAAGCACCTGGATGTGGGGCATTCGACGCCACCATGACCTGGATCCCGCGCTTTGGCATCGAGCGGAGCGATTTTCCATATCCCGTGCTGCAGCTGTTCGGAACGGCCGTAATCACTTCGAACGGTTTGACCCAGCGTGATCCGGACAACATCCTGGTGTTCCTGAACTCCGGACAAGTCACTGCAGTGGATCCCAAATACGTCAATATCGCGGCGCTCAACCGCATTTGGGAAGCCCGCCCGTGCACGCGAAGGATCCGCCTTGTTGCCGCACAAATGGCATCCGGTTTCAGCTTCGCACCGGCCGACATCCGCAGCGGTGCAACAAAGCTCAAATGCAAACCTGCTACCGCGCAGGCGGCCTCTTCCTGCAAGATCGATCCCGGCAAAGCCCTGCATGTCACCGGTGCATGGGGCAACGAACACGTTTCCGGCAAGGTCGACCTGCACATCCATTTCGCCAAGGCGACATGCCGCTATCTCGGGCCTGCAAGAAACTCACCCATGAGTGTCCCTCTTGCACGCTGGTACAAGTGTTCCAAGCACTAGCCTGCAGGTCACCCGTATCACCGCGACGCCATGCGCCCCCACCCGCCTTGTTTGCTATAGCTCATTTCCTTGGCGCCGCCGAAACACAGCGGCTGGTGGTCAGTGGCAAGGCGGGTCGGAACTGCCCGTCACGAACGGGGACGCGCATCGATGTGCCTGTTGACTCCGGTGGCGGAATGGTGACCACCCACGCCACTGCTACGTGGTTCCGCCGGTGGCCTTCTTCACCGATGGACAGTGCGGTGCGGCGTTCTTCAGCATGACGTTCTTCGGCTTGAACATCCAGTCGACGTAAGTCGTGAAGTCACCCGGGTCGCTGAACACCGCCTTGCCGCACAGGATCTCGCCGTTCTCGGGCAACGGCAACTTGCCGACGCTGACCCCGCCGGCGCTGGATGTCCTCATATGGCGGGGGCCGAAGGGGCTTCCGCACTGCGGCGTATACGGGCCACCGACCTCGAACCTGAGCTTGATCGGCTGCGCGCTCCAATAGTAGATCCCGTGCGCGGTGTCGATCGTGAGCGTGATTCCCGTGCTGCGTGCATGCCCCGAGAGGTCCGGTGGTGGCCCCATCGCAAGGCACGGATCGGCGGATGACGGCCTCGATTTGTGCACGGTTGAATCGGCCGTTCCCTGAAAAGCGTACGCGAGTTGGCCGGGCTTTACCGGATAGGACCTCTGGAACGAGAGTATTGCCGTTCCCTTGACTTCGCTGCGACGTCCGCCGTTTGAGATCCTCACCGCATGATAGGTCCCGACCAGCTCCGTCACCGACCCCCAATCGACCGAACCCTCGGCAAACGCCGGGGCGGAGGCTGGTACGGCGATGCAACCTGCGACCAGGACGAGAACAAGCGAGATCTGCATTGTTCGCATGACGCGCACTCCTGTTGCTGCCCGTTGAAGGTTGACCATCGGGGATGCGGCAGAAAACCTGGACGGGCCAAGCAGCGGGCTTCATGTTGCTGAGCTGTTCGGTTGGGCTGCGTGAGCCCAGCAAGATCTTGATCCTGGCCTCCGTTGTACCAGCGGATGCAGGAGTCTGAGATAGAGATGAACTCATTGATCAATGCACTTGAAACAATTCTCCCGAAATGGAGATCTCGTCCAGTTTCGTGTCTTTATTCGTGGCAGGGCCATTTGCATGATAATAGGTATTGGCCGCCATTCTGCCGATGCCATCGACAAAGAATCCGCCCAGGTCCGGACGTTGCGGCCTGGCGCTCGCCGTCCAGCCGTTTCTGCTGATTGTGACCGTGTAATTGTAATTTGGATCCCTGCGCGGATCATATTTCAATCTACCGATGTTCCAGTTGGACGCCTTCGGCCCGGCGATCAACTCTACCAAAGAACAACTCCGGTTCAACTGGAGAATACAATCATCCTCCAGGGAAGAAATCGCCTGCATGAACATCAGCGCAGTCTTCTCCTGTGGCTTGAGCGGAATTACGCTGCCACGTGCATCTTTCACGATGATCTGGGCGTGGGTGGTGATTGGGTCTGCACCTGATGCTTGGCGCGCCTCTTTTGCCGCGGCTCCAGCGGCAACTGAGGATGAACTGAAGTGGATGTCGTCAATCATGAAATCGTTCCAGCCAGTATGTGTATTCGCGTCGTAAATGGCCAAATGCGCTCTGCTGCTGGAACCAGAGTTCCACTTTGATTTGTAATCGTGCCAGCTTCCGCCGTTGTCTGGGCTTCTCTCGGGGATGGTGCCTGTTCCAATCACTCTGCCGTTGATCTTCACTAGTAAGCGCGGCAAAGACGAGCTGTCATGGTCCACCTCGGCTCCCCAATAGGAGAAGGTATAGTCCGTCGCCGGCGTCACATGCACCGTTTCCTTCCAAACTGGCGTCGAAGCGGAGTTGGCGCCGTTCACGACCATCATGTTTCCCGATCCTGTCGTATGGTCACCGCAGTTGCACCAGTCGCCATACGAGCCTTTGGCAGTGGAAGGATTGCTGACAATGTTGTAGCTGCCTGGGCCGGAGAGGTCTCCAAACGTATATCCCGTGGCGAACCCTGTATTTCCTCTTTCGAAGTCTCCGTTGACCACCAGGTTATGGGTAGGATCCTTGCCATTGGCTGCAGCAGCTGTGATCAATCCAAGCGTTCCAAGGACGCCCAAAACGAAAGATCCGCAATGCAATTTCATGGACATTCTCCTTTGCTTATGACGTTTCGAAGAAACCCGTTTTGAACCCATCTGTGCCGCTAGATCGATTCCGCGGCTTGCGACGGATCGACAGCAGTAAAGCCAGCGGCAAACCGAGCAGACTCCGGCTGCCCATTGCACCGCTACCTCCGCAGGGGGATGGCGGCAAACCGTTCACCGTGAGCGTGAGAGTGTTCTTCCTTCACGGTCATCGTGGCGGTGCCCGTCTGGCTTGCCGCCGGTATTAGGGTGAGCGTGGTGGGGGCGCCGTTGGCATCGCGGCCCGAGGCAATCAGAGGCCCCGCACATGACAACCGGGTGGTGTTGGCGGAACTGACGTCCGCCGCAAGCAAACCGGTCCCGGCGATCGAGAAATTCTCGGCCGGACTGCTCTGACCCGCGGTCATGTTCAGGTTCGCGAGGTCCGTGACGGCTAACGTCATGGCCATCCTGATAGTGGAATTCTGGCTCAGAGCTGGGGTGCTTGAAGATAACTTCGCGCCGTTGGCGAGCACGGTCCCCGCTGCGGCGGTGGCCTGGAGGGTGACGCTGGTGTTGGCGCTGCTGCCCCTGACCGCAAGGCTGCCAAGATTGCAGGTGACGGTGCCTGCTGTCTGGCTGCAGCTGCCTTGGGTGGCGCAGGCGTACACGTAGTTCGTGCCAGTGGGCACCGACAACGTCACGCTCAGCGCCGAACTTGCCGTACTGTGGCTGTTGGCGAGGAACGCTTGGCCGCTGTAGTGGGCACCGGGCGCCGCCGTGGCCGAGGTGCTCAGCGTCAGGTCGAGGTCGGCACTGCCGAAGAAATAGACCGCACTCTCATCGGCATTGCTGCCGACTTGACGGAACGGCGTTCCCACCGAGGCGGTATCGACAGAGGGCGCAACCGAGAAGCCGAAGACATCGCTGGCTGCGCCATCGCAGGCAGTCACTTCCTGCTCAACCCACGCCAGCGGGTCTAAGTTGACTGGATGGCGGGCGTGGGCGGCGCCGAAGCGCAGAAAAACCCTGCGACCGATGGCCATCAGCGTGCCAGGCAGCACCTGTCCCGCAGCATTTATCCACCGCAGCTTACCGTAACGGAGGGTGCCCCAGGCGAGCCTGTCGCGTCGCACTGCTGGCGTGCGGCTCGCGTGCAGTTCGATGACTACTGGGCCGCGACTCGCCGGTGCACGTTCCACGGTAAACCCCTGTTTGTAGCCCAAAGGCAATACTCGCCACCAAGGCCGGATGCCCTCGCTCCGGTACTTCATCCGGTTGGCGTGTGGCCGTCCGGCGGCAAGTGCCGGCGCTGTAAGCCGGCGGTGATGGCCCCAGATGGTCAGTCTTATGTGCAGCGCAGCATGGGGTAGGCGAACGATCGCGGCGTCGGCCGGGCTAAAGCAGCCGTTCGTGCGCTGTGCTATGAGCAGGGCGCAACCCCGCGCATCGATGCGGCGGGTGGGACTGAGGGTAGCCTCGCGCTGCGCGCTCTGGCTGATGGCCGCCACCAGCCCGGAAGAGGCTACCGCGAGCCTGGTACTCCGCATGCCGGTCGCTACGGAAGTGGCGTCTCCCACGGCCGTCATCAGAACCAGCGCCAATGCGCCGACGCCCACCCCACGACTCACTCGCGTTGTCATTCGCGTGCGACCCATCCTGAACCTCGGCAACGTTCCGCGTCACACTTCCGACCGGCAGGGTCAGGCGCATACGCGGCATTCGCATGCAGTAGAGTCCGGCCGGATGTTCAGTCTCTACGTCAAGAATTGCTCATTTTTTTCCAAGCACCCACATCATCTTGTGCCGGACGAGGAAAGTCTGCGTATGCGCGGGGCGATCAAGCGAGCAGACGACAAGCGATCCGCGGCAGAGTGCCGTGGCCATGATCAAAAGCGAACACGAAACCATGCTTGTCCGCTTTGTTGACAAAGTGAAGCTGCGGTCAGTTTGAGTACTTGCGCGATTAGAGCGTCAACACAGCCCGAGCGGTCTTTGTTTGCCGGTCCTACAAGCTTGGTGCAAATGTTCAAATCACAATCAGACTGTGGATATTCCACGCAGCGGCGCCGCCGCGTACCCTCACGCAGACTTGTTGCGGTGCGCGTGAGCCGGCACACTGGCCGGGATGAATGCCGTGACCAGCTTGGATGACGTCCTGCCGCTGCCCGCTGCCGCCGCGCTGGTGCGGCTCGTGGCGCGCCTGCGCCACGAGATTCCCCTGACGGCGGCCATGCAGCTGGAAGCCGGCCCCGTCGACGATGAGGCACTCGTGTTGCGGGCGCCCCTGGCGCCCAACGTCAACGACAAGGGCTGCGCGTTTGGCGGCAGCCTGGCGTCGCTGATGACGCTCGCGGCGTGGGCCGCGATCGAACTGCGCCTGGAAGCGCGTGGCCTGGATTGCGACGTGTATGTCCAGGACAGCAGCATCGACTACCTGGTGCCCGTATGGGGCGAATTGCAGGCGCGGGCCACGCTGGCGGAGGACCAATCCTGGGAGGCGTTTTTCTCGGCGCTGGCGATGCGAGGCAAGGGCCGCCTCGGCATTTCGGTGGAGGTCGCGCATGCCGGCCGCACGGCGGCGCGTCTGCGCGCGCGGTTCGTGGCCAAATGTCCTGCCGGGGAGGGCCGGTAATGCCGCGGCGGTCGCTTGCGGCGCTGGCGATCGCGCTACTTCTCCTGGGGGGGTGCGCAACCGACCGACGCCAGAACGACTTGCGGAAGACGGTAGATGCCTACGGCAACGCATTGCGCTGGGACGGTCTGGCCGCGGGCTTCACGTTCCTTTCGCCACACCAGCGCCACGCGCATCCGCTGAGCCGGTTCGATCTCGCTCGCTATGCGCAGGTCAGCGTGGCGACCTACGAGGTGCAGGGCGTGTTGCCCAGTCCGCCGGATCGCTATCGCCAGGTCGTGGCCATCGAATTGATCAACCGCAATACGCAGGTTGCACGCACCGTGCTCGACAGGCAGACGTGGCACTGGAGCCGGAAGGACAAGCACTGGTGGCTGGTCTCGGGATTGCCCGACATCAGCGAGGGCGGTCGCGTCCCGTAAGTCGGCCCTCGCGGCCCAGGGCGGCGAGCAGGCCCTTGAGCAAGGCCACGGGTGTCGGCGGGCAGCCGGCGATCGCCACATCCACGGGCAGCAGCGCATCCACGGCCCCGACCGTGGCATAGCTGCAACCGAATTCCCCGCCATCGCACGCGCAGCTTCCGGCGGCGATCACCAGCTTCGGTGCCGGCATGGCCTGCCAGGCATCGAGCAAGGCCGCCTGCATGTGGCGGCTCACCACGCCCGTCACGAGCAGCGCGTCGGCGTGGCGTGGCGATGCCACGAAGCGAATTCCGTACTGTTCCAGGTCGTGGTAGGGATTGCCCAGCGCGTGCAGTTCGAGTTCGCAGCCATTGCAGGATCCCGCGTCGACGTGGCGAATGGCCAGGCTGCCGGCGAAGCGCGCATCCAGTCGTCGCCGCACCGCGATGCCCAGGGACTGGAGCGGCGTGTCATCGAGTGCCTCGGTCAGGGTGCCGGTGCGGGCGACGCGATTGAGGATGCGCAGCATGGGAGTACCTCAGAGATCGTGTCCGGCATAGCTGCCGTTGATCGACTTGTTGCACACGGGGAAGTCCGGAACGATGTTGCCGGGCAGCAGCCTTTCCAGCGCCGGCCAGTTCATCACGCTCGGGTCCCGCGGCTGGTAGCAGGTAACGCGACCGCTCCCGTCGAGGCTTACCCAGGCGATCGTTTCGCCGCGCCAGCCCTCGACCAGCCCCAGGCCCGCGCCGCCGCGCGCCGGTGGTTCCCAGGTCGTCGCGACGGGGCCCGCGGGGAGGCTTGCCAGCAGCCGGTCCATCAGGTCCAGCGACACCATGATCTCGTCCAGCCGGACGCGCAGTCGCGCCGCGACATCGCCTTGCGCATAGAGGGGAACCCGGACGTCCAGGCTGTCGTAGGGCGCGTGCGGTGCATCGCGGCGGAGGTCGACGTCCTGCCCGCTGGCGCGACCCACGTAGCCGATGCAGCCCAGCTGCCGGGCATCCTCGGCGCTGAGCACGCCGGTTCCGATCAACCGGTCGTCGAGCGAAGGGTGGTCGAGGACGATGTCCGTCAGGGGCGTCATGGACTCGCGCAGTTCCCGGTGGTCGCGCAGCAGGCGAGCCATGCCCTCGCCATCGAGGTCGCAGCGGACGCCGCCCGGCGCCAGGGTGTCGAACAGCAGGCGATGGCCAAATAGCATGGCGTTGCTGCGCTGCCAGCGCTCGCGCAGCGCACTGAACTGCATTTGCGCAAAACTGAATCCCACATCGTTGGCGATTGCGCCGGCATCACCGAGGTGGTTCGCCACGCGTTCGCGCTCGAGGAGCAGGGCACGCAACGCGAGTGCCCGCGCCGGAGGCTCCGTCGTCGCGGCCCGCTCCAGCGCCATGGCCGCAGCCCATGCATGGGCGACCGCGCTGTCTCCCGACACGCGCGTCGCCAGCCGCAGCAGGCCGTCGGCGTTGCGACCGACCGCCTGGGCCTGCACGCCGCGATGGACGAAGCCGAGGCGCAGCTCCAGTCGCAATGCCTGCTCGCCGACGGTGGCGAACCGGAACTGCCCCGGCTCGATGATGCCTGCGTGGATCGGACCGACCTGGACTTGATGCACGGACTCGCCGTGGATTGGTGCATAGGCGTAGTCGGTATCCGCGGGCACGCGGGCAGGCGGGACCGGCGCCGCGCGCAGCGGATGCTCATCGGCGCCCCAGGCGCGGTGGCGGACCCAGCGCCTGCGGTCGACAAGGCCCTCGAATTCCAAGCCCAGCAAGTCGTGCAGGCCGCGTTCGATGCGTTCGGCCGCGGCGAAATGGGGGCTGAGCGACGGCAGCCGCGTCGGATCCTCGGCCAGTTCGGCTTGGAGGAGCACGTAGTCACCGCCGTTGGCGAACAGGGCCAGAGCCCGCCAAGGCTGCGCACCCGGGTCGATCCACAGTGCGGCCAGGCGGCCGCCATTTGCCGCCATCGCTGCCGCGGAGCGGGCCCAATCGGCGGGGGCCACGTCGCAGGCCAGCACCCCGCCCAGTCCGGGGCGTGCTTCCGGGCCGGCGAGCACGAGGTCCGCAACCGCGGCGGCGAGCGTCGGGCGTGCCGGACTCATCGCAATGCGGCCCCGGTGATCAACATCGTCGCGGCGCCAAGCCAGTTCGAAAGCACGGCCGGGATGACGATGCCCAGTGACAGGACCAGCGCCAGGTGGAGCATGACGGGCAGCATGTTGGCGCGTACCGCTTGCTGGTCCACTGGCGGCGTCCCGAACACCATGGGTTGGATGTTGCGGAACAGGCCCGCGAAGGCGATGACCAGCCCCAGCACCAGCATGGGAGCGAGCCAGGGCCACGATGCCATGGTCGCCGAGAGCAGCAGGAATTCGCTGGCGAAGATGCCGAAAGGCGGGAACCCCGCGATGGCCACGACCCCGAGCAGCAGGCCCCAGCCGACGGCCGGCTGGGTACGGATCAAACCGCGGATGCGTTCGATGCGCTGCGTCCGGGCAATGTGCGTGGCATGGCCCACGGTCACGAAGATCGAGCTCTTGGTCAGGGCATGGACCAGCATGTGCAGAAGCGCCGCAAACGTGGCCAAGGGCCCACCCACGCCGAACCCGAAGGTCATGAGGCCCATGTGCTCGATCGACGAATAGCTGAACAGGCGTTTGATGTCGTGGCGGCGGTGCAGCGAAACGACCGCGGTGAGGAAGGTGAGAAGGCCGAAGCCCATCAGGAGGTGTCCTGCCAGCGCGGGTGTGCGGCTGGCGGCGAGCGCGGCGTCAGTGAGCATCTTCATGCGAATGACCGCGTACAGCGCCACGTTCAGGAGCAGGCCCGAGAGCACGGCCGACATCGGGGTCGGGCCCTCCGAGTGGGCATCCGGCAGCCAGCTGTGCAACGGCACGAGCCCGACCTTGGTGCCGTAGCCCACCAACAGGAACGCAAACGCGACGACCATCACGCGAGGCTCGAGCTGGGGGGCGATGGCGTAGAGCGTGCTCCAGTCCAGGCCGTTGGCCCCGGGGGGAAGCACGTGCTGGGCTGCGAAATAGAGCGCGACGGTGCCGAACAGTGCCTGCGCGATGCCGACGCCGCACAGGATGAAGTACTTCCATGCCGCCTCGATGGCCGCCGGTGTCCGGTACAGTGATACCAGCAGGACCGTGGCCAGCGTCGCGCCTTCCACGGCAACCCAGAGGATGCCTAGGTTGTTCGTGGTCAGCGCGAGAAGCATGGTGAAGAGGAAGCCCTGGTACATGCTGTGATAGAGCCGCATCCCCGCGGGGCTGACGCGCTTTTCCGCGAGATGCACGTGTTCCATGTAAGGGCGGGAGAACACCGCCGTTGTCAGGCCCACGAACGCGGTGAGCACGACCAGGTAGACGTTGAAGGGATCGACGAGGAAGCCGTGTCCGTGCAGGGACCCTCGGTGGAGAACCCGCAGCGCCAGGCCCAGCGAACCCGCGAGGCTGAGCGCGGACAGCGCGAGATTGGCGAGGCCCGCCATGCGCGCGCGCGGAATCAACGCGAGGAGCAGCGTGCCTGCGAGCGGCGTGAATACGGCCAGCAGAAGCCAGATCATGGCCGCTGCTCCGTGATCTCGTCCCGCTCGATGCTGGCCGAGAGCTGGCTGAGGCGGTCCACGTCGAGGCTGTCGATGCTGTCCTTGATTTGCAGGAAGAAAACGCCGAACAGCACCATCGCGACCAGGACGTCGAACGCAACGCCCAGCTCGACGACCAGCGGCATGCCGTGGGTGCTTGCGACGGCGGCCAGGAACAATCCGTTCTCCATGGCCATGAATCCCAGGACCTGGGCCAGCGCCTGTCGGCGGACGACCATCATCAGGAGTCCCAGCAGAACGATGGCCAGGCTGATGGCAATGACGTTGCGCGTGGCGGAATGTTCGAATTGCGCCACAGGTGCGGCAACCCAGTCCGCGAACACAACGATGGCGGCGGCGGCAAGCAGCGTCAGGGCCGGATACGCGAGCGGGTCGGCCTGCCGCTCCAGCGAGAGCCGCCGCAGCAGGCGATGCAGCATCCAGGGGATCAGCAAGACCTTGAGCCCCAGGGTGATGGCCGCGGACAGATACAGGTGCGGGTCACGGCTGGCCGCTCCGGTCAGCGCCGCCACGGCCGCGACCAGGAAGCCCTGCCAGGCAAAGACGTGGATCGCCGCGAGCAGCCGCGACTGCGCCAGCAGCGCAAAGGCGCTGAACAGCGCCATCGCTGCCAGGACCAGCACGGCCTGGTCGACCAGGGGAAGCGTGCCAAGGTTCATGGCGCCGACTCCAGGATCACATGGCTGAGCAACCCGAGCAGCGCCAGCAGGAATGCCAGGGTCAGGTAACCGGGGACGCGGAAGAGGCGCATCTTGGCCAGGACCGTCTCGCTGACCGCCAGTACCAGGGCGAGGCCTGCGAGCTTCACCAGCAGCAGCGGCAGCGCCAGCAGCCAGGCCGTGGGACTCATGCGCGTGGCCAGGCCCCAGGGCAGGAACAGGTCGACGGTGAGGACTGCGAACAGCAGCAGCTTCAACTGGGCAGCCCATTCCATCAGCGCGAGGTGCCGGCCGCTGTATTCGAGCACCATCCCCTCGTGGATCATGGTCAGCTCTAGGTGGGTGCTCGGATTGTCCACCGGGATGCGGCCGCATTCGGCCACGGCGACCATGAGAAGGGCTGCCAGGGCGAACATGTACGAGGGCCGCAGGACAGGTGCGCCGTGAAGTGTCGCCGCCGCCATGGCGCCGATGTTGGTCGTGTGGGTGGTCATCGCCAGAGTGAAGACCACGAGCAGCAGCGCGGGCTCGGCGAAGTTGGCCACCAGCATTTCGCGGGAGGCGCCCATCCCGCCAAAAGGCGTGCCGACGTCAAGTCCGGCCAGGACGAGCATGAATCGGGCCAGGCCGAGCAGGCCGATCAGGACGATGGCGTCCGCGACATGGGCGCCGGGTGACGCGGTCTCCCAGACGGGCAACGCAGCCGCAGCCAGCAGGGTCGAGGCGAACACGATGTAGGGCGCGGCGCGGAAGAGCGGTGACGCCGTGCGCGCCACCACCGCTTCCTTCGCGGCCCACTTGCGCAGTTCGCGGTATGGGGTCTTCAGTGGCACGCCGCGACGGTTCTGCAGCCGCGCCTTGAAGCGACCGACGACGGCCGTGAACAACGGCGCCGCGGCCAGCAGGGCCAGCGGCTGCAGCAGCGCCAGCAAGAGGCTCAGGAGACGATCCATAGGAGCAGCAGCAGGGTGAGCAGCGACCACGCGAGGTAGCGGCGCACGTGTCCCGCCTGCAGGCGCCGGGCGAGGTCGGCAGTCCGATCCATGAGCGCGCCGAGGGGGCGATAGATCCAGCTCCAGCTGCGGTCGCCGGCCACGACCTCATATGCGCTGCCCGCGAACCCCTCCCGCAGCGCGTAAACCGGCGCGAACACGCGCCGCTGGGGTTGCGCGAAGCCCATGGCGCTGAATTGCATGTCGGGCGTCGGCGGTGCATACCCGCAGCCCCACGCATCCACGCGTCGAACCGGGGCGCCTCGTCGCGGTCGCAGGACGACCCATCCGAGCAGGCCGACGCCGAGCAGGACGGCGAGCACCAGCAGCGGCGCGTAGCTTGCCGTCGTCGGTCCGAGCGGCGTCAACCACAACCACCCCGGGCTGCCAGGCACGCGGCCGGTCAGTTGCAGAACGGCGCTGCCGAGGAGGCTCGCGACGAGGACTGGGAAAAGCGCAACGCCCGCGATGCTGGCGACGAGCCATGCCTGCCCAGCGAGCATGCCATCGCCGACTTCGTGCGCATGGCGCACCTGCCGGCTGCGGGCGCGACCCAGGAAGCCGATGCCGAAGGCACGCACGAACACCACCGCCGCCAGCGCCGTGGTCAGGGCGAGCGATGCGGCGGCCAGCGGCACGAGGATGCGCAGCAGGCTGTCGTGCAACCGCCAAGCCTGCAGCGCCGCCTGGAACGTGAGCCATTCCGAAACGAAGCCGGATAGCGGCGGCACCGCCGACATGCCCAGGCAGCCGACCAGGAACATCCAGCCCGTTCTCGGCATGCGTCGCAGCAGGCCGCCCATCTGTTCAAGGCTGCGGGTATGCGCGCCATGCTGCACGGCGCCCGCGCCCAGGAAAAGCAGCGCCTTCAGCAGTGCGTGGCTCAATGCCTGGAAGAGCGCGGCGAGCAGCGCCAGCGCCGCCATCGCCGGGTGCCCTGCCGCCTGGAAGATCTCCGCAAGGCCGAGCGCGAGGAACACCGTGCCAAGGTTCTCGATCGACGAATAAGCCAGCAACCGCTTGAGGTCGACCTGCTGGACGGCCAGCATCGCGCCGAGGAGGGCGGTGGTCGCGCCCACCACGACCAGGGTGATCCCGTAGCCCCATTGGGGTGGCCCGAGCAGGTCGAAGACCACGCGAAGGAAGCCATACAGCGCCACCTTGAGCATCACCGCCGACATCAGGGCCGAAATGTGGCTGGGCGCCGCGGGATGCGCCTCGGGAAGCCACACATGCAGGGGCACGAGCCCTGCCTTGGTCCCGAAGCCCATGAGCGCCAGGATGAAGGCGATGGCCGCCCAGGTGGCATCGGGATGTGCGGCGCGCATGGCCGGGAAGGCAAACCCGCCGGTCGTCGCCAGGACGCCGAAGGCCATCAGGATCAGCAGGCCAGCGACCTGGGCGAGGAGCAAATAGACGAATGCCGCGCGGCGGCTTTCCGGCTGGTCGTGCTGGAAGCAGACCAGGAAATAGGAAGCCAGCGACATCAGCTCCCAGGCAAGCATGAACAGGAAGGCGTCCGCCGCGAGCAGGACGCCGAGCATTCCGGCGACGAACAGGCCGGTGCATGCGCCCAGCGTGGCCAGCGAGTCGCGGCCGTTGCGGAATGCGCGCACGTAGCCCGGACCGTAAAGGGCGACCGGCAGGAGCACGGCTCCGAGCATCAGCAGGAAGGCACCGGCCAGTGGGTCGATGGCGACGTGCCAGGGCAGGCCGGGGAGGCCTGCCGGCAGGAGGGTCGTTTGCCGCGCGCCACTGGCCAGCGCGATGAGACCCGCCGCCTGCGCGGCAATGCCCGATACGCCGAGCATCGGGAAAGCCAGCACCGTCAGTGCCCGCGGCCACCGCGCGGCGAGCAGGCTGCTGGCAGCCGAGCCCAGCGCCGCGGCGACGGCCAAGCCCGCCAGCGGCAGCGCCCAGCTGGCGTTCATGGTCCGGCCCCCGGTGGCATCGCGGCCTTCAGGCGGACGCCCCGTCCGCCGCTTTCACTGGGCGCACCCTCATCGATCAGGATGACCCCGGCGTCGTCCAGCGCGCGGATGAGCTTGGTCAGCGAGTCCACCGTCCCGCGGATCGTCCCTTCGCTCGCCTCCATGCGCTGGATCGTGGGGACGGAGAGCGCGCAGCGCTCGGCCAGTTGTCGCTGGTCGAGGCCGAGTAGCGCGCGGGCAGCCCGCAACTGAGATGACGTTATCAAACATCAATACTCATGTTTTAGACATGTATAATGCTAGTTCAAGGTGGACGGCGGCGGCAACCGGTCAACGCCGAGGGCAGACTTGGCCAGCGCCGCGGTGCGCGCGCTTGCCCGGGCAGGTGCAGCGTGGTCGGCGCGGCCTGATAATGGGGGGCTATCCTGCCGACCGAGCGCATCCGATGGATCTGTTCCTGCACCGCCTGTCGCAATTCGTTCCTCAACACCTGCCGCTGGTCCTCGCGTTTGCCGCCCTGCTGGTGGCCTTGCTGGTCACCGAGGTGATGCGCCTCCGGCGCGGTTGGCACGAGGCCACGCCAGCCACCGTCACGCGGCTGATCAATCGCGACAACGCGTTGCTGGTCGATGTCTCGCCACGGACGGACTTCGAGAAAGGCCATATCCCCGGCGCGCGCCATGTCGCGATGGAGCAGTTCGATCCCGAGCACAAGGACCTTGCCAAGGTGAAGGGCATGCCGGTCGTGGTGTGCTGCCGGACGGGGACCACCTCGCAGCGCGCGGCGCAGCGGCTGGTCAAGGCGGGTTTCGAGCACGTCTACAGCCTGGACGGTGGCATGGCCGCCTGGCGCCAGGCAGACCTGCCCGTGGCCAAGGGCAAGGACTGATCGATGGCGATCTGGCGACACCCGCCGGATCTCGGCGCCATCAACGCCGCCGCCCGCGGGACGCTGGTCGAGTCGCTGGGCATCCGCGTGACGACGGTCGGCGACGATTTCCTGCGCGGGACGTTGCCGGTGGATGCCCGGACGGTGCAGCCATTCGGGTTGCTCCACGGCGGCGCCTCGGCCGCGCTGGCGGAAACGCTGGGCAGCATCGCGGCGAACCTTTGTTGCGCGCCGGGCACGCGGGCCGTGGGACTCGAGCTCAATGCCAACCACCTGCGGGGCGTGCGTGCGGGCGAGGTCACCGGCACGGCGCGGCCGCTGCACCGGGGTCGTGCGACCCAGGTGTGGGAGATCCGCATCGAGGATGCCGAGGGTCGATTGACCTGCGTGTCGCGCCTGACGTGCGCCGTGGTTGCGGAGCGTGAATCCTCCGACGCTCGCGAATGAGCCGCGCGGCGCCTTATGCGGGCCTCGATCCCGAGCGGGTCCTGGCCGCCGTCGAGGCGGCGGGCCACGTGCCCGATGGTCGCCTGCTGGCACTGCCGAGCTACGAGAATCGGGTGTACCAGGTGGGTCTCGAGGCGGGCGGCTTCGCGGTGGTCAAGTTCTATCGCCCCGGGCGATGGACCGATGCGGCGATTGCCGAGGAGCATGGATTTGTCGCTGAATTGGCGGCCGCGGAGCTGCCGGTCGTGGCGCCGCTTGCTTGCGCCGGGCGCACGCTGCTGAAGCATGGGGGCTTCCGTTATGCGGTCTATCCGCGGCGGGGAGGTCACGCGCCCGTGCTCGAATCCGCCGAAACCCTGGCCTGGCTCGGGCGCCTGCTCGCGCGGGTTCATGAGGTCGGTGCGCGCACGCCGTTCATCGCCCGCGGCGCCCTGGATCTCGACGCGTTCCTCCGCCAGCCCGCGGCGGCCGTGCTGGACTCGGGCTTGCTGCCGGCTCACCGCGAAGCGGCTTACCGGGCGGCCATGGCCCGGCTGGACCGCCTGCTCGGCGCACGGTTCGCTGCGGTCCCGGCGCGCCTGCTGCGCCTGCATGGCGATTGCCATGCGGGCAATGTCCTGTGGACCGAGGCCGGGCCGGCGCTGGTCGACTTCGACGACGCACGCATGGGCCCCGCCGTCCAGGACCTCTGGATGCTGGCCACGGACGAGGTCGCCATGGAGCAACTGCTCGAGGGCTACGAGCAGGTCCGCCCGTTCGCGCGGGCGGAGCTGGCGCTGGTTCCCGCGCTTCGGACCTTGCGCCAGGTCCACCATGCCGGCTGGATCGCGGCCCGCTGGCACGATCCCGCTTTCCCGCACGCCTTTCCGTTCGCCGGCGAAGCACGCTGGTGGGACGAACACCTGGCCGACCTGGACAGCCTGGCGGAGGACCTCTCGGCGTAGCCGGGCCTGGCCTCAGAGGAGCGTTGCAAGGCCGCCGTAGACTCCCAACACCGAGGTCAGCGCGACGACCCCGATGACGACCCCGAGGTAGGCCCCGCGTGGTCGGTGGGCCAGCGGCAGCGCGCGCACGGCCAGGGCCACCAACAGTCCCAGGACCAGGGGCAACATCAACGCGTTCATGACTTCGACGCCCACCGCGAGGGCCACGAGGTTGGGTACCAGCGCAACGACGGCCGCCCCGCCGATCACGCCCAGGCTAAAGACGATGTAGAACCAGGGCGCTTCGAGTGGATGGTGCTCGAGCGAGTGCTTGTAGCCCGTGACCTCGCCAAAGCCCCACGCGGCGGCCAGCGCCACCACGATCGCGGCCACCATGGCTGCGCCCAGCATGCCGAGCCCGAAGAGCGTGGTGCCGAGCTCGTGGCCGAGGATCGGGGTCAGCGCACCGGCAATCTGGCCCACATCCGCCAGCGGTGCGTTGCTGTGCTGCCGTGCCAGCGTCGCCGCGGCGGCCATCAGCACAGCCGCCATGATGACCTGGGTCAGCAGCGCGCCAAGTGCGGTATCCAGCCGCGCGTGCGTGTAGTCGGTCGGCGTCAGTTTTTTGTCCGCCACCGCCGACTGCTGATAGAAGACCATCCACGGCATGATCACCGCGCCGATGTTGGCGGCCACGAGGTACCAGTAGCCGCTGTGGTGCAGGGGCATCGCGAGGAATTCGTGGGCCGCCTGGGTGCCATCCAGGGGCGCGCGAATGGCGACCCACACGAATGCCAGTTCGAAAAGGCCCAGCAAGATCGCCACGCGCTCGACGCGGCGGTAGCTGCCGGTCCAGACGACCAGGAGCAGGAACGCGGCGGCCAGGGCAAGGCTTGGGATCCGCGGCACCCCGAACAATTCACCCACGCCGGCCACGCCCGAGAATTCCGTGACGATGGCGCCCATCGAGGCCACGGCAAGCCCGCCCACCGAGATCCAGGCCCAGGCAGAACCGAAGTGCTCCCGGATCAGTTCGCCGTGGCCCTTGCCCGTGAAGATGCCGAGGCGCACCGTCAGTTCCTGCACGATGTAAAGGACGGGCACCAGCAGCAGCTGCCAGACGAGCAGCCGGTAACCCCATTGCGCGCCGCTCTGCGCGGCCGTGATGACACTGCCGACGTCGGTGTCCGCGAGCATGACCACCAGGCCCGGGCCCAGCACGGCGAAGAACGCGATCCAGCGGCGGCTGGGTTGCGCCCGAGGCGCTCGGGGGGTGGCGGACATGGATGGGATCCCGCGGGAGAGGTGCGAATGATAACTGCTCGCAACAACGACTGCAGGGCGTGCGACGCCATGCCCCGCTTCCCCGGGTTCACGCGCCGAGCAGGCGACGGGATGCGGGAAGCAGCGACTCCCGGACCCACAGGGCATATTGGCCGGCGCCGGGATGCAGGTCGTCGGCGGCCACCATGCCGGGCGCGGAGCCGGCGCGGCGGCTGGCGTCCGTGACGTCCGCCCACCACACGCCCGCCGCGCGCGCGCGTTCCCCCGCGCAGGCGTTGAACGCGTCGATGGCCTTGCCGATGGCCGCCGGGCCGCGTCGGTCCCGGGCACCGAAGGGCGTGACGCCCCAGTCAGGGATGGACACCGCCAGCACCCGCGCGGCCCGCCCGCCGGCGAGCGCGATCGCGCGCTGCAGGAGCAGGTCGTACCCCGCCTGAAACGACGCCAGCGCGCGATCGCGGTACTGGTCGTTCACGCCGACCTGCAGCGTCACCAGGTCGTAGGGTGGATGCAGGGAAGTCGGATGAATGGCGGCGAGCAGCTCGTCGGTCGTCCAGCCGGTCTTTGCAAGGACCACCGGTGGGGCGGCCGGATGGCCAATGTCCGCCAGGCCATTCGCCAGCTGGGCCGGCCAGGATGCAGGCGTCGGCACGCCCTCGCCGATCGTGTAGGAATCGCCGAGGGCGAGCAGTCGGAGGGGTTTTTCAGCCACGCGCTGTGCGAGGAATGGCGGCTTCCGCGCGGCGGGCCAGGGCCCGCTCGATGCGGCGGAGGACTTCCGTCATCACCGCGGGCGGGGGCAGCAAGGTCAGGCGCAGATGCCGGCTGTCCGTGACATTGAAGCCGCTGCCCGGGGTTAGCAGGACGTGTTCGTGCTCCAGCAGATCGAGCGCGAACGACTGGTCGTCGAAGCGTGGCAGCACGTCGCGGCGTACGGCCGGAAACCCGTAAATCGCGCCGGCCGGAGCGACCAATTCAAGGAATTCGCTGTTCTCCACGCCTTCGATCAGGGCTGCGCGGGTCGCATGAAGGCGGCCCCCGGGCGCGGTCATGGACTCGATGTCCCGGCGCCGTTCCAGCGCCGCGGGAATGGCCCATTGGCCGAGCTGGTTGGCGCAGAGGCGAAGCGCCGCCAGCAACTGCAGCGCGTCGCGCAGCGGCCTGAGCGCGCGCGTCCCGCCGCTCAGCAGCAGCCAGCCGCACCGGTAGCCGCAGGCACGCCAGACTTTCGAAAGACCGCCAAAGCTCAGGCAGGCCACGTCGCCCGCCACGCGTCCCAGCGGCAATGATTCCACGCCGTCGTAGACGATGCCTTCGTAGATTTCGTCGCTGAGCAGCAGGAGACCGTGGCGCGCGGCCAATTCGACGAGCTGCTCGAGCAGCGGTCGCGGATACACCGCGCCCGTCGGATTGTTGGGATTGATCAGCACCAGGGCCCGCGTCCTCGGGGTGACCAGGGACTCGATCTCCCCCGGGTCCGGCAGGTGCCCGCGACCGGCGGGACAGTCGTAGTAGCGGGGAGATCCGCCGTTGAGCCGCGTGGCGGCACTCCAGAGTGGATAGTCGGGGCGCGGCAGCAGCACCTCGTCGCCCGGCTCCAGCAGCGCGCGCAGGGCCATGTCGATCAGTTCGCTGACGCCGTTTCCGATGAAGACGTGTTCCACGTCGGCAACGGCGACGCCACGGGCGGCGGCGTCCTGGACCAAGGCAGCGCGCGCGGCTTCCAACCCCAACTCATGGCCGTAGGCATCCGCATCGCGCAGATGGGCTGCCATGGCGTCGCGCAGCGCCTCCGGCGCGTGCAGGCCAAAACGCGCGGGATTGCCGATGTTCAGGCGCAGCAGGTCCACGCCCTGCTGTTCCAGTTCGCGCGCCCGCTGGCTGAGCGGACCGCGGATGTCGTAGCGCACTTCAGCCAGTCGCGAGGCGGGTAGCGGTGATGCCGGGTTCATTCGAATGGACGACGGGGGATTGGGGCGCGCCATGCTAGCAGCGCGGTGGCGGGCCGTGCGGTCGGCATAATGGCCCCATGGAAGACGAGATTGCCCGGATCGCGCTTGCGTCCATCGGCTGGCCTCCTGCGGCTCCGTGGCCATCCCTGGACGCCACGCAGTCGCTGGCGCGCGTCGCCGCACAGCATCGCACGGGATACGTCCTGCACGACGGCACCCGCACGTTCACCGCGCAGCCCGCGCCCGCCTTCCTGCGCAAGGGATTGGCGCCGGAGGGCCGGCCGGTGGTGGGGGACTTCGTGATCGTGCGCGAGGGCGCGCCCGCGCAGATCGATGCGATCCTGCCGCGGCATGGCCTGTTGGCGCGGGCGGCAGCGGGCGAACGCTATAGCCGCCAGCCCATCGCCGCGAATGTCGACACGGTCTGCGTCCTGATGGGACTGGACGGCGACTTCAATCCGGC
The DNA here is from genome assembly GCA_021818335.1 of Pseudomonadota bacterium. Classification (GTDB taxonomy): domain Bacteria; phylum Pseudomonadota; class Gammaproteobacteria; order Xanthomonadales; family Rhodanobacteraceae; genus Metallibacterium. The sequence goes on along the minus strand of JAKAEJ010000007.1, from coordinate 5,084 downwards.
GCGCGTGCAACGGTACCTCGCCTTGGTGGAAGGTTCGGCGGCGCAGCCGGTGGTTGTCCTGACCAAGGCCGATGCCCACCCCGATCACGCAACGCAGGCCTCCCTGCTCGTGCGGACGCTGCCTGCGAAGGTGCCGTTCGTTGCGCTCAATGCCAAGGACGCCGCGCAGGTACGCACCCTGCTCGCGCCCTGGCTGACGCCGGGCGCGACCCTGGCGTTGGTCGGGTCGTCGGGTGCCGGGAAATCGACGCTCACCAACGCGTTGCTGGGCGAACCGCGCCAGTCAACCGGTGCGGTTCGGAAGCACGACAGCCGAGGGCGGCACACGACCAGCCATCGTGCCTTGCTGCCGCTGCCGGGCGGTGCCTGCCTGATCGATACGCCGGGCATGCGCGAGCTCAAGCTCACGGGCGACGAGGATCTCGCCCAGTTCGCCGACTTCGACGCGCTCGCGGCGGCGTGTCGCTTCAGTGACTGCGGCCATACCAACGAACCCGGTTGCGCCGTTCGCGCGGCGCTGGATTCCGGCGAGATCGCCCCGGAGCGTTGGCAGGCGTGGCGGAAGCTGAGTGCCGAACGGGATGCCCAGGAAGCACATTCGGAGGCGGTGCTCGATCGCAAGCGCAGGCCGACGCCGCGTCTTCTCGGGCGGCGGCAGCGCGACCGTTGATGGATTCCGCGGACACGCGAGCCCGGGGTCCCGGGCGAGGGCTGCGCCGGTCGATCGGCAGGGATCGGACCTGCGGCGCACCCGATCCGGTGGTCACGTCGATACCGCGAGGCGCTCGCTGGCATAGAGCCAGCGCGTCACGGCGAAGGCGAGGACGGCGGCAAGGCTGGTCCCGGCCAGGACGGCAGCCAGGAGGGGCCAGCCGATGCCCTCGCCCCGGACGAGGTCCATGATCCCCAGTTGCTGGCCCAGCAGCGGCACCGCGTACATCCAGGGCTTGGCATGCACCGGCATCACCGCCAGGAGCAAGGACGGGATGACGGGCAGCAGCATCAGGATCGAGAGATAGGTCTGCGCCTCGCGATAGCTCTTCGCGTAGGCCGACACCAGCGTCTGCAGCGTCGCCAGCAGGACGGCGAGCGGCAGCATCAGCAGCATCAGGTAGGCGGCGAACCGCGGCCCCAGGTCGAGCACGATGTCCAGCTTCTCGACCGGGAGGAACCGGCCGACGACGCCGAACGCGGCCGTGGCCAGCAGCAGGCTGACCAGCGCGAAGCTGACGGTCGCCGCAAGCTTGCCCGCCAACAGCGTCCCACGCCCGACCGGGTTCGACAGCAGGGGCTCGAGTGATTGCCGTTCGCGCTCGCCTGCCGTCGTGTCGATGGCGAGGTACATCCCGCCGAGGAACACGGTGAGCACGAAGAAATACGGCAATATCGAGAACATCAGCGCGCTGCGTGATTGGGGCGTCGCCAGATCGCGGTCCTCGGGCACCACGGGGCGCATCAAGACGGGCGAGAGGCCGCGAACCAGCAGGCGTTGCGCCGCCAGTGTCGAGGCATACGCCTGCAGCATCTTCTTCAGTCGCCGCACCGGTGTCCCGCTGTCCTGGCGCGCCGAGTCGTAGTAGAGCTCGACCCCCGCCGGTTCGCCCTTGCGCCAGGCTTGCTCGAATCGCTTGGGGATCACCATCACCACCCGCGCCGCATGCGAACGGATGGCGGCGGCGGGGTCCGTGGGCGCAGGCTTGGCGACCAGTCCCTGGGCCTCGAGTGCATGCAGGAGGTTGGGAGCGTACTGCGCGCCGACGACGGGCACCGGCAGGGGTTTTTCCGCCTCGGCCAGTTGTCGTTGCAGGGTGAAGCTGAAAATCATCCCGAACAGGACCGGTCCCAGGAGGGGGCCCGTGATCAGCGCATTGATGACGGTACGCTTGTCGCGCAGGTTTTCCCGGACCTCCTTGAGGTATACGGTGACCGCTGCGTGCAATCCGGTGCGGAATCGTCCTTTGCTCATGCCGCAAGTCCCTCGCCGCTACCGATCAGGCTGACGAAAGCGTCCTCGAGGGTGGCGGCCCCGGTGCGCGCGCGCAATTCGTCGGGGCTTCCTTCGGCCACCACCCGGCCGTGCGCGATGACGATGATGCGGTCGCACAGGGCTGCCACCTCCTGCATGATGTGGCTGGAAAAGAGCACGCATCGACCTTCGTTGCGCAGGTTCCGCAGGAAGGCGCGCAATGCGCGCGTGGCCATGACGTCGAGCCCGTTCCCCGGTTCATCCAGGATGATGTTGCGCGGGTCGTGGACCAGGGCGCGGGCCAACGCCACCTTGACGCGCTGGCCCTGCGAGAAGCCTTCGGTGCGGCGCGCGGCGATGTCCTGCATGTCCAGGAGCGCCACCATCTCGTCAACGCGCGCGCGGACCGCGGCGCCGGAGAGCCCGTGCAGCCGCGCGAAGTAGGCGATGTTCTCGCGGGCGGTCAGCCGCTTGTAGAGGCCACGCGCATCCGGAAGGACGCCCAGGTGCTCGCGGACGGCGAGCGTATTGCGCACGGCATCGAGTCCGTCCACCAGGATGCTTCCTGCATCCGGGCGCATCAGGGTGTAGAGCATCCTCAGCGTGGTGGTCTTCCCGGCGCCGTTGGGGCCGAGCAGGCCGGTGATGGCGCCATCGCGCGCGATGAATTCAACCCCGTCCACCGCCTGCACGGTGCCAAAGGCCTTGCGCAAGCCGCGCACCTCGATCATGGCGCACCGCCGTTGTAGTTGAGGAAGGGAGGCGTCGGCTTCAGCGCGTCGAGGCATCGTGCGTCGAGCTTGCGCGGCTGGATGCGGTTGATGAAGCGCCGGACGAGGCGCGGCATGCAGCCGGCGCCGATGACGTTGTGGCCTTGCCCGGGGGCGATGAGCAGGCGTCCGTCGCCGAGCCCGCGGAGGACCTCTCGCGCATAGCGGGGTGGCGTGACCGGGTCGAACTGGCCTGCCAGCAGCAGTGTCGGCACCGAACTCCGCAGCGGCGCGTGGAAATCGCGGGGCATGGCACCGCGGGGCCAGATCGCGCACTGCGCCTGCAATTCGCGGATGTAGCGGTCGCCCAGCAGCGTGGTCGCCTCGCGCTGCGTCGCCTTCAGCCAGGGCGCATCTTCGCTGCAAACCACCGACAACTGCAGCCCGTCGTCAAGGGTGTGGCTGAGGCTGTGCGCGATGAACCGGCTTTGCGCCAGGAGCGGTCCGTAGTGCCCCCGACTGGCGGCATGGATCGTCAGCGGCAGCAGCGCCGCCGTCAGTGACGAGTATGCATAGAGCCGGACCAGGCCGACCAGCCGGCCCGGCGTCAGCGGTTCCTGCGCGGGCGCATAGTCTCCTGGCCCCCGGAACCGGACCTCGGGCGTGTTCTTCGCCAGTGCGCGCTTGAGTCCGACGAGCGTGTCCCACGGGTTGCCGAAGGTCTGGGTGCACCCAGGCTCGCTCTTGCAGAGGTCGAAATCGGCATGCAGCGCGGCATCCAGGTTGACGCCAAAATCCTGGCCCAGGATCAGCGCGTTGGGCACGACGCTGTCGAGGACCATGCTGCGCACGGCGGCCGGGTGGCGCATCGCGAACTGCTGGGCGACGCGCGTACCGTAGGACACGCCCACCAGGTCGAACGGGGGGTTGCCGAGCGCGTGGCGCAGTGCGGCCAGGTCGGCGACGAACTGGGTGGTCGTGAAGTCGGCCGGATGGAGCCCGCGCGCGCGCAGGGTTCCCAGGCACGCGCGCACCTCGGCGTCGAGGGCCTTCCGCCGGGAGCGTGGCGAGAGGCGATCCGGCGCGGGCGCCGATGCGGCGTGGGCAGGCGCCGCCTTCGGGCAGGTGAGGGGCGTCGAGCCCCCGGTCCCGCGTTGGTCGAGCAGGACGACGCTGCGATGCGCGAGCACGCCATCGAGCGCCGGTGCCATCTCGGGCCAGGAATCGATGATCGACTGGCCGGGACCGCCGGCAATCGGCACCATCAGGTCCCGGGCCGGTCGGGCGGCGCGGGAGCGGATCAGCGCCAGCCGCAGCGCGATCGTCGGCCCCGCCGGATGGGCCCAGTCCTCGGGCACCCGGAATGGCGCACACCACGCGTGGGTGGCCAGGCCCGAGTGGGGTTGGCGCAGCGTGCAGGGCACGAACGTGACCGAGCCCAGCCGGTAGGTTGGCGCCGCCGTGGCCGGCGCGGCCGGCGTCCACACGACCGCACGGTGGCGCCACAGCCAGGGTCCGCCGAAGGCCAGCGCCCCGGCCAGCGCGGCGAGGAACAGGCGGGTTCGTCGCTTCATGCGGTGACGGCTCCAATCGGCTGGGCGGAGGCCAAAGCCTAGCTGCGGGTTGCGGCAGCTGACAATGGCAAGACGCTAGGGCTCGGGTGGCGCCAGTGCGCCCGGGGCGCTCCGCGCGCTGCGGTCCGGTCGGTGGAACACGAGCACGACGACCACCGAGGACGCGGCCAGCAACGCCAGCAGCCCGAAGGCGGCGCGGTAATGCCCCGTCGCCTGCACCAGCCACCCGGTGAGCGCGGGGGCAATGAAGCCGGAGGCCGCGAAAAAGGTGTCCATGACGCCCAGCGCCGTGCCCGACCGGGAGCGCGCGACATCCACGTTGACCGCATAGAAGCAGGCGTTGGCGGCCATCGACAGGCCGACCGCCAGCGTGATCGAGACCAGCGCCACGTCCAGTCGGTGGATGAAGATCACCGGCAGGAGGCAGAGGCCCGCCAGCAATTGCGTGACCCAGATCGGGTGCGAGCGGGCGATGCGCAAACTGCCGGTTGCGCGCAGCAAGGCATCGGAAAGGTAGCCGGTCGCCCACAGCATCAGCGTGGCGCAACCCCACGGGAGCACCGCGAACCAGCCCACGACCGACAGCTTCAGGCCATAGGCCTGGCCCAGGTAGCTCGGCAGCCAGGTCATGAAGAAAAACAGGAAATAGCCGAAGACGAAGAACGCCCAGTCATTGGCCAGCAGCGTGGGATCGCGCAACAGGAACCGCCAGAGGCCGCCTCGGCCGCCGTGGGTCGAGGTCGAGGGCGGTGCCTCCGCCGCTCGCGCGGAACCCGCTGGCCGGATATGCGCCAGCTCCTGTGCATCGACGTGGGGGCTGTGCGCGGGGTCGTC
>JAKAEJ010000066.1 GCA_021818335.1 Pseudomonadota bacterium | reverse complement strand
AAGCTGGTGAGCGAGGATTTGCTTCGCAAGCACCGTGTGCTGCCGCTGTTCAAGCGAGGCAACCGCCTTACCTTGGGGACCGGTGACCCCGCCAATTCCAGGGCGCTGGACGAAATCAAGTTTCACTCGAACATGATCGTCGAGGCCGTTTTGGTCGATGACACTCTGCTGGAAGCGGCCATCGATACCGCCCTGCAGAGCGCAGCGACAACCATCGGAAGCCTGGATGGAGACGAAGACCTTGACGCATTGTCTCTCGAAAACGAAGCCGCATCACCGGTCGAGGAGGCAGTCGCTGGTTCTGCCGGATCCGACGAGGCTCCAATCGTCAAGTACGTCAACAAGATTCTGCTTGACGCCATCCGCCGCGGTGCTTCGGATATTCACTTTGAGCCTTACGAGAAATTCTATCGAGTGCGCTACCGAATCGACGGCGTCCTGCGCACCGTGTCGAACCCTCCCGCCGCGCTGTCGCCGAGGATCTCCGCGCGCCTGAAGGTCATGGCACAGCTTGACATCGCGGAACGTAGGGTTCCGCAGGATGGGCGCATGAAGCTCAACCTGGGCAAGGGCAAGTCGATGGATTTCCGCGTCAGCTCACTCCCCATCCTAGCCGGCGAAAAAATTGTTCTGCGTATTCTCGACGGCGGTGCCGCGAAGCTCGGCATCGACAAACTCGGGTACGAAGAAGACCAGAAGAACCTTTTTCTGAACGCGATTCACAAGCCCTACGGCATGGTTCTGGTCACCGGACCCACGGGATCGGGCAAGACCGTTTCCCTCTACACCGCGCTGAACATTCTGAACACGGAGGGGCGAAACATCTCCACTGCGGAAGATCCGGTCGAAATTCGCGTCGCCGGCATCAATCAGGTCCAGATGAATGAGAAACAGGGCATGACCTTCGCGAAGGCCCTGCGTTCATTCCTGCGCCAGGATCCCGACGTGATCATGGTCGGCGAAATCCGTGATACGGAGACGGCAGAAATTGGCATCAAGGCAGCACAAACGGGCCACCTCGTTCTGTCCACGCTGCATACCAATGACGCCCCTCTGACGATTGCGCGTCTGATGAACATGGGCATTGCGCCCTACAACATCACGTCAGCAGTCCTGCTGGTCATTGCGCAGCGACTGGCACGCCGGCTGCATGAATGCAAAAAGCCGCTGGCACCGCTTCCGCCGGGTGCACTGAAGGCAGAAGGGTTCACGGACGCCCAGATCGCCGATATCGAGGCCGGCCGCATCACGCTCTATGATGCCGCTGGTTGTCCGCAGTGCAACGAGGGGTACAAGGGCCGAACTGGCATCTATCAGGTCATGCCAATGACCGAGGAGATCCAGCGAATCGTTCTTGAAGGTGGCAATGCGCTACAGATCGCTGCTGCTGCAAAGGTTAGTGGCGTGCGCGATTTGCGTGAATCGGCACTCCTGAAAGCGCTCAATGGCACCACAAGCCTCGCTGAAATCAACCGCGTGACCAAGGACTGAGGGGTTACACCATGGCCACACCCGCCACTGCAAATAAAACCGACCTGGGCAATACGCGCGCAGAGGTGTCCCGTCTGACGACCTATGCCTGGGATGCGCTTGACAAGCGCGGCCAGAAAATGCGTGGCGAAATGCAGGCCAAGAACGCCAGTCTGGTAAAAGCCGAGCTCCGACGCCAGGGGATGAACCCTCAAACGGTGAAGGAAAAATCCAAACCCTTGTTCGGCGCAGCTGGCAGCACCATCAAGCCACGCGACATTTCAATTTTCAGCCGGCAAATCGCGACAATGATGAAGTCCGGCGTGCCGATGGTCCAAGCGTTCGAAATCATCGCCGGCGGACAGCGCAACGTGCGGATGAAAAACATGTTGCTGGATGTCAAGACGGCCATTGAGGGGGGCAACTCGCTGAACGAAGCGTTGGCCCGACATCCCGTCCAGTTTGACGAGTTGTACCGAAATCTTGTCAAGGCGGGGGAGTCGGCCGGCGTGCTTGATACGGTGCTTGAGACGGTCGCCACTTACAAGGAACGCATGGAGGCCATCAAATCCAAGATCAAGAAAGCCATGTTCTATCCGGCAATGGTGTTCGCAGTTGCGATTCTTGTCAGTCTCGTCCTGCTCGTGTTCGTCGTCCCGGTCTTCTCGAAAGTGTTCAAGAATGCCGGAGCATCGATGCCAGCGTTCACGCAAATGATCATTGACGCGTCGAATTTCGTTCGCAGCAATGGCCTGTTCATCCTGATCGTCCTCGTCTTGTTGATTGTCGGCTTAGTGACGTTCTACAAGCGCTCTCCGGCGTTTGCGCAGTCGCTGGATCGCATGTCGCTCAAGATTCCAATCGTTGGCAACATTCTCCGACAATCCGCGATCGCGCGATTTGCGCGGACGCTGGGGGTCACTTTCAAGGCTGGCGTACCGCTCGTCGAGGCCATGGATGCCGTTTCTGGAGCAACGGGAAGTGTGGTTTACGGCAATGCGGTCAAGCGCATGCGTGACGATATCGCGGTGGGCCACAAGCTTGAGCTTGCGATGCGCCAAACCGAACTGTTTCCCAACATGGTCGTGCAAATGACGGCCATCGGCGAAGAATCCGGCGCATTGGACTCCATGCTCTTCAAGATCGCCGAGTTCTATGAAGAAGAGGTCAATAACGCAGTCGACACGCTCAGCACCCTGCTGGAACCTCTGATCATGGTCGTCATCGGCATTTTGGTCGGCGGCATGGTCATCGGCCTCTATCTTCCCATCTTCAAGCTGGCAGGTACTTTCTGAATTTCGCCCCTACGCATCCCCACCGGGCCCGCCACGCGCGGGCCCGGTGCTTTGGAGTACCGGCATGAACTTGGTCAGTATGCTTACCCTGCCTTACTGGATCGCGGCCGCTGGCATTCTGGGCCTTCTGGTGGGCAGCTTCCTCAACGTAGTGATCCTGCGGCTACCTGTTCGACTGCAGTACGGCTGGGAGCGCGAGGCAAAGGCAATCCTCGCCGAGGCAAGCGGCGACGCCGCGCGGCCTGTCGAAGCCGATCATGGTGCACCGCCCGGCATAGTCCGTGAGCCGTCACATTGCCCGAAATGCAAACATCCGCTGACCGCGACAGACAACGTTCCGGTCATTTCCTGGCTCGTCCTGCATGGCCGTTGCCGCTATTGCAAGGCGCCCATTTCGATACAGTATCCGTTCGTTGAAGCATTGACTGCGCTGCTCAGTGCCGTCGTTATCGCTCACTTCGGGCCAACGCTTGGGGGCGCTGCCGCATTGGTGTTCACCTGGTTCCTAGTTGCTGCCAGCGGCATCGATTTCCGGACGCAGTTGCTTCCCGACCAACTGACCCAGCCACTTCTGTGGCTCGGCTTGCTGTTCTCGCTCGCTCCGCTGTGGGCGACGCCCGCTCAGGCGATAGTGGGTGCAACGCTGGGCTATCTGTCCCTATGGAGTGTCTACTGGGGTTTCCGATTGCTGACCGGTAAGGAAGGCATGGGCTACGGCGACTTCAAATTGCTGGCAGCACTGGGCGCCTGGATGGGCGCCTATGCGCTCCTGCCGATCGTACTCATATCCTCGATTGTCGGCGCGCTGGTTGGATCACTGTACCTCTCGATCAGCCGCAAGGGCCATGGTGTTCCCATTCCGTTTGGGCCCTATCTGGCGACAGCCGGCTGGATCTGGCTGCTGGCCGGCCATGCGCTGACTAACTGGTATTTGGGCTATTTCCTGCATGCATGAAGCGATCACAAGGAATAGGCCCTACGCGGTCGGCCTGACAGGTGGAATTGCCAGTGGCAAGAGCACCGTGGCAAGAGCCTTCGCCGATCTGGGTGTCCCCGTGCTGGATGCTGACGAAGCGGCGCGGGCCGTACTGCGGCCAGGCAGCGACGGCTTGCAGGCGGTGGTGCACGGTTTTGGCGCGTCGGTGCTTGGCCCCAATGGCGACCTGGATCGCGCGGCGCTTCGCAACCACGTATTTGCGGACGCAAGTGCACGTCGCAAGCTGGAAGCAATCGTGCATCCTCGGGTGCGCATGCTTCTCTCCTCGCAGTTGCAGGCACTGCAGGTGCCCTATGCCATGCTCGCCATCCCGCTGATCCGCGAGACATGGCCGGCCTACGATTGGCTGGACCGCATCCTGGTCGTCGATGTGCCAGAGCCCCTGCAGCGGGAACGACTGATGCAGCGCGATGCCATCGATGTCAGCCTGGCCGATTCCATCCTTGCCGCGCAGGCCACGCGCGCACAGCGACTCGCCATCGCCCAGGATGTACTGGACAATCGAGGCGACGTGCCGTCGCTGCGTGATCGCATCGACGCCCTCCATCGCCAGTATCTCCGCCTGTCCGGCGGGCACTGACCAAGTCACCTGGGCAGGACGGAACTCAGGCAGCACGGTCGCGCCAAGATCAATTCCAGAATGCCCGGATTCCCGCAACGCCCCGCGCGCCGGCTGCCTGGGCAGCAGCAAGGTCCATCGGCGCCAATCCCCCCAGGGCATAAACAGGCAGCGCCGTCATCTCGCAGAGCGATGCGAAGGATGGCCAACCGAGGCCGTGGGTAGCCGTGTGCGTCGGCGTGGCCCGTACCGGACCCAGGACGGCGAAATCCAGATCCAAATGCTGGGCGCGCTGCAAATCCCCGGGTCCGTGACAGGAGGCGCCGCACCATTGCGTTGCAGCGAGCGGCCGCAGGGCAAGCTCGTCCATCTGCCCTGCCTGGATTTGCAACCCGCAGCCGAGATCCCTCGCCAATGGAATTTGCCTGCCGCCAAGTAGCAACCGCGCGCGCTCCTCGCCGACGCCCGCGGCCAGGCGTCGGGCGATCTCGCGCTCGCGTGCCGGATCATCCAGCCGTAGCCGGACCAGTGCATCGCCAGCGAGCAATGCAGCACGCAGGCGCGGGAGCTCGGCCTCACCAAAGTGAGGGGGCGTGATGCGCAGCATCAAAGGCAGGCGCAACGACTGCACGGCCGGCCAGTCGGCTGGAGGCATCGCCTCGCGCCGCATATCCCGTGCGTGTTGCCAACGAAGTTCTTGGCCCTCGCGCGGATAAGGCTGCCCGCGCCAGCGTGTCACTTGGCGCACTTCCAACGTCAAGGCGCGCGCGCCGACCGACCATGGAATGCGAGCGAACGGCTCGCTCGCCTCGACATCAATGCCCAACTCCTCTTGCAGCTCTCGCACCAGCGCGCTCGCGGCATCTTCCCCGGGTTCGCGCTTGCCGCCAGGGAACTCCCATAGGCCAGCCCAATCCTGGGCCGACGTGCGACGCGCCAGCAACACGCGTCCGTCCGCATCCGTCAGCAAGCCGGCCACGACTTCGATGGGTTGCGCCGAGCTCGTCAATCGTTTCGCCGCCGATAATCAACGAAACTGAATGCGTACGCGTGGCGCGCGTCCAGCGGATGCGCCTCGCGCGCCGCCTCCTGCCATTGATGGGGGTCGATCGTCGGAAAAAACGCATCCGCGTCCTTGATCTCGGCGTCGATCTCGGTCGCGTGAATCACTCGGGCCATGGACAGGGCAAGCGCAAAAACCTCGCCCCCTCCAATCACGCAAAGATCAGGCTCATGAACGCATGCCGCCCGAAGGTCGCGGACGACTTCCTGCCCGGGGAACGGGGCCGAATGCGTCCTGCTGAGCACGAGGTTGCGTCGCCCGGGCAGGGCACGACCGATGGAAAGCGCGGTGCGGTAACCCATGAGCACGGCTCGCCCAACCGTCAGCGCCTTGAACCGTCGCAGATCCTCCGGAAGGTGCCATGGCAGCGCGCCGGCGCGACCAATGGCGCCAAGGCGATCGTAGGCCACGATCAAGCTGGGACCGACGTTGTTCATACAGCCACGGGGGCTTTGATCGGCGGATGGGGCCTGTAGCCTGCCAACTCAATGTCATCGGCACCAAATGCAAACAAGTCGCGAACTGCCGGATTCAGCCGCAACTCGGGCGGTTCCCTTGGTACGCGCTGCAATTGCTTCTCGGCCTGCTCGCGATGATTCAGGTACAGGTGCACGTCGCCCAACGTGTGCACGAACTCCCCTACCTCAAGGTCACAGACCTGAGCAACAAGGTGGACCAGCAACGCGTAGCTCGCGATGTTGAAGGGCACTCCGAGGAACGCATCGCCTGATCGTTGATAGAGCTGGCAGGAAAGCCTCCCTCCCGCCACGTAGAACTGGAACAGCGCGTGGCATGGCTGCAACCGCATCTGCTGCAGTTCCCCGACGTTCCACGCACTGACCACCATCCTGCGCGAATCGGGATTGGCTCGGATCTCCCGCAAGACCTGGCTCAGCTGATCGATCGTTCGACCGTCGCCACAGCCCCAAGCTCGCCACTGCCTGCCGTAGACCGGTCCCAAGTCGCCGTCGGGATCCGCCCATTCATCCCAGATGCTGACGCCGTGGGCCTTGAGATAGGCGATGTTGGTCTCGCCGCGAAGGAACCACAGCAACTCGTGCACCACGGATTTCCAATGAATGCGCTTGGTCGTGACGAGCGGGAAGCCCTGCCCAAGGTCGAATCGCATTTGCCAGCCGAACAGGCTCAGCGTCCCGGTGCCGGTCCGGTCATCCTTGGGAATGCCGCGATCAAGCAATGCGCGCAGCAAGTCATGGTAGGTCTGCATGAGGCGATTATCGCCGGAAGGCACCCCGATTGACTCAGGTTCCCAGCACGGGCTCAATGGCCGAGCCCGGTTGCGTCGGCGCGGGTTGGCGATGAGACAGCCAGAGCAGGAACAAGCCCACGGCAACGAGCGGAAGCGAGAGCAGTTGGCCCATCGTCAGCCAGCCTGTCCCAAGCAGGTAGCCCAGTTGGGGGTCCGGGTCGCGTACGAATTCGACGCTGAACCGAAAGACCCCGTAAAGCAACGCGAACCAGCCCGACACGGCATAACGTCGGCGGGGATGACGCGAATAGATCCAGAGGAACGCGAACAGCACGACTCCCTCCAGAAAGCATTCCATCAACTGGGACGGCTCGCGGGCAAAACTGTTGAGCGCTCCCGTGCGCCACAACGCCCGCAATTGCGAGTCACTGAAGCCCGAGAACGAGGCAGCTTGCTGCAACTGGGCCGAGCTGTAATGCGCGCAGACCCAGTTGCGGGCGACTTCGGCTTCGGTCATGGCCGCGCATTGCGAAGCCTCGCGCAAGGCGCGTGGGAATATGACGCCCCAGGGCTTTCCCGTGAGGTGTCCCCACAGTTCGCCATTGATGAAATTGCCGACACGGCCCAGCGCCAGTCCGATCGGCACCAGCGGTGCCACGAAATCGACAGCATCGAAAAATGGCACCCGGTATTTTCTCGACCAGTAGAGGCCGCCCGCCAGCACGCCCAAGAGGCCTCCATGGAAACTCATCCCGCCATCCCACAACGCGAACATCTGCAGCGGATGCGACAAGTAGAGCGGCAGGTTATAGAACACGATGTAGCCGATGCGCCCACCGACGATCACCCCCAGCATGGCGTAGAACGCCAGGTCCGCGAATCCGTCGCGGCTGACCGCAAGGCGGCCCTGCCTGCGGCGATGCTCTCCCAGAGCCCATCCGGCGACGAACCCGCCCAGGTACATCAGCCCATACCAGTGCACCGGCAAGGGACCAAGGTGGAAGGCAATTGGATCTATGGCATCGAAGTAAGGCAGGAGCATGGAAGGCCATCACGATGGTTGGGGCACTGGGCATCGGACCGCATGGACACCGGAAAGTGCCCCGCCCCACCCAGCTTTGTGGAACGCCGGCCACGCGGCCGAGAACGCGGGCTCCCTCCCCTCAAGCCGGCAGCACGCGGCAAAGGTAACCCTTGAGGTAGTCGGTCTCCGGGATGGCCGGCTGAATCGGATGGTCCGGTCCCTGTTGCAGGACCTCGAGGACCTGCAGTTGGCGGCCAGACTCCCCTGCCGCCCCGCGAAGGGCGGCCAGCAGGTCCGCACGCGGAAGGTGGTGCGAGCACGAGCAGCTCACCAGGATCCCATCGGGACCGAGCAACTGCATGGCGGCCCTGTTGATCCGCCGGTAGGCAAGGCGCCCCTCGGCAAGGTCCTTCTTGCGCTTGACGAACGCCGGAGGATCGACCACCACCAGATCGAACCGCTCCCCGGCACTGCGCAGGTCCCGGAGGATGTCGAACGCATCGCCGTGGGCGACGCGCACGAGACCATTCAACTGGTTGTCGCGTGCGGCCTCCTGCAGGCGATCCAGTGCCGCCCTGGATGCATCGACGCAGAGCACGTCCGTGGCACCGGCGGCAGCGGCGCGCAATCCCCAGGCACCGATGTAGCTGAACAAATCCAGCACCCGTCGACCGCGCACGTACGGTGCGAGACGGTCGCGATTGGCGCGCTGGTCGTAAAACCAGCCTGTCTTCTGCCCGGCAAGCGGATCGATGTCGAATCGAAGGCCTGCCTCCCGCACCTGTACGGACTCGCCCAAGGTGCCGAAAGCAAGATCCGCGTACATCGGCAGTTGCTCCAGCGCGCGGATGCCGGCATCGTTCTTCCAGACCATGGCTCGGGGTGCGAGGACTTGATCCACTGCGGATTCGACCGCAAGCTTGAGCCGCTCCATGCCCGCGGTGGTGGCCTGCGCGACGACAACGTCACCAAAGCGATCAAGCGTCAGCCCGGGCACGCCATCGGACTCGCCATACAACAGCCGGTAATACGGCGCGTCATAGATGCGCTCGCGCAACGCGAGCGCCCTGCGCAGCCGATCCGCAAGCAACGACTCGTCCACGGTCCGATGGGGGTCGCGGTCCAGGATTCGCGCCGCAATCAGCGAGGCCGGGTTGACATAGCCGACCCCCAAGGCGCGACCTGCGGCGTCGACGATCAGGCAGGGATCGCCAGCTGCGAAAGCCGTCAACGGGCTGCGCTGCGTATCCACTTCATTCGAGAAGACCCACAGATGCCCGGCGCGGAGGCGCGAGTCCTCACCACGCCGGAGATACAGCAGCGGCAGGGATGCGTTGGGGGAAGCCATGGGACTGAAATCCGGATGCCAACCGTCGAGGCTAGCAGGAAGGGATGGCGCCAGTCCGCCGCGGCCGCGGTGGGCGTCGTAGTCCATACGAAACCGTAAACAACGTGCGGCGCCGGACGTGTTTTAGTTGCGCCTTCGCGAACGGGCTCCAAGGAGGACAAAGCCATGAAAACATTACGCGGGACACGATGCTTGCTGGCCATGCTGGCAGCCGCCACGCTGCCCATGACGGCGGCCGCCAATCCTCCGGCGGCCAAGCCGCTGCCGGCCAGCGATTTCGCGAACTTCCCCATGCTCACGAATGTGACGATGTCGCCCGACGGCAAGCATCTGGCAGCGTCGTACGACGTGGATCAGGATGCGGGGACCAATGCCCGCTTCCAACTGGTCGTGTTCGCCCTCCCCAGTCTCAAGGTCACGGCCCGACTGAATTTTCCGATGTGGCGGCTCCCGGGGCGCATTGTCTGGGTTAGCCCCACGCGGCTCGTCGTTGCGGAGGCCAAGGAATCCGGCACGTTCGACGTCCCACGGATGACGGGCGACATCATTGCGATGAATGCCGACGGCTCGCAGCAGCGAACGCTGTACAGCATCGCGGCACGGGGCACGCCGGGCGCGTCATTCAACATGATGGACATGGACAGCGGCCAGCCCAGTCTCGTCGGTGCCACGCGCCGATTGAACGGCCACGTCTACATCGCGGTCAACCCGCTGCCGATGAACTTGAACGAGGACAACCGCGTCTTCCATCGGACAGTCCTCTACGACGTGGACAGCGTAAGCGGCTATCCACAGCAAATTGCCCAGATCAACCATGGCAACGTCGCGTTTTACGTCCGCAACGGCAAACCCCTCTATGCCATCACGCAATCCATCCAGGGGAACACGACCGTATTCGCGGCCAAACGAAGTGGTGGCTGGCGCAAGGCGCCCGCCGGAGCCTTCGGGCGCGTGTTCCAGCCCCTTTGGATCAGCGATAGTGCCGACGTTGTCTATGCGCTCTACAGTGCCGATGGCGGTCCCAAGCAACTAATCCGCTGCGGCGTCGACGGAAGCAACAAGCAGGTGCTCGCCAGCAATGCCTTCGGCTCGGTCAACCGCGTCCTGTGGAGCCCGCGAGCCGACCACCGCGCTCCCATCGCCGTGACCTTCACCGCCACCTTCACGAACGGCGTGCCTACCGTTGATTACCTCCGCAGCGACAAGTGGACGGCAATCCACAAGGCACTCATGAATGCATTTCCGGGTGAATTCATCGGCTTCAGCGGGATGAGCGCTCATGGCAGCACCATCCTGCTGCACGCCTACAGTGGCAGCGATCCCGGCGACTATGCGCTGTTTGACACCGCGGCCATGCACGTCAGGCCGCTCATGCAGGTGATGCCGTGGTTCAAGCCGGG
>JAKAEJ010000065.1 GCA_021818335.1 Pseudomonadota bacterium | reverse complement strand
GGCCCTTTGGTGCCGAAGGACCGATCATTGCCACCGGCGGCGCCCTGGGTTCACTGTTCGGCCAACTGTTGAGGGTCACGGCGGATGAGCGCAAAACGCTGCTGGCGGCCGGTGCCGCGGCCGGCATGGCCGCCGTGTTTGCGGCGCCGCTGGCGGCCGTCCTGCTGGCCATCGAACTGCTGCTGTTCGAGCGACGCGCGCGATCGCTGGTCCCGGTGGCGCTCGCGGTCGTTGCGGCGACTGCGCTGCGCTACCAATTCGAAGGCAGCGCCCCGATGTTTCCGCTCGCCGGGCTTGCCGTGCCCGGCGCAGCCGCCATCGCCGCTTGCCTGGCCCTTGGCGCGCTGCTTGGCCTTGCCAGCGTCGGCGTGACGCATTCCGCCTACTGGGTCGAAGACCAATTTGCCAAGCTCCCCGTGCACTTCATGTGGTGGCCCGTATTGGGGGGCATCGCGGTCGGACTGATCGGGTGGCGCGCGCCACTGACGCTGGGCGTCGGCTACGGCAACATCGCCGCCATCGTCGCGGGACAACTGGGCCTGGCGGCCCTGCTCACCCTCGCCGGCCTGAAGTTCCTCTCTTGGGTGGTTGCGCTTGGGAGCGGCACCTCGGGCGGCACGCTGGCGCCGCTGTTCACCGTCGGCGGAGCGCTCGGCGGCGCACTAGGGCTGATGGTGGCGCACGCATGGCCCGCGCTCGGCCTCGATCCTCGCCTGGCCGCACTGGTGGGCATGGCGGCTTTGTTCGCGGGGGCCTCACGTGCGGTGCTGACCTCCGTCGCGTTCGCCTTCGAGACGACGGGTCAGCCGCATGGACTCGTCGCGCTGCTCGCGGGCTGCTTCACCGCCTACCTCGTTTCCGGATTGTTGATGCGCACCACGATCATGACCGAGAAGATCGATCGTCGTGGCGTGCGGGTCCCAGCGGACTACAGCGCGGACTACCTCGAACTGGTCCCGGTGCATGCCGCCATGAGCGCGCCGGCCGTGACCCTGCGGGCGTCGCAGACGGTCGCCGAGACGTGCGCCTGGCTGTCAACGCATTCACCGGCAACGGCACACCAAGGCTATCCCGTCCTCGACGAACAAGGCAGGCTTTGCGGCGTGCTGACCCGCAGGGACATCTTCAGTCCCGCCGCCGAGGGATCATCGCCCCTTGCCACGCTGGTCGCGCGCGCGCCCATGACCGCCGTCGGCAACCAGAGTCTGCGCGAAGCCGCGGACCAGATGGTTCTGGCGGATGTCGGACGGCTCGTGGTCGTCGACGTGAGCAAACCCGGCCACGTGGTGGGCATGTTGACGCGGGGCGACATACTGGCCGCCCACCGGCACCGCCTGCACCAGGCCCGCGTCGCCACCCGCCATCTCGGATGGCCCCGTTGGCGCCCCTAAGCCTGCGGCTCTGAAGCGGCAACCACACCAACTGCAAGCCTACCCCGCCGAAAGGCCGCCACGTCGGCGGAAATTCAGCCATTCGAAGCGTCTTTGCGAGCGACCGATAGCTCGAAGGCACGTGCAATGCGACGGCGGCTGAGGAACCATGTCGATCAATCCGCGGGCACACGCCTTGCCGCTATGCTTGCCGTTTTGCACGACACGTGAGCCATGAACCGCCTGCGCTCCCTCCTGCCTTTGCTGCTCCTGCTCGCCGCCGGCGTGGTGCTCGTGGCCTCGGGTACGTTGAGGCACTTCGATCCCCGGCATCTGGCTGCGGAACATGCCCACCTGCGGCAACTCATCCATGCATCACCCTGGCTGTCGCGCCTTGCTTATCTGGGCGTCTTGGTGTTGGCCGTGGCGAGCGGCGCGCCGGGGCTGCTGCTGATCACCATCGCGGGTGGCATGCTGTTCGGACTGGTCGAAGGCACGCTGTGGTCCACGATGGGTCTGGTCCTGGGATCCCTGGTGCTCTTCCTTGCCACGCGGATGGCACTGTCGGCCGGCACCCGGACTGCACCGGCGCTGGCCGAGCGCTTGCGTGCTGGCTTCCTGCATCATCCGGGCAGCTACGCGCTCTTCCTGCGCCTCGTCCCGGTATTCCCGTTTGGCGGGGTGACCCTGGCACTCGCCTGGCTGCGCTGCCCACTGTGGCTGTTCCTGGCGGTCACGGCAGGCGGAGGGGTTGTCATGGAAGGGTTCGAGAGTGCGGTGGGCGCGGGCCTTGGCGAGGCGCTGGCGCGCGGTGAGCCGGTGGGACTGCATTTGGTTATCGAGCCACATGTGATCCTCCCGCTGACCGCACTGGCGCTGCTATCGCTCGTCCCGGTTCTGATCAACCGCGGCCGCTAGCCGTCCCCTCGCCGAACTGCCACAGCGCGGCGTCGAGATCCCCTTGCTCGGCGAAATGGTCGGCGGGGACCCGGCCCTGACGGACGGCAACTCCCTCGGCAGCCAATCGCCGCGCCTGGAGTCGGGCGAGTTTCGTCCCAACCGGTGCCGCCAGCCGACCATCGGCATGCAGCACGCGCTGCCATGGCAGGTCACCATCGAGGCTCGTCCGCAAGACATGGCCCACGAGTCGCGCGCGACCCGGCAGACCCGCTTTCCGGGCGACCGCGCCGTAGCTGCTAACCCGACCGAGGGGGATGGCATGGACGGCAGCTTTGATCGCGGCACGTGCGGCATCGCGTGCGGGTTCAGTGGGCATGCCGATGAAGCTACCATGAGTCCCAGGTAGTCCAGGAGAGCAGCCATGCTGACCTTCGAGTCGGTGCGCGCGCATTTCGGCAGCCGTTACACGTTGCGCACCAACGACCCCTATTTGATCAGCTTCGATCTTGAACTTCGTCGCTCGCGCCACCAAGGCATCTATCTGGTCGACCTTGAAGGGGAGCAAAGCCGGAAGTACCTGCGAGTCTCCACGCCCATCGGACCAGTCGTCGGCATGGACGCAGAGCGATGCCTCCGGTTCAACTGGGAACAGCGAGCCGGCTTCCTCGCAATCAGCGACCTGGAGGGATCGCCCTACCTCCACTTGTGTGAAAACCGACCTTACGACATCCTCGTGCTCGACGAACTCAACCGGTTGATCGGCGAGTTGGGTGCGCTCGGCGACCAGCTCGAGCAGGCCCTGAGCAGCGAGGGCGACACTTACTGAAGGTTCCGCGCCCCATCCGGTGCGCCCGGACACCCCTATCGTCGCAACGCAGGAGCAGGCCATGGCCTTCATCCAGCAGGGACCGCGGTTGCCACACCCTCTGCACCACGACCGGGTTCTGGGGGTGTGGCTTCGAATCCACTTCGAGCCGGACGAGCTGGCTGGATTCCAACCTCACCTGGAGAATCTGGGCGATTACGCTATCGCTGCGTACACGCGAAGCGTGCCAGGCCGGGGCGAAGAACCCGAATTGACGCACTGGGACGCCTGGGGCCGGCGCATCGATCACATCACGCTCGGGACCGCGTGGCGGGAGGGTGCGGCCCTGACCGCGCGGCACGGGCTTCTCTGGGCCGGGCACGAACCGCATCCGTCCGGCCTGCAGCGCTGCAGCCAGTTCGCGCGTGTGTATCTCTACCATGTCGCAAGCGCGTTCTATACGTGCCCACTGGCCATGACCGATGGCGCAGCCACGGTGTTGAAGGCGAATCCCGAACTGCCACTCGCCGCGCGGCTCCTGCCGCGTTTTCTCAGCCGCTCCGCCGAAAGCCTGTGGCTGGCGGGCCAATGGATGACCGAGACCTCCGGCGGTTCTGATGTCTCGGGGACGGAAGTGGAGGCACGCCAGGACGGCGCGGGCCGCTGGCGTCTCTATGGGCGAAAATGGTTCGCATCGGCCATCGTCGGCGACGCCGCATTGGCGCTCGCAAGGCCAGCCGGCGCAGGACCCGGCAGCAGCGCCCTCGGTCTCTTCTTGGCGCAGACACGCACCGACGAGGGCAGCTGGTGTGACGGGTTGCGCATCGAGCGGCTGAAGGACAAGCTGGGCACCCGCGAACTGCCCACCGCGGAAATCACCCTCGACGGTCTCGAGGCAGTTCCGATCGGCGAGCCATCGCAGGGCGTGCGCAAGATCGCACCTGTGCTCAACATTACCCGGACCTGGAACACCATCTGCGCGCTGGCGACCATGCGCCGAGCACTCGCCCTCGCCCACGACTATGCAATGCGTCGCGCAGCTTTTGGCGGCATCCTGGCGGACAAGCCACTGCACCGCGAGACGCTGGCCGGCCTCGCGGCGGAGTTCGAAGCCGCCTTCGCATTGGGCTTTGGCGTGGCTCGCCTGCTCGGCATCGTGGAATCAGGCCTGGCCGATGCCGCCGACCATGCCGCGTGGCGCGTCCTCACGCCCTTGGCCAAGCTGTGGACCGGTAAGCTCGCGGTATGCATCGCGTCCGAATGCCTCGAGGCCTTCGGCGGCGCCGGCTACATCGAGGACACGGGACTGCCATTGCTCCTCCGCGACGCGCAGGTGTACCCGATATGGGAAGGCACGACCAATGTGCTGGCGCTGGATGCACTGCGCGTCCTCGAGCATGGACCGGCCCCCTTGACCTCGTGGCTTCGCTCGCAATGGCCGCGGCGGAATCCGGAGGGGATGGCGGTCTTGGCGGCCTTGGACGCAGCGACCCGATGGTGGCAGCAGGTACAAACCGACGCGCCCCGCTTGCAGGCGGGCGCGCGGGGCTTGGCCCTGACGCTGGCGCGTTGTGCCGCAGCGACCTTTTTGGCGAAAACGGCGCAATCTGCGGGCGAGATCGGCGACCCACGCCCGGCTGCCGCCTTGCGTCGCTTCCTTGCCAACGGGGTGCTGCGCCTGCCGCCGCTCGCCGCAGATGAGAGCAGCGCCATCCTCTCGCAGGATTGAGGGCAACCCCGGCATTCACCTCCCGTCTTGGGGCCGGCCCGCGTCATCGGTCCACGCTGCGGTTACGCTATGCCGTCACGGAATCAACGGCGCCCACCATGGACCACCTCTGCATCGTTACGACCGGCGGAACGATCGACAAGATCTACTTCGACGACAAGTCCAATTATCAGATCGGCGAACCGCAGATCGGCCAGATCCTCGAATCGATCGGGGTTGCGTTCCGCTTCGATGTCATCCAGCTCATGCGCAAGGATTCCCTGCACATGGATGCCGCGGACCGGGCCCTGCTGCGCGATGTGATCGAGCGCCAGAGCCAGCGCCACGTGCTGGTGACGCACGGCACGGATACCATGGTCGACACAGCGAGTGCGCTCTCGGGCATTGTCGGGAAGGTAATTGTGCTGACCGGCGCACTCAACCCCGCACGGTTCGTGGGTTCGGATGCCGTATTCAATATTGGCTGTGCGGTTGGTGCGGTCCAGACGCTGCCCGATGGCGTCTGGATTGCGATGAACGGCCGGATCTGGGATCCGGCGACCGTTCGCAAGAACCGCGAAGCGAACCGTTTCGAATCAGTTTCCTGATTGGCCCGGCGCGCATCGACGGCACTGACTGCAGTTACGATCACGGCCCCCCAGCTTCGTCCGCGCGCATGCAATTCACCCTGCTCCACAAAGACGGCCTGGCCCGGCGTGGCCGCATGGATTTTGCCCGTGGCACCGTGCAGACGCCGGCGTTCATGCCCGTCGGCACTTACGGCACGGTCAAGGCGATGACGCCGGGTGACATTCGCGAAAGCGGTGCGCAGATGGTCCTGGGCAACACGTTCCACTTGTGGTTGCGCCCGGGCCTCGAGGTCATCGGGCGATTCGGAGGTCTCCATGGCTTCATGCGCTGGGACGGCCCCATCCTCACCGACTCCGGCGGGTTCCAGGTCTTCTCGTTGGCGCATCGACGAAAGATCACTGAGGACGGCGTCCATTTCGCCTCACCGGTCGACGGCAGCCGGGTGTTCCTCTCTCCCGAAGAGTCGATGCGCATCCAGCGCGTCCTCGACTCGGATATCGCGATGATTTTCGACGAATGCCCGCCCTGGCCCGGAACCGAGTCCGAGGTGCGCAAGTCGATGGAACTGTCGTTGCGTTGGGCTGAACGCTCGCGCCGGGCCTTCGACGACCTTCGCAACCCCAATGCACTATTCGGCATCGTCCAGGGTGGCACCCACCCGGACTTGCGCCAACGCTCGGCCGAATCACTTCAACGCATCGGCTTTTCAGGCTATGCCGTCGGCGGCCTGGCCGTCGGCGAGCCCGAAACCGAACGCAACCGCACGTTGGACGAGACCTTGCCGGCTCTTCCCGAGGACCGTCCCCGCTACCTGATGGGCGTGGGCCGCCCGGAGGACATCGTCGCGGCAGTCCAGCGGGGCGTGGACCTGTTCGATTGCGTGATGCCCACGCGCAACGCCCGCAATGGATTCCTGTTCACGGCGCAGGGAACGCTGCGCATCCGCAACGCGCGATACGCCAACGATACGCGACCCATCGAGGAAGGTTGCGACTGCGCCGCCTGCAGCGGCGGCTTCAGTCGTGCATATCTCCGGCATCTGGATCGATGCAACGAGATCCTGGGATGCATGCTCGCCACGCGGCACAACCTGCGCTACTACCAACGGCTCATGCAAGGATTGCAGGATGCGATCGCCGAAGGGTCCCTCGGCGCGTTCGTGGCTGATTTCCATGCCCGGCGGAATCTCGTGGCGTGACGGGCGACCCGCCCGAGCCCCGTGGACGCCGGCCACCGGTCTGCAGAAGCCGACGGGCGCACTGGCCCGGCCACGTGGCATAATCGGGTGCTTTTGAACGCCGGCGCGCCGGCCAAGACCGAGACCGAGACCGACGATGGATTTCCTGATCCCCAACGCATACGCCCAAGGCACAGCCGCCGCGCCATCCGCAGGTGGTGGCTTGCAGATCCTGATCATGATGGCCGTCTTGTTCGGCGCGATGTACTTCATGATGATCCGACCGCAGATGAAGCGGCAAAAGGAACTGAAGAAGATGGTCTCGGAACTCGCCAAGGGCGATGAAGTCCTGACCAACGGCGGCATGGCGGGCCGTATCCAAGCGCTGGATGAAAGCTTCATTTCGCTCGAGGTCGCATCGGGCGTTACCGTACGTGTCCAACGCCAGGCCGTCGCCGCGGTGTTGCCCAAGGGCACGCTGAAAGCCTCCTGACGGCGCCTGGCGCCGTTGCCGTACGCAGGACTCCCCTCATGATCGATTTCCCCCGCTGGAAATACTGGCTGGTGCTCGCGGTGCTGCTGTTCGGCATCCTCTACGCGCTGCCCAACGCATTCCGCCCGCAGGCAGCCGTCCAGATCCAGGGCAGCAGCACGCATCCAGTGACTTCCGCGCTCGCCCAGCGCGTAGGTTCAATCCTGCAGAAGGCGGACGTGCGCAGCGTGGACACCACCCTGCAAAACGACCGGCTGCTGGTTCGTTTCACCAATACCAATACCCAGCTCAAGGCCTATACGGCGGTACGCGATGCGCTGGGCGAGGATTACGTGGTCGCCGTCAATTTGGCCAGTTCCGTGCCCCACTGGTTGCGCGCAATTGGCGCCAACGCCATGCCGCTCGGACTGGACCTCCAAGGTGGCGTGCACTTCCTGATGCAGGTCGACGCCCATGCCGTACTCGACCAGCAGATGCAGCGCTACATGGATGACGTGCGCGACAGCCTTCGCGCCAAGAAGATCGACTACGATCGCATCGTGCGCCGGGGCAACACCATCCGAGTCGAATTCAAGACTTCGGCTGCGCGTGAAGCCGGACGTGCGCTCATCGCGCGCAATGACAGCGCGTTGACGCTGGTCAATGGCACCGGTAGCGACGGCAATCTCGCGCTAGACGCGACGCTCGGACCGGTAGAACTCGACAAGATCGAAACATCGATCATCCATCAGAACCTCTCGACCCTGCGCAATCGCGTCAACGCCCTGGGCGTCTCGGAACCGGTCATCCAGCAGCAGGGAGCCACCCGCATCGTGGTCGAGCTGCCAGGCGTGCAGGACACGGCCGAAGCCAAGAAAATCCTGGGCGCGACCGCCACCATCGAGTATCACGCGGTCGACCAGAGCGCCGACATTCCGCAAATCCTGAAGACCGGCATCGTGCCGCCCGAAGACAAGCTGTACTACAAGCGCGATGGCCGCCCCATCGTCCTGAAAAAGAAGATCATCGCCTCCGGCGATGAAATGATCGACGCCAGCGCGGGCTTCGACCAGCAAAGCGGGCAGCCCACGGTCAATGTCGAACTCGATTCGGCGGCAGCTGCGCGGATGTTCGACTTCACCAGCAAGAACATCGGCAAGCAGATGGCCGTGCTTTATATCGAGCGCATTCCTGAGGTGAAGAAGGTCGATGGCAAAGACGTCCACACGGCCAAGACCAAGGAAGAGGTCATCAACCATGCGGTCATCCAAGGCGTCTTCAGCAAGAATTTCCAGACGACGGGCCTGACGCAATCCGAAGCGCAAAGCCTCTCCCTGCTGCTCAAGTCCGGTTCGCTCGCGGCGCCGATGAACATCGTGGAAGAGCGCGTGATCGGTCCCAGTCTGGGGCAGCAAAACATCGAGAAAGGCCTGCTTTCGGTGCTGCTCGGCCTCGGCCTGGTACTCGTCGCAGCGGCCATCTACTACAAACTGTTCGGACTGGTGGCCGACATCGCGCTGGTCTTGAACCTGGTGCTCCTGGTGGCGGTCCTGAGCCTGTTCCAGGCGACTCTCACCATGCCGGGCATCGCCGGCATCGTCCTGACGCTCGGCATGGCCATCGACGCCAATGTGCTGATCTGCGAGCGGGTCCGCGAGGAATTGCGCAACGGATCGACGCCGCTGGCCGCCATCCGTGCGGGCTATGAAAAGGCCTGGGCCACCATCCTTGACGCCAATGTCACCCACCTGCTGGCGGCGTTCGGATTGATGACCTTCGGGTCGGGATCGATCCGTGGATTTGCCATCACCCTGGCGGTCGGCATCCTGACCTCGATGTTCACTTCGGTGACCGTCACCCACGCGATCACCGCGCTAATCCATGGCGGGCGCAAGTTGAAGACGCTGTCGGTCTAAGGAGGACGTCATGGAAATCTTCAATCCGAACAGCAACATCCATTTCCTCAACCTGCGCAGGTTCAGCATCGCGATCGCGCTGATGCTGTTCGTCGGATCGATCGTCCTGATCGCGACGCGCGGCCTCAATTACGGCCTCGACTTCACGGGCGGCGTCCTGGTGGAAGTGAGCTATGCCCAGCCCATGGATGCCACCACGGTACGTGACACGCTTGACAAGGCGGGCTATGGCAGTGCGGTCGTCCAGAGCTTGGGCGGAACCCGCGAATTTTCGATTCGCCTCCAGCCACGCGGCGCCGCAGCGGCAACGGCGCTCGACAAGCAGCAGGGCGCGGCAGACCAAGTGGCGGCGCAGGTCATCCGGGTGCTGAAAGCGGCACGACCCGATGCCACGCTGAAACGCACGGACTTCGTGGGACCGCAGGTCGGATCCGAGTTGCGCAATGACGGCGTGGTTGCCGTTATCTTCGTCATCATCGGCATCATGATCTATCTGTGGGCACGCTTCGAAAAGCGCTTCGCCGTGGCCGCACTGATCACGGAATTGCACGACACGATCGTGACGCTCGGTTTCTATGCTCTCACGCAGAGAGACTTCGATCTCACCGTTTTGGCATCCGTACTCGCCGTGGTGGGGTACTCGATCAACGACAAAGTGGTGGTGTTTGACCGCGTGCGCGAGCTCTTCCGGTCCAGCCGCCGCGCCGAGCCGGAGGAAGTGCTCAATCGAGCGATCAACAGCACGCTCTCGCGAACCATCATCACGTCACTGTTTACCGGAATCGCCATGGCCGCCCTCTTCTTCTTCGGGGGCCCGGCCGTGCACGGATTCGCGATCACCATGCTGATCGGCATCGTGGTCGGCACGCTCTCGTCGATATTCATTGCCAGCCCGCTGCTGCTCTGGATGGGCGTCTCCAAGAAGGACCTGATGCCCGTGACCAAGGAAAACCCGGAGTTGGCGCGCCGGCCCTGAGTTGCGCGGAGCATCGACTCGCGCCGGTGGCGCAACGATGCCGACGCGACCTGCGCCGTGGCGGGTTGCGGCGGTGTCGGCGTGGCTTAACCTTGTCACGGATGCAATGCACAAATTTTATTGGCCTTCTTCTGGCGCCCGTGCCATTTCTGCGAAATTCTGGACAGGGTTAAGCGCCTGAGCGTGCACAGGTGACAGGTTTAGACATCATCTCCGTGGACACTGGACGGTATTTGTAACCACCCAATCCATCCCACGCAGAGCTGCGCGTGTCTGCCTCGAACCGCATCTCGTGGCCTTGGCCGGGATACGCCACTTGCCACCCGAGTTCGACATATTGTTGCGTAAGCCATTGACCCGCCTATGTTGAGGCAGTCGAAATTGGCACTACAGGGCGATGTCGAAGGGTTCTCGGGCCGGGATGTCGAGTTGAAGTTGGTCGAACAAGGCAAGCTGCTCGGGGCTCAGGTCGGTCAAGCCGCTGGCGGCACCGTGGCCGGCGATGCGCACCTGGTGGAGCTGGATACGGCGCGCGATTTCGAGCGCCCGCTCCGGGGAGTAGGCGCTGCCGGAGGCCTTGAGCTGCATGCGCAGCACGCGGTACAAGACCAAGGCCATGAAGCAGATCAGGGCGTGGGCGCGGATACGCTCGGGCAGGCGGTGGA
>JAKAEJ010000006.1 GCA_021818335.1 Pseudomonadota bacterium | reverse complement strand
AGGGACACCTTGGCCGAGAGGAAGTCGAGACCATCATCCCGACGATGGATGCACTCCGCGCCGATGGCTTGCACCTCATTGGGCCGGTACCCGCCGATACTGCCTTCACACCGGTTGCACGCGAACGCTACGACGCAGTACTCGCCATGTATCACGATCAGGCACTGCCTGTCCTGAAGAGCGAATCTTTTGAAAACGCAGTCAACGTCACGCTCGGACTGCCATTCGTCCGTACGTCCGTCGACCATGGCACGGCGCTCGATATTGCCGGGCGTGGTTGCGCTGATCCAACTAGCATGGCAAGTGCGTGCTCGTTGGCATTGGCGCTTTCAGCCAGTCGCCAATCCGCCGCGAGATAGGCCCGTTGGGACGCCCGAAGAAACACTTGGGTCAGCACTTTCTCCACGACCGCGCCGTGGTTGATCGAATCGTCGCGGCTATCGCGCCGCGACCAAGCGACTCGTTAGTCGAAATTGGTCCCGGCGAGGGTGTGCTTACCCTGCCGATGCTACGCGCCGCTGGCCGTCTGACCGCCATTGAACTCGACCGCGACTTGATCGAACCGCTTCGCATCCGTGCGACAGGCCTAGGCACACTGGAACTCATGCAAGCCGACGTGTTGGCCGTGGACCTCGCCACATTGGCGCCCCGAGGCACAAAGCTCCGCGTGTTCGGAAACTTGCCCTATTACATTTCTTCACCGATCCTCTTTCACTGCCTCCGCCACGCCGACGCCATCGAGGACATGCACTTCATGCTTCAACACGAAGTCGTTGCGCGCATGGCGGCTGCACCGGGCGGCAAGGACTATGGCAGGCTGAGTGTCATGCTGCAGCTTGCATGCAGCGTGGAGCCGCTGCTTCAGGTGCCGCCAAGCGCCTTCCGGCCGCCTCCCAAAGTGGACTCCGCTGTGGTTCGCCTGAAGCCCTTGCCTGGATCAGGCATGCCTCAAGCATCAAGGGCGGCGCTCGACAAAGTTGTACGTGCCGCTTTTGGCCAACGTCGCAAGACGTTGGCCAACGCCTTGCAAGGCGTTCTCGATGTCGACGCTATTCGCGCATGTGACATCGATGCAAGCCTTCGCGCCGAACGCTTGGCTCCGGAAGACTTCGTACGCCTCGCCGAAGCCGCCTGCATCTGACGCAACGACGCGCCACCCTTGCCGGTAGGCTCGCCGCTGGCGACAATCCATGCATGTCCACACGCAACCCCTATGACGTCGCAGTGCAGGTCCAAAGCTTTTACCTGCCGGAGCAATCTGAACCCGAAGCCCAGCGGTTTGCATTTGCGTACACCGTCCGCCTGCACAATGCCGGCGACGTGGCTGCACGCCTGCTCTCCCGACACTGGCTCATCACCGACGCCGACGGCCATACGGAAGAGGTGCGTGGCGACGGTGTCGTCGGTGTACAACCGCTGATCCAGCCGGGCGAGCGCTACGAATACACGTCGGGTGCAATCCTGAAGACCAGCCTCGGCACCATGGAGGGAAGTTACGAAATGCAGGCAGTCGACGGGACGCGGTTCGCCGCGGCGATTCCGGCCTTCGTCCTCAGCGTACCGCGCGTGCTGCATTGAACGTCCAGCGCGAGTCGACAGCATTGCGTCGGGCCATGCATTCACGCCGCGGCGCAGACTGATGGCAATCTGGGCAATCGGCGACGTGCAGGGATGTCTGCCGGAACTGTTGAGGCTGATCGAGGCATTGCGATTTGATCCCGCGCATGATCGGCTGTGGTTCTGCGGCGATCTCGTTAATCGCGGCGGCGAGTCGCTTGAGGTCTTGCGGCTCGTCAGTGGTCTAGGTGACAAGGCAGTGGTCACGCTCGGAAATCATGACCTCAGTCTTTTGGCTGTCGCGCAGCGTGACGAGGCGGCGCAGGCACGAGTGAATCCGGAGTTGCGAAGCATTCTGTTCGCGCCAGACCGAGACCACTTGCTCGACTGGTTGCGCACCCGTCGACTGCTTCACCACGATGTCCATCTCGGCTACACAATGGTCCACGCCGGCTTTGCTCCTCGCTGGAACCTTCGGCAAGCCCAGCGGGTGGCGACCGAGATCGAGCGTGAATTGCGGGGACCGCACCACGGACGCATGCTGCAGCAACTGTTCGGCAATCGGCCGGCACTTTGGCATCCAGGCCTGAAGGGGATCGAACGCCTTCGGGCGAGCATCAATGTCTTTACGCGCATGCGCTTTGTGGACGCGAGAGGGCGCATGGATTTTGAAGCCAAGGGCGCGCCGGGCACGCAACCGGCTGGGCTTTATCCATGGTTCGAGGTCCCGGGCATTGCTCGTCGCGAGACCCCCATTGTGTTCGGGCATTGGTCGGCGCTTGGCCGCTTCGCCGGCCTCGGGGTCTATGGACTCGATACCGGTTGCGTCTGGGGCGGTCGGCTAACAGCGATGCGCTTGGATAGCGGTGAACCGCAGTTCGTCAGCGTGGCCGCGGAACCGACTCGGCGGCGCGATTCGCGAGGCGAGGAGTAGGAATTACGCGCTCCTCGCGACCGGTCAACCCAATCGGCCATGGCAGTGTTTGTATTTTTTTCCTGACCCGCAAGGACATGGGTCATTTCGCCCAACCTTGGGTCCTTCGCGTACCACCGTGGCCGGAGCGGCAGCCAATGTTGCCACGCCCTCTCCGAAATTCGCGTCCACGACATCGTCACCGGCTCCGGCCGCATAGCCACTCACATCCGCATGACGGAACTCCAACGCGGCTCGGGAAGCCTGGCGCTGACGCTCCGCTTCCATGGCTGCGATCTCGGCTTCGCTCTGGATTTGGATACGTGCCAAGATCTGCGTAACTTCGCCCTTGATGTGCTCAAGCATGTCTTGGAAAAGAAGCAGAGATTCACGCTGGTATTCCTGCTTGGGCTGCATCTGCGCATATCCGCGAAGGTAGATGCCTTGCCGGAGGTAGTCCATGCTGGACAGGTGCTCCTTCCAAGCGTTGTCAAGCACCGTCAGCATCACCTGCTTCTCGAGCTGTCGCATGCTCTCGGCCCCCAAGGCAGCCTCCTTGCTCGCGAATTGGGCATCCGCGGCATCCAGCACATGTCGCAGGATCCGGTCATGATCAACTTCCGGCTGACCGTCAATCCAAGCGGCGAGGCCAAGTTCCAGTCCAAAGTCAGACGAGAGTGCGCGATCCAGCCCCGCAATGTCCCATTGTTCGTCGACACTGTCCGGAGGAACGAATCGAGCGACGAGCGAGGTGAAAACCGCGACACGAATTTCACGGATCGATTCCTCCACGTGCCCGGCATCCAGCAATTCATTTCGCTGCTCGTAGATCACCTTGCGTTGGTCATTCGCGGTGTCGTCGTACTCGAGCAGGTTCTTCCGAATGTCGAAGTTGTGCTGCTCGACCTTCCGCTGTGCCTTCTCGATCTGACGGCTGACCATGCGCTCTTCGATCGCATCATCTTCCTTCATGCCAAAGGCGCGCATCCAGCGTGCCACTGCATCGCCGCCAAAAATGCGCATCAAGTTGTCTTCCAGCGCAATGTAGAAGCGCGAGGATCCCGGATCCCCCTGCCGGCCCGAGCGTCCACGGAGCTGGTTGTCGATGCGACGCGATTCGTGGCGCTCGGTACCGATAATATGGAGACCACCGGCGGCGATTGCCTCGTCATGGCGCTTTTGCCACTCAGACTTGATGCGCTGACGTTCTAACTCCGATGCATCTGCGGGCAACGCAGCAAGCTCGGCTTCAAGCGAGCCACCGAGCACGATGTCCGTTCCGCGACCGGCCATGTTGGTAGCAATAGTCACTGCGCCTGGACGCCCTGCTTGCGCAACGATATGGGCTTCACGCTCATGCTGCTTGGCATTTAGCACCTCATGGGGAACTCCTTCCTTGCGCAGACGCTGCGATAGGAGCTCAGACACCTCGATCGAAGTCGTGCCAACGAGGACCGGCTGATGTCGTTGGTAGCAATCCTTGATGTCCGCCACGACGGCGTTGTACTTCGCTTCGCGGTTGAGAAACACGAGATCGTGATTGTCCTTGCGGACCATGGGTCTATGCGTCGGAATGACTACGACCTCAAGACCATAGATGCTCTGGAATTCGTATGCCTCCGTATCAGCGGTTCCAGTCATCCCCGCAAGTTTGCTGTACATGCGAAAAAGGTTCTGGAACGTAATGGTGGCGAGTGTTTGATTCTCGCGCTGAATCGGGACGCTTTCCTTGGCTTCCACCGCCTGGTGCAGACCCTCGGACCATCGCCTGCCGGGCAGCGTTCGCCCGGTGAATTCATCAACAATGATCACCTCGCCATCGCGAACGATGTAATCCACGTCCCGGTGATACAGCGCGTGCGCGCGCAGTGCGGCGTTCAGGTGGTGCACCGCAGCCAAATTTCGCGTGTCGTATAGGCTGGAATCCTCGCTGATGACGCCACTTTTCCGAAGGAGCAACTCGGCATTCTCCATGCCATCCTCGGACAGATAGACTTGCTTCTGCTTCTCATCAACCCAATAGTCACCCTCCGAATCCTCGGCTTCCTGACGCCTGAGATTCGGCACGATGCGATTGAGCTTAACGTAGAGCTCCGGCGAGTCTTCGGCTGGCCCGGAAATGATCAGCGGAGTGCGCGCCTCATCGATGAGAATCGAATCGACCTCATCCACGATGGCAAAATGCAGACCGCGCTGGAAGCGCTGGTCCTTGCTCAGTGCCATGTTGTCACGCAAGTAATCGAACCCGAACTCGTTGTTGGTTCCGTAGGTGATGTCCGCCGCATATGCCGAAGCTTTGTCGGCGCTTTCCATGCCGGGATAGACGACACCCACACTCATCCCAAGGAAGCCGTATACCTTCCCCATCCATGCAGCGTCTCGCCTCGCCAGATAATCGTTGACAGTGACGACATGGGCACCCTTGCCATCCAGCGCATTGAGGTAAACAGGCAGGGTCGCCACAAGCGTCTTGCCTTCGCCGGTTCGCATTTCGGCAATCTTTCCCATGTGCAGGATCATCCCGCCAATCAACTGCACATCGTAGTGACGCATGCCGATGACTCGCCGTGCAGCTTCGCGCACGGTAGCGAATGCTTCGGGCAGCAAGTCGTCCAACGTCTCGCCTTTAGCGAGGCGATCGCGGAACTCGACTGTCTTGGCCCTTAGCGCTGTGTCGTCCAGCTTCTGCCAATCCGACTCAAGCGCATTGATCCGCGCCACCTTACGCTGCAGCTGACGCACAACGCGTTCATTACGGCTTCCGAATACGCCGGTCAGGACTCGGTTCAACATCATTGACTCGCTCAGTACGGTGGCGCGGTGGATCCGCGCAAAACGCCAAGGATACTACGCCAAGGCCAGACTCCGGATAACGACGGAAACGGGCCCTTTCAAGTGCGGTCATTACCAGCCCAGTGGAACGTCATCGTGACTCCCGCCATCCCGTGGCTGGGAACATCATACGGTCATGGGGACCAGTATGATGTGCATGTCCCTGCAGGTTCCGTGGTCTGATCATGCAACGACCGCCCGCACCACGCGCACGCCATGGCCCACGGAGTCTCGTTGATTGTTCGAGCCTCCAGTCACTGTTCGATCGCACGAGGATTTTGGCAGACCTCGACCAGCAATTGCGCCGCTACCTCTCGCCGACGCTGGCCGAACATGTACGCCTCGGCAATGTGCGAGGCGATCGGATCGTGTTTCTGGCCAGCAGCGCCGCCTGGGCGTCTCGGCTACGTCTGGAGCAAACCACAGTGCTACGCCTGGCGCGTGCGCATGGCATTCAAGCGCGCGCCTTGATCGTCAAGATCGTGCCACCTGCAGCGGAACCGGAGCCAATCCCCCCCGCCCGCGTCTTGTCGGCCGCCGCCGCTGCGCACTTGAAGGCTGCCGCGCAGGGGCAAACGGATCCCGAGCTGCGGAAGCAGCTACTGGCATTGGCGTCACTGGCGCCTCACTAGTGCATTTGCTCGGTACGACACAGTGACGGGTGACGCGCTTTCCGCCCGGAAAACCGTGTAATGCACGCCGAGCTGGCCACGATGGATCGCGGTACCTCGGGTTCAGATTGCCTGTGCCGGGTGCGCGTAGGAGATTGGAGCCGACTCGGCATCGTCGAAGCTGACCTCTTCCCACGCGTTCTCGTTAGCCATCAACGTGCGCAGCAGCCGATTGTTGAGTTCGTGGCCTGATTTGTGACCATAGAAAGCACCAATCAGGCTATGGCCCAGCAAGTACAGATCGCCAATGGCATCCAGAATCTTGTGCTTGACGAACTCGTCCTCGTAACGCAGGCCGTCCTCGTTTAGCACGCGGTAATCATCCAGGACGATGGCGTTGTCCATGGACCCACCCATCGCCAAATTGCGCTCGCGCAGCATTTCGATATCACGCATGAATCCAAATGTCCGTGCGCGGCTTACTTCCTTTACGAACGAGGTGGTTGAAAAATCGATCTCGGCCCGCGAGGTACGTGCACTGAAAATCGGGTGCTTGAATTCAATCGAAAAACCCACCTTGAATCCGTTGAATGGCTCAAACCGGGCCCACTTATCGCCATCCTCGACCCTGATTGGTGTCTTGATCCGGATAAACCGCTTGGGGGCAGCCTGTTCCTCGATGCCAGCGGACTGCAGCAGGAATACGAAGGGACCGGCACTCCCATCCATGATCGGCACTTCCGGTGCTGACAGATCCACATAGGCATTGTCGATTCCCAAGCCTGCCATCGCCGAAAGCAAATGCTCGACCGTACCGACGCGGGCACCATCGCGGACGAGTGTGCTCGAAAGCCGAGTATCGCCGACGAATTCGCAACGCGACGGAATGTCCACCGGAGAGGGCAAGTCGGTGCGACGGAACACGATGCCAGTGTCTGGCGCAGCTGGCCGAAGGGTCATATAGACCTTATCGCCAGTGTGCAGGCCAACACCGGTTGCGCGAATGGCATTTTTGAGGGTGCGCTGCTTGATCATTGATGAACCCGGCGGGGCAGCAGCCAAAGTGGGCCGGAATGTAACACAGCCTTTACGAACGATAAAGCAAACCCTTGCGTACTGTAATTGACCTCACAAACCGATGGAGACGCCCTGCTGCCACCCCCGCGGACGGGAGCGGCGATGGCAGCAGGTGCTCGGCCGCATCCGGCGGCGGCGGCGTCAGTCAGCCTGCTTTCTCAGGAACGCGGGGATGTCGATGTAGTCGAATCCCGCTGGAGCTGCCTGAGCGGGGGCCACCGCTTCGGCCGCATCATCAGCACGCACGCGAGGGACGCTGGCGCTCGTCCGGAGGGGCGCAGGCGTCGCGACCACCGCCGGACCGGTGCCAGTGCGGAGCATGACTGGCCGCGGGCGAGGTTGAGGCGTGACGACCTCCTCGCGCGGCTGTGGACGGGGTTGCGGCGCACGGGCCGCACTCCGGTTCAGGCCGGTGGCTACGACGGTCACGCGGACGTCATCCTGCATTTCCGCATCCAGCGTAGTGCCGATCACGACAGTGGCATCATCTGCGGCAAAATCATGCACGACGCGGCCGATTTCGTCGAACTCACGCATCGTAAGGTTCGGGCCCGCAGTGATATTGACCAGAATCCCACTTGCGCCGTTCAGATTGACATCATCGAGCAACGGGTTGCTGATTGCGGCCTCGGCGGCGGCCTGAGCGCGATCATCGCCGCGTGCGGTCCCGCTGCCCATCATGGCCATGCCCATTTCGCTCATTACCGTGCGAACGTCCGCAAAGTCGACGTTGATCAGCCCGGGCCGGGTGATCAGGTCTGCGATCCCGCGCACTGCTCCAACCAGCACTTCGTTGGCTGCCTTGAATGCGCTCAGCATAGTCGCCTCGCGCCCGAGGACGCTAAGCAGCTTCTCGTTTGGCACGGTGATTAGGGAATCAACATGTTGCGCAAGGTCCTCGATCCCCTTCAATGCCACTTGCATCCGCCGCCGGCCCTCGAATGGGAAGGGCTTGGTCACGATGGCGACGGTGAGGACCCCCCTTTCCTTGGCCAACTGCGCGATGACTGGAGCCGCACCAGTTCCCGTGCCGCCGCCCATGCCGGCGGTGAGGAACACCATGTCGGCGCCTGAAAGCGCCTCTTCGATGCGTTCCCGGTCTTCCAAGGCCGCCTGACGGCCCACTTCGGGATTTGCCCCAGCGCCCAGCCCCTTGGTGACGTTGGCTCCAAGCTGAAGCACTTGGCGAGCGCCTGAATTCTTCAGCGCCTGCGCATCCGTATTTGCACAGATGAACTCGACCCCGTCGATGTCGCAATTGAGCATATGCGCAACCGCATTGCCACCTCCGCCACCTACGCCAATCACCTTGATCACTGCATTGGGCGTTGCCCTTTCAATCATCTCAAACATGTCCCGTCCTCCGATGTACCACGATTGATTTCACGAATCCGGTTGCGCGCGTCCGTCGCACGTCCGGGTTGCGGCGCCGCCGCCGATGGCTCTCCTGTGCCATCAAATCTCCGCCGCGCGGTTTCGCGAAGCGGCATGTCCGATGAACTCTTCCGGCTCAAAATTTCTTCTCCAACCAACCTTTGAGTCGACCAATCACACGATCGAGGTTTCCAGCAGGCAGGGTCACTTCGCTACGCGCCGCATGCAGCAAAAGGCCCACGGCCGTGGCATGCACGGGAGCTGCCACCGCCTCTGCCCTGCCGCCACTGAGCTGGGGCGCTCCGACTCGCACCATCTTGTGGAATACCTCTTCGGCCAATTCGAGCGCGCCTTCCATCGGCGCAGCGCCGCCGGTCAGGACGACACCCGCGCTGATCAGGTTGTCCAAGCCGGAGCGGCGCAGTTCGTCCTGCACCATCTCGAAGATCTCCTCATAACGATCGTGGACGCACTGGGCGAGGGCCTGGCGTGCCAGCCGCCGTGGCGGTCGATCACCAACGCTCGGCACCTGCACCGTTTCGTCGCTGTGGGCAAGTTGTGGAAGTGCACATGCGTACTTGATCTTGATTTCCTCGGCATTGCTTGTCGGTGTATGGATTCCGAAGGCGATGTCGTTGGTCACTTGGTCGCCTCCGACCGGCAAAGCCCGCGTATAGCGCACGGCACCCTGTGCGAAAATGGCGATGTCCGTAGTTCCCGCGCCGATGTCGACAAGGCATACGCCGAGCTCGCGCTCGTCATCGGTCAACACGGCGCGTGCGCTGGCCGTGGCAGCCGGCACCAGTGCGTCGACTTGAATGCCGCATCGTTCGATGCACTTGATAAGGTTTTGGACGGCGCTGGCGGCACCAGTGACCAGATGCACGTTGGCCTCCAATCGCACGCCATTCATGCCTACGGGGTGACGTATGCCGTCCTGGCCATCGATTCGAAACTCCTGTGGTTCCTTGTAGAGCACCTTCCGGTCGGCGGGGATCGCCACCGCGCTGGCGGCGGCCAGCACCGCCTCGATGTCTCCAGCGCTCACCTCACGCTCCCGAATCGCGGCGGTGCCGTGCGAATTCAGCGTTTCCAGATGACTGCCTGAAATCGAAGCGTGGACCGCGCGAATCTCGCAGCCAGCCATCAGTTCAGCTTCTTCGACCGCACCCCTGATGGCATGCATGGTTGACTCGATGTCGACGACCGCGCCGCGCTTCATGCCACGCGAGACATGCGAACCGATGCCGACCACCTCCAATGGCTCGCCGCGCACGTATTCGCCAACCACAGCCATCACCTTGGATGTGCCAATGTCCAGTCCGACAACCAGTTGCTTGTCGCTACGTCGGTTCATCTCAGGCGTTTCCTGTACCGTGTGCGTTGGATGGGAGAACGGGTGCGATTGGAACCAACTGCGGCCAGCGAACCGCGAAGCCGTTCGCATAGCGGAGATCGGCATAAACGAACATCTGAGCGTGGCGTGCCGCGAGTTGGGGCCATACGGCAAGAAAGCGATCAAGGCGCTGTGCTGCGTGGCCGCGCCCGACCACGATGCGCGCGCCTCCGGCCAGCCCCAACGTATAACTGCCGCGGGCGGTCAATTGGACAGAAATCACATGGAGGCCATGTTGCGCGCAGGCTCCCTCGGCGTCCCGATAAAACGCGACCACCTCGGGCAGACTACCCGGTGGCCCTTCAAACACTGGAAGCGTCGGCGGCATCTGCGACGCGGGTACCGTGAAGAGATCGCCGCGACTGCCGACGAGCCGGTCTCTCGTCCAGCGGGCCCAAGGCTCATGTTCCTGAAGGCGAACGACCAGCGTGTCCGGCCAATGCTTGCGGACTTCGACCTGCGCCACCCAAGGAAGAGCCGCCACGACCGCACGGACGCGCTGGAGATCGACGGCGAAGAATCCGTGCTGCAAAAGCGGCTGTAAAGTCTGCACCACCGAGGTCGCCGGAACATGCAAATCCGGACCCTCAACGGTGACGAACCTTACCGGCCATTGCCTGGCGGCAAGCCACCCGCGCAATACCGCGACCACCGGTGTGGCGAGAACGGCAATCGCAAGAAGCCAGCCGGTCATGCGAATGGCTGCAGCACGACTCATGCATCCTCCCTATCAAAGCTGGTTTCGAGGATGCGCCAGCAAAGCGTGGGGAAATCCATTCCGTCCACGGCCGCGGCCTTCGGCACTAGAGAGTGACTGGTCATTCCGGGCGCGGTGTTGACTTCGAGCAACTGGAAGCGACCGCACTCATCGCGCATAACATCCACGCGCCCCCAGCCTGAGCAGCCAAGTGCGCGGAAAGCATTCAGGGCCAGATCCCCCAGCATTCGCTCTTCGGCACCAACGAGCCCAGGGCACAGGTATTGGGTATCTTCCGCAACGTACTTGGCGTGGTAATCGTAGAAGGCGCCCTTCGGCACGATGCGGATCGATGGCAATGCCCGTTCGCCGAGGATCGCGACCGTATACTCGGATCCAACGACCATGCGCTCGACGATAAGGTCACCCGGATACCGAGCGGCGAGCGCAGCCGCGCCGTCCAGATCCGCCTCTGCAAAGACACGGCTGACCCCGACGCTCGATCCCTCGCAAGCCGGCTTCACGATGACGGGCAAACCAAGCTTGCTGAGTGCCTGGCGCGCATTTTCTCCCCGGCGCAGCGGCGTAAACTCCGGTGTTGGCAAGCCAAGAGCCTGCCAGATCCATTTGCTTCGAATCTTGTCCATCGACAGCGCGGCGCCAAGCACGCCGCTCCCGGTATAAGGCACGCGGAGAGACTCCAGCGCGCCCTGAAGAACGCCATCCTCGCCGCCACCATGCTGGCCATGCAGGATATTGAAGACTCGCGCAAAATGTCCCGCGCGCAATGCATCCAGCAGTGCAGGAATGCCATCGATGGCGTGTACGTCAACGCCCCGCGAACGCAGCCCATCGAGGACGTTGCGGCCCGAGTCGAGCGATACGTCGCGCTCGGCAGACGTACCGCCCATCACAACCGCCACGCGTCCGAATGCTCGGGCCTCGGCGATCCGCATCATGTCTTCTCCTCAGGGAGAACGACGCCACCGGCTGCAATTTCACTAGCCACATGGCCGATATCGCCTGCACCCAGCAAGAGCAACAAATCTCCGTCGTGGAGCAGGTTGGAGAGCGCTGCGGGCAAATTGCGGATGTTGTCGACAAACACGGGATCGACCCTGCCCCTTGCACGCACTGCGCGCGCAAGCGCCCGCCCGTCCGCACCTGCGACCGGCGATTCACCTGCCGCGTAAACTTCACTGAGGACAAGCACATCGACTTCCGCCAGCACGCGCGCGAAATCGTCAATCAAATCGCGTGTCCTTGAATATCGATGAGGCTGGAATGCAACAACAAGACGCCGCGCCGGCCAACCACCTCGCGCCGCGGCAAACACTGCAGCCAACTCGCTCGGGTGATGTCCGTAGTCGTCGACAAGCAGCGCACGTCCATGCGGGTGAAGAACTTCCCCGCGCTGCTGGAAGCGGCGGCCAACACCCTGGAAGTTGGCTAGGGCAGAGGCGATGGCGCGCGCGTCCACGCCAAGCTGCCAACCGACCGCTGCTGCCGCCAATGCGTTGAGCACATTGTGCTTGCCCGGGAGGTTAAGGTCGATTGCGAGAGGATCATCACGCCCTGGTAGGTGGAGATTGAATTGCATCCGTGCACCGTGCTGTGCGATCGAGCTTGCACGCACGTCCGCTTGTGGCGCCGTGCCATACGTAACGACACCGCGGGATGTGTTCTGCGCGAGCGCGGCGACCTCCACATCGTCCACGCAGAGCACTGCGGTCCCGTAAAACGGCAATCGATGCAGGAACTGCGCAAACGCCTCCCGCAGCCGTTCAAAGTCGCCGCCATAGTTGGCCAGATGATCCGCGTCGATATTGGTGACGACAGCGAGGACGGGTGAGAGCATCAGAAACGAGCTATCCGACTCGTCGGCTTCTGCAACGAGGTACTCGCCAGCACCCAAGCGTGCGTGGGCGCCTGCAGCGAGGAGCTGTCCGCCGATCACGAACGTCGGATCGTATCCCGCCTCGGCCAGAACGCTGGCGGTCAGACTGGTTGTCGTGGTTTTCCCATGGGTACCAGCAACGGCAATGCCACGACGGAAGCGCATCAGCTCGCCGAGCATTTCGGCACGGGGCACGACCGGAATCCGGTCGGCCCTCGCAGCCAGCAGCTCGGGGTTGTCTGCCGCAATGGCGCCCGAGACGACTACCGCGTCGGCGCCACGGACGATAGCCGGGCTGTGACCGATCTGAATGGCGATGCCGAGCGCTTCGAGGTGTGCTGTGACAGCCGATGGAGTTCGGTCTGATCCAGAAACCGAATAACCAAGTGTATGGAGCACCTCGGCAATACCGCTCATCCCTGCGCCGCCAATGCCGATGAAGTGTACGCGCTTGAACGCGTACATGAAGTCCTCATGCGGCTGCAACCGGCGTGGGCTCATGCGGCGACCTCCATGCAAACATCGGCGATCCGTTCGGCTGCGTCCATGCGCACGAGCGACCGCGCTGCCTCTGCCATGGCCATGCGGCGGCATGGATCGGACAGCAGCGCGGAGAGCTCCCGCGCCAGTTCCTTTGGTTCAAGCGCATGCTCTGCCTTCAGCAGTGCGGCGCCCGCCTGGACTAGCACCTGCGCATTGCGCGTCTGGTGGTCATCAACCGCGTGCGGGTAGGGCACCAAGATCGCAGGTAGTCCCGCTGCCGCAAGCTCCGCCAGAGTCAAGGCTCCAGCACGGCAAACAACAAGGTCGGCCCACGCGTAAGCCTGGTCCATGCCGTCGATAAACGCATCGACTCGGGCATCAATGTGAGAATCCAGGTAGGCGCTGCGCGTCGCTTCAACGCCCTGTACGCCACATTGATGCCATATGGCAGGACGCGCGGCGGGTAAAAGCAGGGCAATCGCGGCAGGAACGGCAGCGTTGAGTACTCGCGCGCCCTGGCTACCCCCCAGAATCAATATTCGTA
The DNA here is from genome assembly GCA_021818335.1 of Pseudomonadota bacterium. Classification (GTDB taxonomy): domain Bacteria; phylum Pseudomonadota; class Gammaproteobacteria; order Xanthomonadales; family Rhodanobacteraceae; genus Metallibacterium. The sequence goes on along the minus strand of JAKAEJ010000006.1, from coordinate 36,654 downwards.
CCGGACCAACGCGACCCGCCAGCCGGACCGCCGGCGGCGGCAGCGCAGCGATGGCGGCGCGCACCGGATTACCGACCCACTCGGCCCCGGGTAGTGCGTTCGGGAAACCGCAGAGCACGCGCCGCGCGAGCCGTCCCAGCACGCGATTGGTCATCCCTGGCAAGGCATTTTGCTCGTGTACAACCAAGGGTACGCGCTGAATAAATGCAGCAAGCCCCCCGGGGCCAGCCGCGTAGCCCCCGAGCGCCAAGACACAGCGCGGACGCGTCCGACGTAGCGCAGTACCCGCGCACCAAAGTGCATGTAGCAGCATGGCGGGCGCAGCCAGCCGTGCCCGCCATGCTTTGCCACGGACCCCGCGTACCGGCAGGGTGATGAGGTCGATGCCCTGCGCGGGCACCAAACGAGTCTCGAGGCCCGCGCGGGCGCCAAGCCAGATCACCGGTACCGCACGCCGCCGAAGCACTTCGGCGACCGCGAGCCCGGGAAATATATGACCCCCGGTACCGCCAGCCATGATCATCACCGGTCGCGCGTGGCTCACGGGGTCACCTCCATGCCTTGCGCCACCGCTTCCTCAAGCGGTATCGAACCGTATCGACGGGCGTCTTCGGCGCGGCTTATTTCGAAGCTGGCACGGAGCAATATGCCCAACATCGCCAAGGTCATGATCACGCTGGAGCCGCCTGAGCTGACAAGCGGTAAGGTCAAGCCCTTGGTCGGCAGCACGCCGAGGTTGACTCCCACGGATACCAGCGCCTGCAGCCCAATCGACAAGGCAACGCCGAAACAGACATAGGCCGGGTAGCGCTGGCCAATTTCCACCCCACGCAGGCCGAGCAGCAATGCGCGTCCGACGAGCAGTGCGAAGAGCGTCAGCACGAGTGTGATGCCAACGAACCCTAGTTCCTCTGCGATGACGGCAAGAATGAAGTCGGTATACGCCTCGGGGAGATAGAACAGCTTCTGAATGCTGTCGCCAAGCCCGACGCCAAACCAATGCCCTCTTCCGACAGCAATCAATGCCTGCGTCAGCTGAAATCCATCGGAAAACGGATCTTTCCAGGGATTGAGGAAGGAAGTGAGTCGCTCTACGCGATAGCTTCGGCTAAAGGCAATCCAGATAAACAGGAGAATCAACGGCGAGCCCATAAGCAGGAGATGTCGCTTTCGAGCCCCCGCCAGCCAGATCATGCCTACGGTGATCGCCATGACCAGCAATGCCGATCCGAAATCTGGCTGAAGGAGAAGGAGAAATGCCAGCATCAGAGCGACCCCGACCGGCCTCGCTGCGCCCCAGAAGCCCCGTTCCACAGCGGCCCGGTGCCGCACCAGATAGCTCGCGAGATAAAGGATCAGCGCGACCTTCACCGCCTCAACCGGTTGAAAGCCGGTGACGCCAAGGTCGAGCCAGCGCCTTGCGCCGTTGATGCGCAAGCCGATGTGCGGGATGAAAACCATCGATAGCGAGAGCACCGCCAGTGCGAGCCATAGCAGGCCGCGCCGTTCCAACCAGCGGAGTTCCACTCGCATTGCGATGCCTGCGAGTACAGCGCCAAGCACGATGAACATCAGGTGACGTTGCAGATAGTAGAAAGGCCCAAGATTGCTGCCATCTGCAATCGCGATCGACGCGGAAGCCACCATGACAACGCCGAATGCAGCCAAACCGATGATGGCAAGCACAAGCCAGCGGTCATAGTGGCCGCGCGGCGTTCCGCGGCGCTTTGCTTGCTGGCGCGAGCCACCAAAGTCAAACATCAGCGGACCTTCAGCGTCGCGAGGCCAATCAGCATCAGCATGACGCTGATGATCCAGAAGCGCACAATCACGCGCGGCTCGGGCCAGCCTTTGAGCTCAAAGTGATGATGGATCGGCGCCATGCGGAAGATTCGCTTGCCAGTCAGTTTGAAACTGGCCACCTGCAACATGACCGAGGCAGTTTCCATCACGAAAACGCCGCCCATGATTAGCAGCACGATTTCTTGGCGCACAATCACGGCTATGCAGCCCAATGCCGCACCAATGGCCAAGGCACCCACATCACCCATGAAGACCTGGGCTGGATAAGCATTGAACCAAAGGAAGCCGAGTCCTGATCCAGCCAGCGCACCGCAGAAGATGGCTAGCTCACCGGCCCCGGGGATGGACGGGATGTCTAGATATCCGGAGAAAACGGCATTGCCTGAGAGATAGGCGAAGATGCCCAGCGCCACAGCAACCAAGACGCTAGGCATGATCGCGAGTCCATCCAAGCCATCGGTAAGGTTCACCGCGTTGGAGAACCCAACGATCATCAAATACGCGATCAGCACGAAGAACGCACCGAGAGGTAGCGCAACGGTCTTGAAAAGCGGAACAAATAGCGCAGTTTCGGCAGGAACCTGGGCAGTCGCAAACAGGACCAAGGCGGCAATCAATCCAAAAAGCGATTGCCAGAGATACTTCCAGCGCGCCGGAAGCCCCCGGCTGTCCTTCAGCACCAGCTTCCTATAATCGTCATAAAAGCCAACCGCGCCGAAGCTGAGCATGACGCCCAGCACGATCCAATCAAAACGGTTCGCAGGGTCCATCCACAAGAGCGTGGAAATCGCCACTGACAGAAGAATGAGCGTGCCGCCCATCGTGGGCGTACCCGCCTTGCTCATATGTGACTGCGGACCATCGATACGAATTACCTGTCCGGCCTTCTGTGCCGCAAGGCGTCGAATCACGCTGGGACCGAACGCCAGCGAGATGGCCAGAGCGGTCAGCGCGCTCGCAATGGTTCGTAACGTGATGTACTGGAATAGATGGAAGGCGCTGACATACACACTCAGACAGCGCGCAAGTTCATAAAGCATGCGCTTGCCCCTCCCCTTCCAGTAGCGCAATCACATGCTCCATCGCCGATACGCGCGATCCCTTGACGAGGCATGTGACTCCTTCATGAAGTGCATTGCGTAATGCGGCTGCTAGTGCAGCCTGTTGTTCGAAATGCTGCGCGCCACGCCCGAATGCGCGGCTTGCTTCGGCACTTGTGGCTCCCACGGTCCAGAGACGACCAATCCCTGCAGAGCGGGCCTTTCGACCCAAGTCCGCCATCAGGTCACCGGCACGCTGTCCAAGTTCGGCGAGATCGCCAAGAACCAACCAGGTTTCCCCAGGCGCAAGAGCCAATGTATCGATTGCGGCTGCGACCGAAGCCGGGTTTGCGTTGTAACTATCGTCGAGCAAGGTCCAACCGCCCGGCATTTTGCGGATCGCGAGGCGGCCGCGACTGGAGACCACGCTTGCAAGTCCCGAGGCAATCTTCTCCAGAGGCACGCCGAGTGCGTGGGCAACTGCGGCCGCAGCGAGCGCGTTGCGCACGTTATGCATCCCAGGAAGCGACAGGAAGACCTCAGCGCGGCCATTGGGCATGACGAGGTCGAATCGCGACCCATGAAGTTCCAACTGGACATTTTCCGCACCGACGTCGGCGCTCGCGTCAACGCCGAACCGAAGCACATGCCGTGAGCCAGCTTGCGCCGCGAAATAGCCCGCGAAGGAATCCTCGGCGTTGATCACGGCAATGCCATCTGCTGGCAACGCGGCATAGATTGCACCCTTGGTCTCCGCAACCCCCTCTATGCTCCCAAGCCGCTCGATGTGTGCCGGCCCCACGTTATTTACGAGGACAACGTAGGGCCGTGCTATTCCAGCGAGATACGCGATATCCCCTGGCTTCCCGGCACCCATCTCAAGCACCACAAAATGCGCGTCATCGCGCATGTTCAAGAGGCTGAGCGGCAAGCCGATTTCATTGTTCTGATTGCCTTCAGTGGCATGTGTTGCCGCCACCCCGCCAAGAATGCTCGCGCAGAGGTTCTTGACCGTAGTTTTGCCACTGGAACCCGTGATCCCGATAACGATTGCATTGCTGCGCGCGCGTACCGCACTCGCCAGATCGCCCAGCGCAGCTTGTACATCAGCAACCTGAACCTGTGGCAGGGCGATGTCCGCGACTGACCGAGACACCAGTGCTCCGGTCGCACCCGCCGTGTGCGCCATGCGCAGAAAATCATGGCCATCAACACGGTCGCCTCGGATGGCCGCAAAAAGCATCCCGGGCGAGAGCTTGCGTGTGTCGATGCCGACGCCGCGCGCTAGTGCATCACTGCCCCGCAAGGTGCCGTGCGTCCACAAGGCGATTTCACCAAGCATCATGTTCAGCATTGGGGAGCCCCCAAGGCCAAACGCGCCACCGCCACATCATCGAAAGGATGCTTCTGACCCCGGGCTTCCTGCTGAGTTTCATGTCCTTTACCTGCCACGAGGATTGCGTCGCGTGGACTCGCGGAACGCACGGCATGCTCGATCGCGCGCGCGCGATCGCGCTGCACAGTCACATGGGTCGAGGCTGGCATGCCTGCACGAATCGCGGCAGCGATCGAATCGCCATCCTCACTTCGCGGGTTGTCGTCGGTAATGATGCATTCGTCTGCGAGGCGCGCCGCCACAGCACCCATTAGCGGGCGCTTTCCGGAATCCCGCTCACCCCCGCAGCCGAAGACGCACCAAAGTCGGCCGACGCAGTGCGACCGCAATGCGTCGAGCGCCTGCTCCAGTGCGTCGGGCGTGTGGGCGTAGTCGACAACTACGAGCGGTTGTCCACTGCCCCCCAAACGCTGCATGCGCCCGCGAATCGGTTCAAGCTTTGAAAGGACCGATACCACTTCATCGAAATCGAACCCGAGAGCAAGCAGGCAGCCCGCGACGATCAAAAGATTTGCGACATTGAAGCGGCCGAGCAGCAGGCTATTGACCTGCCCCGATTTCCCGCCAGCGCGAAGGCTAAACGTCAAGCCGTTGGCCGTGGTTGCAATATCCGCAGCTTGCATTTCCGAATCAGCGAGACCTCGCGCGCTGACGCGCAGCACGCAGGTTTCAGCCACAACCTGGCTTGCCAGGACGGACCCGAATGGATCGTCAACATTGATTACCGCATGCGCGAGCTCAGGCCACCTGAAAAGTTTCGCTTTAGCGGCACCATAGGCGTCCATGGAGCCGTGGTAGTCGAGGTGATCTCGGGTCAGGTTGGTGAAGGCTGCCACGAAGAAGTGCACGCCATCGACCCGACCTTGCGCCAACGCGTGCGATGAAACTTCCATTGCTACATGGGAAGCCCCTGCAGCGCGTTGTTCGGCTAGTAGGCGTTGCACGGTAATCACGTCCGGCGTAGTGCGCGCACCGGGCCTGATGTCGCCATACAGCCCGGCTCCCAAGGTCCCGATGCTCCCCGCTCGCTCGCCCAGCAACTCAAGTGCCTGCGTCAGCATTTGCACGGAGGACGTCTTTCCATTGGTGCCGGTGATCCCCGTGACTTTCAGCGTGCGTGAGGCATCGCCATAGAGCCGCGCGGCCAACTTGCCCAGTTGCGCAGCCAGCCCGTCGATCCAAAGTACGCCATCCGACCAGGTAGGTTCTTGGGGGGCCGGCCCCTCGGCCAGCACCAGTACGGCACCTGCAGCGCGTGCCGCCTCCGCGAACTCGATGCCATGGTGAATACTTCCACGGAGCGCAACAAAGGCATCTCCTGGCCTCACGTTGCGCGAATCAAGTTCGAGTCCTCGCAAATTCACGGATGCCAAGTCACCGGCATCAGCCACTCCAGCCAAAAGATCGCCAGCGCGCATGTTCGTCGCTAGTCCTGATGGCATCGTCATGGCGAGGATCCACCTGCATGGACATCAGGGACAGGTTGTTGCGCGTACCATTGCCTCACGTTGTCTGGAGGCACATCCAGCAGGCGCAGCGCACCCTCCATGACTTTCCGGAACACCGGTGCGGCAACCGTTCCTCCGAAGTGGCCATGCTGCGGATCACGCACCACCACGACGCCAACGAGACGCGGATCACTGGCAGGCACCATCCCGCAAAAGACCGAGTAATAATCGTTCTTGAGGTAGCCACCGGCGCCAGCCTGATGGGCGGTGCCGGTCTTTCCTGCCACGGTGTAGTTGGCGATCATGGCTGTTGGCGCTGTGCCTTGAGGACTGACGACCGTCCTCAACATGGTCACCATTTCATGCGCGTACCGGGCGGGGAGCACCCGCTCAGGCGGGTTGTCATCGCCTTTGACAAACGTGGGATGGTGGAGGATGCCGCCATCGGCGAGCGCCGCATATGCCTGAGCCAGTTGCAGTGCGGTGACATTGAGGCCGTAGCCATAGGAAATCGTGACGCGGTTGATCGGCAACCAACTGGTGTAGACCGGCAGGAATCCAGAGGCTTCGCCGGGGAATCCACTGCCGGTACTTTGGCCGAATCCGAAGTGGTGGAGCGTGTCGTACAGGCGCTTTTCGGAGAAGGTAGCGGTAATCTTCGATGCGCCAACGTTGCTTGAGTTGGTGATCACCCCTGTCATGTCGAGCTTGCCGAAATCGGCGGTATCACGAATGGTGTAGCCGTCCATCGCATACCATCCCGGCGAGGTATCGATCGGTGAAGTCGGCGTCCACTTGCCGCTGGCGAGCGCTGCAGAAAGCGAGAACGCCTTCATGACGGATCCAGGCTCAAACACGTCCGTCGCCGCCCGATTGCGCCATTCCGCAGGCGTGCTGCCGGCCACGTCATTGGGGTTGAAGGAGGGCAAGTTGGCCATCGCCAGAACCTCTCCCGTATTTGCATCCAGCACAACCATGGAAGCGGCACGCGCTTGGTGCACGGAAACGGCCTGCTGAAGTTCGTGATAGGCAAGATATTGCAGGCGGCGGTCGATGCTGAGCGTCAGGTTATGCCCCGGGCGAGGCTCCCGGACCATGTCGACACTCTGCACGATCTGGCCAAGCCGATCGCGGATGACGCGCTGCAGGCCGGGCGTCCCGCTGAGCCAGCTGTTATAAGCCAGTTCAAGCCCTTCCTGGCCCTGATCGTTGATGTTAGTGAATCCAACCAATTGCGCAGCAACATCCCCCATTGGGTAATAACGACGGTACTCGCGCTGCTTGTAGACCCCGGGGATTTTCAGCGCCAGCACGACATGGGCCGCTTCCGGACTCATGAGGCGACGCAGGTAGACAAACTGCAGCCCGGAACGCTGCTCCAACCGTCGCTGGAGGTCGGCGGGATCAACGCCCAGCGCTGTGGCTAGCTGCGGAATGCGATTGGCATGGGCGAGGAGTTCCGGCGGATTGGCCCAGAGCGAATCGACGGGCGTGGAAACCGCCAGCGGTTCGCCATTGCGGTCAAAAATGCTTCCCCGCGATACGGGAATGGGTATTTCCCGGAGAAAGCGTGCATCTCCCTGCCGTTGCAGGAATTCGCGCCGAACCACCTGGAGGTCCACGGCCCTCGCCAATAGGCCAGCACCGGCCAGCGCGAGAACCACACCGACGAAAACGAGTCGGCCCCGTATGCGCGAGCCAGCAGTCCGCGAACTCCGCACCGATTGATGGTCGGAATCCGAAATCATTCGCGCACCATGCGTATCTGCGTGGGATCTGGATTGACCATGCCCAGCGCATGTCTCGCAACCGAAGCCACCCGCGCAGGATCAGCCCACGTCGCATCTTCAAGCTCGAGACGTCCATATTCGATGTTGAGTTGGTCGCGTTGGTTCTGCAATTGCGTGAACCGGATGAATAACTCGCGGTTCTCGTTGCGCGCCCACACGACGGCAATCGCACTGGCCATAACGACCAGCAACAGTGTCGCGGCGAGTACTCGGTCGGCCAAGTCATTCATGTGCGACGCTCCGCCACCCGCAACACGGCTGAGCGAGCGCGTGGATTCCGCGCTACTTCTTCTGCACCAGCAAACTGCTTGCGCCCGATCGCCCGCAGGACTGAATCAGCGAGCATCGGAGCTGGCAAGCCACGCGCAACACGCGGTGGCTCGGGACCACGCATGAACTGCTTGACCAAACGGTCCTCGAGTGAGTGGAAGCTGATGACCACGAGCCGTCCACCGGGCTTGAGGCAGGCGGTTGCGGCTGCAAGACCCCGCTCGATGGCATCGATCTCGCCATTGACGTGAAGACGAAGTGCCTGGAACGTACGCGTGGCGGGGTGCTTTCTCGGCTCCCGTCGCGGACCGATCACGCGCGCCACAAGGCCGGCCAACTGTGTCGTTCTAGTCAATGGCGTTTCGCTGCGCGCACGGACGATAGCCCCGGCAATGCGCCGGCTCATGCGCTCCTCACCGAGGCGCCATAGCACGTCGGCAATCGTCTCCTCGGTGGCGGAGGCCAGAAATTGCGCCGCGGTTTGCCCCTGGGTGGGGTCCATGCGCATGTCCAGGGGCCCGTCCGCCATGAAGCTGAATCCTCTCAAAGGCTGGTCAAGCTGGGGGGACGAGACGCCAAGATCGAGCAAAACGCCGTCAAGACCAGCCCGCGCTTCCTGCCACTCGCCCATGTCAGCGAAGTTGCCATGGCGCACAAGCACCCGTTCGTCGCCTTGGTAACGCACGCGCGCCGCGGCGATTGCCTCGGGATCCCGATCCATGAGCAGCAGACGACCTGCAGCCCCCAATCGGCGCAGGATTTCGTCGGCGTGCCCCCCTCGCCCGAAGGTGCCATCCAGATACGTCCCGTTCGGGCGCACGGCAAGTCCATCCAGTGCTTCCTGCAAAAGCACGGGAACATGTTCGCTGGTTCGGTTGATGCTGGAGGCGGGAGGCATGGCTCACAACCGCAGTGCGGACATCTCCGCACTGATGTCGCCTTCGCCAATGGTCTGGCGAATCTTGGCAAAGTGGGCTTGTTCACCCCAGACCTCAAACTTGTTGCCCATGCCGAGAAGCACGGCACGCTTCTCGATCCCCGCTGCAGTCCGCTGGCTGGATGGCAACAGGATGCGCGCTGCCGCATCGAGTTCCAGGGTCGCCGCAGCACCAACCAATTTCATCTGCAGGGCACGGTGCACTGCCTTGACGCTGGGCAACGCGTTCACCGAATCCCGGACCCGCTCCCACTCCGACGGCGGAAACAGCCACAGGCAACCCGGCTCGAAGGGGTTGTAGGTGCTGACCAAGCGAAGCTGGCATTCGCGCGCGACAAGTTCGCGGTAGGCGGTGGGGATCGCCAGCCGTCCCTTGTCATCAACCGTGATCGCAGTTTCGCCCTGGAACACGTACCCACCTTTCCCCACGTTTTCACACCAATTGCCACCTTAGTCTCAGCAATTGCGACTGTCAACGGCTTTTTGCCTTGCAGATCAATGACTAATGCGACTCACGCGGCGATTTAACGCAGGTTGTGAGAAGACCCTGCGATATCCATGAAATTATTGAATTTTTGGTTGAAGTTCCCGCCGGCACGCAGCACGATTCCTTCTCGGCGCACCCTGCGTGGGCCAGACGATGGACCATGGGGAAAGAAGGGGAGTCGGCCTATAAGCCGGGTTCTGTAAAAGACAGCCATTCCTCTAGGCCCAGCGTCACCGCTGGACTCAAGCAGCCAACCCGGAAGCGGCGCGGGCCACGCCATCGCCTCCCTATTTGGCCTTGCTCCAGGTGGGGTTTGCCGTGCCGCGTGGCGTTGTCCCCACGCGCGGTGCGCTCTTACCGCACCGTTTCACCCTTACCACGCGTGCCTTGCGGCACCGTTCGGCGGTTTGTTTTCTGTTGCACTGTCCGTCGGCTCGCGCCGCCCAGGCATTACCTGGCACCTTGCCCTGCGGAGCCCGGACTTTCCTCGGCGCATATGCGACGCGACTGCCCGGCCGACTCCCGACCCCAGTGTACCTGCAGTTACGGCCACGCGCCTTAGTCGGTTGCGTCGGGATACGCGCCCGGGGCGTACAAGGCTTTTCGCGGAGCGCCGGTGAACTCGGCTGCAATGCGCGCCGCGCGAGCCGGGGCGAGTTCGGCGCAGAGCAACCGGTACAGTCGCTTGCCTGACGCCAGAGCTTGGGCTTCATCAGCCTCGTTGCCCGCCACGATGACGACAATTTCACCGCGGCTCTGGTCCACGTCCGTGCGCACGCGGGCGAGCAGCGTCCCAACGGTTCCATCGAGTACCGTCTCGTGCAATTTCGTCAATTCGCGGGCCAGTACCGCGGGTCGCTGAGCACCAAACGCCGCCTCCAGATCCTCGAGTAATTCCTTCAGTCGATGCGGCGCCTCGTAGAAAACCAGGGTGCGGGATTCGCCAGCGAGCGCTGCCAAGCGCGCGCGGCGCGCGCCGGGCTTGGCCGGCAGAAATCCCTCAAATGCAAACCGCGTGATCGGCAAGCCAGAAACCGATAACGCTGCCATGAGCGCCGATGGCCCCGGCACCGGCGCGACACGCACATTCGCCTCGCGGGCCATACGAACGAGCACGAAACCCGGGTCACTCAGCAAAGGCGTGCCCGCATCAGAGACCAGCGCCAGATCTTCGCCGGCGAGGAGCCGTGCAACGAGTGACGGAGCGATAGAAGATTCATTGTGCTCGTGCAATGCCACGATGCGCGTTCGGATTCCGTAGTGCAACAACAATTGCGCGGTGTGGCGCGTGTCCTCAGCCGCGATAAGCATGACCGCGCCCAGCACGTCGCGGGCGCGAGCAGAAAGGTCGCCAAGGTGGCCAATCGGCGTAGCCACAACCCATAGCGTGCCGACCGTGTTCGTCATCGATAATTCTCCACGGACGGGGAGCGCCCGGCAGCATCCGCTATGATCGCAAAGCCGTCGTCACCCTGCAGGCCCGAGATGCGGAAATTGTCATCGATTCTGCTGTTCGCCTTGGTGCTACTGCTGGGTGGTTGCGCCACCATGGGGAGCCCGACACCCGCTCAACAGGCTGCTAATGCCCAGGCCGAGGTGCTCTACCAGCGTGGCGATTTTCTGGGTGCAGCCCGTACCTGGGAGAGTTTGGCTGCACCGGGTCAGCACAGCCCGCTGCCAAATCGTTACGCACTGCGCGCTGCAGATGCGCGTCTGCTCGCCGGGGAAGATACCCGGGCGCGTACCGATCTGGCGCAGGTCGACGCAACTAGATTAAGCGGCGTAAGTGCTGCGCGTTACAACCTGCTCCAAGGCGAGTTGGCTCTGCCCACTGATCCGCAACGGGCGCTGGCGATCGCGGCCATGCTGCCGGACACGTTGCCCAAGGACCTGCAGTTGCGCACAGCGCGACTGATGGCGAACGCTGCTCGGGCGCTCGGGGACCCGTGGACCGAAGCACGCGCGCTGGCGCGAATGAATCCGCTGCTCAGTGGCGCAGCCCGCCTGCGCAACACACGCAAGATCGACCGCATTCTGGTCGGAATGGGCGTGTCGACGCTTCAAAAACGGGCGATGACGCTTGCAGCCAACGATGCCTTTCTGCCCTGGGTCGGACGCGCATTGCAGCGCCTGGGTAGTGCGCTGCCGGCGGCGCTGCCATCACTGGTGAGCCCGGCAGGCACCATCATGGGTTCAGGCCGCGGAGCAGTCGCCGAGGGCTTCCGCGCCTACAGGCGAATTGCCTTGCTGCTGCCCTTGAGCGGCCCACTCAAGGCAGCTGGCGAAGCGGTCGCTGAAGGATTCTTTACCGCCTATTTCGACGCGCCGGCAGGGCAACCGCGCCCCCACGTACTTGTTTTCGACACGCGCGGCACGTCCAAGGGCGCGCTGGAAGCCTACCAGCAAGCGCAGGCCGCAGGCGCCAATTTGATCGTCGGCCCGCTGGCGCGAGGCGCCGTCGCCACTCTGTTTGCCAATCATCCTGCGCTGCCCCTGATGGCGCTGAATCATCCTGGCGACAACATTGAGCCCCCGCCGGGGTGTGTCGAATTCGGCCTGATGCCCCAGAGCGATGGCATCCAAGTAGCGGCGCGCATGCGGGAGTTGGGAATTCGCGAAGCCGTCGTATTCGATGCCGGCACCGACAACGAGCAGCGCGCGGCGCAAGCCTTCAAGGCACAGTTCGAAGGCAGCGGTGGGAAGGTCCTGGCTGTCCAGACGCTTCCGTCAGACTCAGTCAACTTCGGCAAGCAGATCGAGTCGGCCGCCACAGGCCTGGGTCCTGATGGTGCGATCTTCGTCGCAGTCGCACCGGAAACGGCTCGGCTGCTGTTGCCGCAAATCCGCGTCGCCCGCTTAACCCAGCCTGTTTTCGCGACGACTCAGGTATATGCCGGATTTCCGAACCCGCTTGACCGGGATCTGGATGGCGTCCAATTCCCGGATGCTCCTTGGCTCTACGACGCGCAACCCGGACTACCGAGCCGCGCCTCACTCGCGCGCGATCTACCGGCTGCAGGTGGGCGCGGCGCGCGCCTATTCGCGTTCGGAATGGATGCGGAGCTTTTGAGCCCCTATTTCGTCTGGCTGCAGCGCCACCCAAACAGCTATGTGCCAGGTGCAACCGGGCAATTGAGTGTCGATGCACGAAGCCATGTGCAACGGACGCCCATTTGGGTTCACTTTGTCCATGGTGTGGCGACACCCGTGACGGGAACCCTAGATGCGGCGCCAGCCCCAGCAAATTCCAAGTCTTGAGTCCGCGCAACGTGAGCGGCGCCGGTCCGCGGGCGATCAACACCACATTTTCTGAAGGACGTGCTCCCGTAGGCAGCGTGCAGTATCGAACGTCAGTCGAGGGTCGATGATTTCGTCACTTCGCTTGCGGCATTGCGCCTGCCGTAATCTCGGGAGCGCGCCTACAAACCTCGCATCCGCGCAGTTGACTGGTCCAGAGACCACGACAAGCATCGAACTGCGCTTGGGGGCACCACTCCGGGGTCCGGTTAACCTCCGGAAGATCATTCCATCTTCCTTGCCCGACGCTGCGCGATTGCCCTAGGCTTCTGCTCTTGTGCGCGGCGCAACCGCACCGGGGAATCTGTCATGGTCTTGGATTTGGTGGGCCGCATTGCTTTCGGCATGTTTGGTCTAGGCATGCTGCTGCTCGTTGCGGTGACGTTCTCAAACAACCGACGTGCTATTGATTGGAGGCTGGTCGGAAGTGGCTTGTTCCTGCAGATCGTTTTCGCGCTGGTCGTATTAAAGGTTCCCTTCGGCAAGATGCTCTTTGACGCATTGGCTGCCGGGTTCGTCAAGTTGATGAGCTACGTCAGTGCAGGCACGACGTTTGTCTTCGGCAATCTTGCCAACGCCTCCAATCCCAACATCGGGTACGTGTTCGCCCTGCAGGTGTTGCCAACGATCGTCTTTTTCGCGGCACTGACGGGCGTCCTTTACCACCTCGGCATCATGCAGCGAGTCGTACGCGGCATGGCATGGGTTATCACTAAGGCCATGCGTGTCTCCGGCGCTGAAACGACCAGCGTATGCGCCAGCGTGTTCATCGGCCAGACCGAGGCACCGCTGACGGTCAAGCCTTATATCGAACGCATGACGGAGGCGGAGCTCATGACCGTCATGATCGGCGGAATGGCGCATATTGCCGGCTCGGTCATGGCCGCCTATGTCGGGCTGCTCGGGCACGGCGATCCGGCACAAATGCAGTTTTACGCCAAGCACTTCCTGACTGCATCAATCATGGCTGCTCCGGCCACGCTGATGATTGCCAAGGTCCTGATTCCGGAAACCCAGGAGCCGTTGACGCGCGGGACGGTCAAGATGGAGGTCGAGCGCACGACCTCGAATGTGATTGATGCTGCAGCGAGCGGTGCTGGCGACGGTCTGAAGTTGGCATTGAACGTGGGCGCCATGCTGTTGGCCTTCATCGCGCTCATCGCGCTGATCAACGCGCCGATTGAATGGCTCGGCGCGCATGCATGGGGGTCAAGCGCCTCGAGTTCGCTCAACGCATGGATCTCGCATGCATTGGACCGCAGGATCCAGCTCAGCATGCAGACGATTTTTGGCTGGATTCTCGCGCCCGTGGCGTGGCTGATTGGCGTGCCGTGGCATGACGCGCCGCTGGTTGGGAGCTTTATAGGCGAAAAGGTGGTGATCAACGAGTTTGTTGCCTACACCGATATGTCGCGACACCTTGGCCAGATGTTGCCGCAAAGCCGACTGATCGCTACCTACGCCCTGTGCGGGTTCGCCAACTTCTCGTCCATTGCCATCCAGATTGGCGGGATCGGCGGCATCGCCCCCAGCCGCCGCGGAGATCTCGCGCGTCTCGGCCTCCGAGCCGTGCTGGGCGGCTCGCTCGCCACGTTCATGACCGCCACGATTGCCGGCGTCATCACCCACCTCTGATTGACCATGAACGAAGGACGTGTCGTCGTCGTAGGGAGTTACAATCACGATTTCACGTGGTATTGCCTGCGCTTTCCAGCAATAGGCGAAACTCTCGCCGCTGAAGTATTTACCGCCGGGCATGGTGGCAAGGGAAGCAACCAAGCTGTTGCGTGTGCCCGTCAAGGAGCCAGCACTTGCCTGATTGCAGCAATTGGTTCCGATGCCACGGGGGACGCGGCCGTCGTCATGGCCCGCGACGAGCAAATTGATGCGCGCTGGCAAGTGCTGCAAGACGTCGCAACCGGGAGCGCCTGTGTGCTGGTCGACTCTCTCGGACAAAACCAGATCGTGGTCCACGCGGGAGCCAACAGCCGCCTTGACGCCGCTCACGTGCGAACCCAATCCGATGCATTTGAACTGGCGCGCGTCACGCTCATGCAGTTCGAGACAGCGATGCCTCCGTTGCGGACCGCGCTGGAACTCGCTAAGTCCAATGGCGCGCTTTGCATTATCAATCCTGCTCCCGCTCGGGAGGATGCCGACCCCAAGTTGGTCGGTGCCTGCGACTTGCTGATCCCCAACGAAACCGAATGCTTGATGATGCTTCGTCAGGCTGGCTGTATTGCTCCACCGAAGCGCCTGGCCGACATCCAGGATGCGGACCTTGCCAACCTTACCGCGAAGCTGGCCGCACCAAGCGTTGCCGTGACGCTCGGCGAGCACGGCGTTTTCGTGGCGCATCGCGATGGACCACGACTTCACGACATGAGCAGGTACTACCGGCTTTCTGCGCCCACTGTGCGAGTGATCGATACGACCGGCGCAGGCGACGTTTTCTGTGGCTCGCTAGCGGCGACGATAGCGATGCGCCCGGAAGACTCTCTAAGCGAAGTTGCCCGTCTGGCACTCCATTGCGCTGCGCACAGTACCGAGCGCCCTGGAGCGGGATTTTCGGCGCCGACGCGCAGGCAAGTCTTTCAGCGCTTTCCTGGGCTCATGCAGGGATCTGGCAGCACTTGACGGCCCTTCGCGGCGCCTCCGATGCGACGCGCAATTGCGAACTGGCCTGAATTTATATTAGCCTTTTCTTATTATAGACGGCTCGAACATCTGTTGCGAGCCAACGTGGGGCTTGGGTTTGTGGATTTGGTGCGGCGCCACCCGATCGTGCGGCATTCCGATCACGCGACGAGCCGAGGGACAATGATTCGGCCGAATTGCGGATCTCGCAATCCCGACAGATTCCCTCGCTGCCCGACCCGTGTCGGGCATTTTTTCGCTCCTGCCGAAACGATGGTTGCAACGGTCGACTCGCCGTTCCCCGCGCAACATCGAGTCCGCTTGGAATGGTCATGTCCCGTGACTCCCCGCGCGCACGGCGGCGCACTGTTACTCGCATCTGCGTCATGCACAGACCGCATGGGCGCACCACCTGCAGTCCCGCCAAATCAGCGGGCGCAACGGCCAAAAAGTCATCGACGGCCCTTTGAAGGTCGAAGGGCGGCAATCGCCGCCCTTCGCAGTGGAAGAACGCGAGGGAGTCCGCGTGCTATTTCAGGCTTTCATTGAGAATTCTGGGCGTGACGAAGATCAGCAGCTCCGCCTTGGTGTTGTTCCGGTTGGTATTGCGGAACAACATCCCCAAACCGGGGATATCGCCAAGGATCGGCACCTTCTGCTCCGTCATACCTTTGGTGACTTCGTAGATTCCGCCCAAGACTACGGTCTGGCCATTGTCGACCAGTACCCCAGTCTGGATCTGCCGCGTGTCGATCTGCGGAACCTGGCCACCGCCGGGATTATTGATGAATCCGGCCAGCGCATCCTTCTTGACGTCCAACGCCAAGTAGACCCGGCCGTCAGCCGTGATAGTCGGCGTGACCTTCAGTTCGAGAACGGCATCCTTGAACTGCACCGTCGCGGTCCCTGCCCCGAGACCACCAGCACCGCCAGGTGAATTCTGATAGGTGACGTAGCCGATTTCCGTGCCCTGCTTGATGATCGCAGGCTGCTGGTTGGCCGTGATCACGCGTGGGCTGGAGATCGTCTCGCTCTTGCCTTCCGTCTGGGCTGCAGAAAGCTCAAGGTCGAGCAGATAGTTGGAGCCGAGGATCGCCAAGCCAAAGCTGCCCGCAGGGTTGGTCGCCGGAAGATTGACGTTCAAACCACCCGGGAATGTGATCGCCGGGGGCAACGTGGGCTGTGGTGCCGTGCCTCCCGTCTGCGTCGCGTATTGCTGGTTGAGATTGTTTTGTGCGATTACTTGGTTCTGCGCGTTGATGCTGTTGATCAGCGACGTCGTATCGGCGATCGTCGCGCCGGTCGACACCAGTTGGCCGCTAGGGTTGGTGAAGAAGCCACTTGCGCCGAACTTCGCTCCAAGTTCACGCGTGAAGTTGTCCGTAGCAATGACGATGCGCGACTCGATCAGCACCTGTTTGACGGGCTTGTCGAGCTGCGCGACCAAGGCACGGATCTGCCGGATCTTCTCCGGAATGTCGCTCACGATCAACGTGTTGGTTCGATCGTCAAAGGTGACGCTGCCCCGTGGCGACAAGAAGCCACGACTGACATTGTTGCTGGTGGCTCCACCGGTATTGTTCTGAAGGCTCTTCTGGGTCAGCAACTGGGCTATCGTGGATGCCTTGCCGTAACTTATGGGGATAAAGTCGGTGACGAGCGGCGCTGCCTCTTCGGCACGGAGACGGGTCTCAGCCCTGGCTTGCTCGTAGGCAGCGAGCTCTGTTTGCGGCGCCACCCAAATCACGTTTCCGTCACGCTGCATACCGAGACTCTTGGCACGCATGATGACGGCAAGCGCCTGGTCCCATGGGACGTTCACGAGGCGTAGCGTGATGCTACCGCCGACACTGTCGGAAGCGACAATATTCAGGTTCGACACATCCGCGATCAGCTGAAGAGCCGACCGGGTAGGAATATCCTGGAAATTGAAGGTGACCCGCGAACCCGTGTATTTGGGCCCGGTCATACCGTTGCCAATCACCCCGGTAGCCTTCTGTTCGCTTTTGGGTGCGATCTCGACAACGTACTCGTTGCCACTCTGGTACGCCGATGGCTCGAACGACCCACGCGCAGCAATCTCCATGCGGGCACCGCCGCCCTGTGGCCTTGTGGTAACGCTGGTCACCGGCGTGGCGAAATCATTCACATCCAAGCGCTGCGCAAGCCTGGGTGGTAATGCCGCATTGGCAAAGTCCACGTCTACGTGATCTCCGGAGCGATGCATATCAATGTTCGCTCCACTGCCACTCAAATGGACGATCACCTGTCCCGCGCCCGTTCGGTTGCGCTTGAAATCGATGCTTGAGATTGAAATCGAGCTCGTGCTCCGCAGCATCTTGCTCGGGTTCCCGGAGGGCCCCGCACCGATGGTGCCGCCGTTGCCGCTGCCGATGGCCACGATGAGTTGATCGCCCTCGACGCGCGTCGTGTAGTTGGCTGCTTGGAACAGATCCACGACAACCCGAGTTCGCCCGCCAGCGGACACCGCTGTAACGGTGGAGGTCGCTCCGCTGCCCACTTCGAGTCGGGGCTTCGGTACATCGAGCGACGTCGCATCGAAATCGACCGCTATGCGCGCAGGATCGGTCGTCGTGAACACCTTGGGCTGCGGCGGCGCGCCGTCGAAGGTCAGGGTGAGATCGACCTTTCCCCCTGGAAGAGCCTGATAGCTCATGTTCTTGAGGGTCGTGGCCATCGCCCCCAACGGCAGAAACGCCAGTAGCGACACGGCCAGAATCATGGCCGCGCGGCTGCGACAGGCGTGGGCAGTCTTGCGAGTGGCTTGCATCGTCATGTATCTCACCCCCACAGGGTCCTCATTGCTCGCTCATCGCGATTTCGGCCTTGCGCTCCATCCAGCCGCCATTGCCGTTCGGTACCAATTCGGTCAGATCGACCTTGTCGGGCGTCACCTTGGTAATGCGCCCATCGCTCTGTCCCATGTAATTGCCCACGACCACGCGGTGAATAACACCAGTCGGATCCTTGATGAGCGCCTGCGTGTCAGGCCCCGTTCCAATCGTTCCGACCATTTTCAGTGCGTCGAGCGGAAACATTTCCAACGGTTGCTTGGGACGAGCAGCATCCGGTCGGGGACCATTCGTGTTGTAGCCGCCAGCCTCAAGCGGACTTGGGCTGAACGGGTCGCGCAGGTTCTGATCCTTGTAGGCAAACGTCTCGAAAGTCTTGATTACTGGCAGCGGCGGAAGCGGCGGGCCCTTCTTGGCCTTCTCCTGCGCAACCCACTCGCGCAAGTGGGACATACCACTGGTGCATCCGCCAAGTGCGGCAATCAGCGCACAAGCGAGCATCACGCGAGCAGACAGTGTTCGCACGTTCACTTACCGCCCCCCTTGCCACGCCGAGCGCTGCTGTTGCCGTCCTCACTGTCTTCCAGGTAACGATAGGTGCGCACGGTACCCTCGAGTTCCAAAAGCCCGCTGGGGCCTTTGCTGCCCGCCGGCGCAGGCAATGGCGTGAGCGAGACGTTGTGCATAGTCAAGATCACGACGCGAGGCAAAGACGCCACGCCGCTGATAAACGTGCCAAATTGGTTATAGGTGCCGATCATCTTCAGCTTGATCGGTTCTTCCGCATAGAACTCCTTGACGGTCTCCGGCTCCGGCTGGAAGAGATCGGGCTGCAACCCCGCGGAAAGAGCTGTCTGCGAAACATCAACCAGCAATTCGGGCATTTCGGTCTTGCTGGGCAACTGTCGCAGCATCTGCCGAAGCATGTCCTGCATCTCGGACAGTTGCTTCTTGAGCGCTTCGAGATTGACCGCGCGCGCCTGCTGCTTGATGAATTCTTGCTTGAGCTGGCTCTCCTGTGCGGCCAGGGATGCCAGTGAATCCTGCTGGGAACTGATCTTGAACCACCATCCAAAAAACAAAATTAATACCAAGACCAGCGCTGTAAATGTGGACTTCACCGATTTCGGCCAAGCGCCGATGTTGTTTCGGTCGAGATTGCGGAAATCGTCAAGAAAACTCACGGCTTCGCTCCCGGCTTGCTTGGCTGCGGCTCGATCCCCGCCTTGACCGACTTAGCCGCAGTACTAGCAGGATGAGTCGGCTTAGCCGCAACCGACATGGAAGCGCTGGCCGGAATAGTCGGAACAGCCATCGCGGCGAGACTGCTAGCGCCGGCCGGCGCGCCACTCTTGGGCATCCCCATCTTCACCTTGATGCCAAACGTGTAAGGCATGCGCGAATCGGAGCCCTGTTTTTCCGTCTTCTGCAGGTCCGCCGCCCCCAGCCAAGGCGATGCCTCGAGGTTCCTCATATAGTCGGCGACCGCTGCGTTGGACTGCGCCACGCCAGTGAGTGTCAGGAGATCTCCCTTCTGCGCCATGGACGTCAGACGGATCGAAGCCGGAGTGCGCTTAACCAACTCGTCAAATAGATGCACCATTTGTGACCTGTTGGCCTGCAGATCCTCAATGATCTTCTTGCGCGCAAGAAGGCGGTCACGGACCTTATCGAGGTTCTTGATCTGCTGGTTTTCTGCCTTGAGTTGCGCGATTTGTCCCTGAAGATACGCATTACGGTCATTCTGGTTGTCAATGCGCATGCCCATCCACATTGCCCAGACGACGACTAGACCGACCGCCACCGCAGCAGCGACGCCCAGTTGGATGAAGAATTCGCGTTCGCGCAGTTTCCGCCGTTCAGCGCGCCAGGGAAGTAGATTGATGCGCGCCATCAGTCGAAACTCCTCAGCGCAAGCCCACAGGCGATCATGAGCGCCGGCGCATCTTGTGCCAGCGCCTGAGGCGAAACCTTAGGGGCTAGCGCCATGTTGGCCAAGGGATTGGCAACGCAACATGGCACACCGAGCTGTTCTTCAACCATTTCGCTAAGCCCGGCGATGGCGGCACTCCCGCCGGCCAGCACCACTTGGTCAACCTTGCTGTGTTCGCTGCTGGCATAAAAGAATTGCAGAAGCCGGCTCACCTGCTGAATCACGGCTTCCTTGAACGGCTCAAGCACCTCGATCTCGTAGGATTCGGGGAGTCCTCCCTGGCGTTTGGCGAGGCCAGCCTCCTCATAGGAAAGACCGTAGCGCCGCATGATCTCATCGGTAAGCTGCTTGCCTCCGAACACCTGCTCCCGTGAATAGATGGACCGCTGGCGGCGAAGGACGATTAGCGTCGTCATGGTCGCGCCAATGTCCACCAAGGCAATTACCCCGTCGCGGCTAACCGACAGCTGATCTGCAATAAGCGCAAACGCGTTTTCCATCGCAAATGCTTCGACATCGACCACTTTCGCGGTCAATCCACCCATGTCCAGCGCCGCAACGCGCATGTCGACGTTTTCGGTGCGAGACGCCGCCAGCAACACCTGCACCATTTCCGGATTGTCCTTGACAGAGCCCAGCACCTCGAAATCGAGGCTGACCTCTTCAATTGGATATGGGATGTACTGATTAGCCTCGGCCTGCACCTGACTTTCCAGATCATCCTCGCTCAGTTCCGCGGGCATGGTGATCGTGCGCGTGATGACTGCCGACCCCGCGACCGCGGCTGCAGCCTGTTTCGCCTTGCTACCCGAGCGCGCCACCGCACGGCGTATCGCCTCACCAACCGCCTCCACCTCCACGATGTTCTTCTCGACCACAGCGTTGGGCGGCAGGGGCTCGACGGCGTAGTGCTCGACCCGATAGCGAGTACCAGCCTGACTGAGCTGGAGCACCTTGACGGCGGTCGAACTGATGTCCACGCCGATCAGCGGCGCTGACTTCGGACTGAAAAGGCCCACCGGAATTCCCCTTCCTACGCGCCCTTACGAGCGATATGTGCGCCACTACCTTAGATCAAGTCTTAACTCTTTGGCAACGCCCACCAGTTACCGCCCCTGCGAAACGCTTCACAATTCTTTGCAAACTGCGCCTCATCGCCACCGCGGAGACCCGTTCGGGCTCCGCTCAGCCACCGGCCGGGGGCCGTCGGGCATTGCGCTTATACTGCGCGACTTCCCGGAATGCTGACCGCCCCCCCATGCGCCTGTTGCTGCGTCTGCTGAAATGGCTGGTGATCCTGATCTTCGCGGGCTCCCTGGCCGGCGCTTCGGCGTTGGGCATCGCCTACTGGATCTTGGCGCCGAGGTTGCCATCCGTTGGGTCGCTGAAAGATGTGCAGATGCAGGTCCCGCTCATGGTCCGCACATCCAACGGAAAGCTGATTGCCACGTTTGGCGAGGTGAACCGGATCCCGGTAACGTTCCAGCAGATTCCACCCATGCTGCGGGATGCGTTCCTGGCGGCGGAGGATGCCGATTTTTACCATCATCCCGGCGTCGATATCGTTGGAACTGCGCGAGCGGCCTTCGAGGTGCTGATTCACGGTGGCGCCAAAGTGCAGGGCGGCAGCACGATCACCCAACAAGTCGCACGTAATTTCTTTCTAAGCCCGCAGAAGAGCTACACACGCAAGCTAATGGAGTGGTTTCTGGCCTTCCGGATCGAGAATGAAGTCAGCAAGAACGACATCCTTACGCTTTACCTGAACAAGATATTCCTTGGGCATCGTGCTTATGGCGTGGCCGCCGCAGCCCAGTACTACTACGGCAAGAAGCTCGATCAATTGACTCTTCCTGAGTGCGCAATGCTGGGCGGCCTGCCGCAGGCACCTTCGGCGGCTAATCCAGTGACGGACCTCAAACGCGCGATGATCCGCCGCGACTACGTCCTCAAGCGCATGTACGCGGTGGGATTCATCAGCAAGTCCCAGTATCAAACGGCCCTTGCCACGCCGGACGATGCGTTCCCCCACGAAGCACCCATCGCGGTCAATGCACCCTATGTCGCCGAGATGGCGCGTCTGATTGCAGTGCAAAAGCTGGGGAACCAGGCCCTGACGGATGGATACACGGTCTACACCACGATTGACGGTCGCCTGCAAGACGCAGCCAATGCTGCTGTGCGGCATGAAATGCTCGCATACAGCCGCCGGCACGGCTGGATGGGCCCGGAAGCGAAGGTATCGCTGCCCGCTACGCCCGACCCATCGGCTTGGGCCAAGGATCTGGCTGGAAGAATCCCTATCGCTGGGCTCCAGCCTGGCTTGGTCATCGACAGCAGCCCGACGTCTGCGCGCTTGTACCTGCTCAACGGCCAGACGCTGCGCTTGGACCTTAAATCGGTCGCTTGGGCACGCCGCTACATCAATGAAAATCGCCGGGGACCGGCACCGAAGAGCGTCGATCAGGTCCTCAAGCCAGGCGACATCGTGCGTGTGGCGCTCGACGAAAATGGTCACTGGCGATTGGCTGAATTGCCCAAGGCGCAGGCGGCGCTCGTGTCGTTGCGACCGGACGATGGTGCCATTGTCGCGATGGTTGGAGGGTTCAGCTACACGCTGAGTCAGTTCAACCGAGCCACCCAGATGGCACGCCAGCCAGGATCGAGCTTCAAGCCGTTCGTCTATTCGGCTGCGTTCGCAAGGGGCTTCAGCCCCGCTTCGGTAGTCAACGACGCGCCCCTCATCTTTGCCGACCCCTCGGCGAAGAATGGCGAATGGATTCCCGCCAACGATACCGACACATTTCAGGGACCCACCCGATTGCGCGTCGCGCTCGCACAGTCGAAGAACTTGGTCACGATACGCCTTGTCGATGCGATTGGCGTCAATTACGCGCGCCAGTACGCAACCCGCTTTGGCCTCAGCCCGGACCAAATCCCCGACAATCTATCGATGGCGCTGGGTACGGCTTCCGTTTCACCCCTGCAAATGGCGCGAGGCTATGCCGTCTTCGCAAATGGCGGGTTTCTGGTCGATCCCTATTTCGTGGAGCGGATCGTCAACCGCGATGGAAAGGCGGTGTTCATCGCCAATCCCCTACGCGCTTGTCGTGATTGCCAGCAACGGCTCCTAGCCGATGCAAAATGGAAGGAAAGCGATGCCCTGCCCACGGAGCCGGGTCCTGCCGAGACCATTTCAGCTTCATCGGACAGCGGATTACCTCCGGTGCCAGGCGATCTCAATGTCCTGATACCGACACCGCCATCCGGACAAGCACCGCCGCTACGCCTAGCGCCTCGCGTCATCGGCCCTCGCAACGCCTACCTGATCGCTTCGATCATGCAATCAGTGATCCGCAGCGGCACCGGTGTCGCAGCCCTATCGCTGGGCCGCAATGACCTCTCGGGAAAAACCGGCTCGACGAACGACTATCGAGATGCCTGGTTTGGCGGTTACAACGCCAATCTGGTGACCGACGTTTGGGCTGGCTTCGACGATTTCGCGTCACTTGGACACGCGGATGGCCATCCTGAGTTTGGCGCCTATGTGGCCCTTCCGATCTGGATCCGCTATATGAAGGTTGCACTCAACGGCATGCCGCCGGCGCCGGAGCCCATGCCACCCGGGATCGTCACCGTGCTGATCAATCGAGACACGGGCCTACCCGCCAAGGCTGATGACCCGCTGGCGATGCCCGAGGTGATGACTGTCGAAGATTATGAACGGCTGAAGACTTTGGCACCCCTGGACAGCAAGCACGGCGCAAAGTCCTACGACGTCTTCTAGCCCATTCCTCGGTCGCGTCAGCAGGCGTAGCCTGGGTGCAGACGCCGAAGGACTTGCGAGCGTGGCAAATGTGTTGTCATCATCGGCCTGGGCCCTGTCGGAGCGCACACCATGCAGCCTCGTTCTTGCAGCCACGGCCATCATCATGCTCGCGCGCAGGGCATTCGCCAGCAGCAGCGACGCCACATCGCCATCGAGGCGGCGCGCCTGATCAGCGAACATGGCCTTCGCGATTACCATCGCGCCAAACTACGGGCTGCCGAGCGCTTGGGAATTCGAGACGATCAGGCACTACCTCGCAACGAAGAAGTGGAACAAGCCTTGCGCGAGCACCAACGGCTATTCCAAGCCGATAGCCAGCCTGCAGCCTTGTTGTCCCGTCGGCTGGCGGCGCGCGACGCGATGCGATTTCTTCAGCGCTTTGAACCCAGGCTTGTCGGTCCAGTCCTGGAAGGCACTGCCGATCAGCATTCGGCAGTATGCCTCCATGTGTTTTCGGACACTCCAGGCGCAATTGAGCATTACCTGAATGACCACGGCGTCCGCTGCGATGTGCGCGAGCGCAGGCTGCGGATTGACCGCGAACGAGAATGTACGTTCGAGGTACTTTTATTCGCTGCCGACGGCATTGCCTTCGACCTCACTATCCTCCCCGTTGACGCCCTTCGTCAGGCGCCTCCTGACCGTGGCGGCCAGCGGACCATTCGCCGCGCATCACTTAATGCACTGGAGGAATTGCTTCGCACCACCGGATCCACGTCGGTTGCGTTGACCTGAGGTCTTCTCAGGCCAAGGCAACCGCGCACGCTCAGCGCAGTTCGATGGGGCAGTAGTCGCGCTTTGCGGCACCCACGTACACTTGGCGCGGACGACCAATCTTGGTGTCAGCCGTCTCGTGCTGCTCGATCCAATGCGCTATCCATCCGGCCGTGCGTGCAATCGCAAACATGACGGTGAACATCTCCGTCGGAATGTTGAGCGCCTTATAAATGAGTCCGGAGTAAAAATCGACGTTGGGATAGAGCTTGCGCTCGACGAAATAATCATCCTTCAGCGCAACGCGTTCGAGTTCAAGCGCAACGTCAAGTAGTGGATCCGATACGCCCATCTCGTCGAGAACCTTGTGCGTCATCTCGCGAATGATCGCAGCACGCGGATCGTAGTTCTTGTAGACGCGGTGTCCGAAGCCCATCAGGCGGAACCCGGAGTTCCGATCTTTGGCCTTGGCAACCGCGCCACCCACGTGCTTGGCATCGCCGATCTCGGCCAGCATCTTGAGCACTGCCTCATTGGCCCCTCCATGCGCAGGACCCCACAGCGCAGCAATACCGGCCGCTACGCTCGCGTAAGGATTGGCGCCCGTGGATCCGACCAACCGAACCGTCGACGTCGAGGCATTTTGCTCGTGATCCGCATGCAGGATGAATAGGAGGTCCAGTGCCTTTGCAGCGGATGGGTTGAGCTGAAGTGGCTCGCTCGGAACCTCGAACATCATGTGCAGAAAGCGCGTGCAATATTCGAGGTTATTGCGGGGAAAGCGCATCGGCCACCCAATGGAATAGCGGTAGCAGGCGGCAGCAATTGTGGGCATCTTCGCAATGAGCCTAATTGCCGCCAGCCGCCGGTGCTCAGGGTTCTCGATGTCGATCTTGTCGTGATAGAAGGCCGACAATGATGCAATCGACGCGCAAACCATCGCCATCGGGTGGGCATCGTGATGGAAGCCGCGCAGAAAGTGGCGCATCGACTCATGAATCATTGAGTGATGGGTCACTTCATTCTCAAACGCATCGAACTGCGCTTGGCCGGGCAATTCCCCGTTGAGCAGGAGATACGCCACCTCCAGGAAACTGGACTGCGCGGCCAACTGCTCAATGGGGTAACCGCGATACATCAGAACCCCCGCGTCGCCATCGATATAAGTGATTGCGCTGCGGCAACTGGCGGTCGACATGAAACCTGGGTCGTAGGTGAAACAACTCGTGTCGCGATAGAGTTTCCCGATATCCAGTGCGGCTGGACCGACACTGCCTGCAACCACGGGCAGCTCGGTGCTGCCACCGGTGGCTTCATTGATGAGCTTGTAGGTGGACACGAAAGTCTCCTTGCTGCAGGACGCCGGGGCATGATCACCGGGCGTCGGACGGTGGGGCGGATGATTGGAAGGGGGCAGGCTTGGATGCCTGCTGTCCTGCGCGGGGTCAACACCCGCGGATCCGCCGCCCATTATCGCACAGCCAACGGCTCCCGCTATCGTCCAGGGTCAGCCCGAAAACGAAAACGCCGGCAGAGCGCCGGCGTCTTCGCTTCACGCAATGTAGAAGCGACGACTCAGGACTTCCCGCCGCCCGCATACCGCTTGCGGAACTTATCCACTCGCCCACCGGCGTCAATCACCTTGTGCTTGCCTGTGTAGAAGGGGTGCGATGCCGACGAAATTTCCAGCTTGACCACCGGATATTCCTTGCCATCTTCCCACTTGATCGTCTCTTTGGCGGCAATGGTCGAGCGGGTCAGGAATGCAAAACCAGCGGTCGCGTCCTGGAACACAACCTCTCGATACTGGGGGTGGATGTCGGGCTTCATGGTTGGCCTCGAGCGACAGAAGATCGGAGAAAAGACGACCAGTGTACCCACGGGCATAGGCATTGGGCAAGTTGCTGAAACGTCGTCACCCGTTAGCGAGGCCCAATGACTCGGCAACCATTCGCTCAAACCCTTGTTGATCAATCGCCTCGGCGATCAGGGCATTCGGCGGCTGGCCGCCGCGCCCGTTCCAATCCACAACCGTGGCGCCACGCGTCAAGAAACCGTCAAGTTCCACGCGGATTGACCGGCGCCTGCTTGCGAGGACCAGCTCCGGTTGAAGTGCTACGGCCATCGCCAGTGCATCGGCCAAAACCAATCCAGCGCGACCCTGATCGTGACTGAAGGCGCGAATCTTGCGGGAAATGGCGGCGAAAAAGGCTGGACGCGCGCCACCATGGGCTAGCCACGATTCGAGGCGCCCCTCTGGCAAGGCATGTCGCATGCACAGCTCCCAGTCAACCAGCTGGAATTCGCCCCATCTGGAAAAGACAACATGTGCCGCCTCGGGATCGAAGCCGACATTGAACTCGGCGGTAGCGCTTGTATTGCCTTGGCCCGTGACAGCGCCGCCCATGACGACGAGCCGCCGAACGCGAGTGGGCAAAGCCGGATCAAGACTGAGCGCTAACGCGAGGTTCGTCAGTGGCCCGAGCACGACAATTGTCAATGCACATGGATGCGCGTGACTCAACCGAAGCAGCGCCAACGATGCGTGTTCGGCGTCCGAGCCACGGCTTGTCGGCAAATAGCCCGTGTCACCAAACCCATCGGCGCCATGTACATGCGCGGCACCATGCGCTGGCCGGACGAGGGTCTGCGGAGCGCCGCGAAAAACCGGCGCTTCAGAACCGATTACGTCCAGCAACTTCAGCGCGTTGGCGGTGGTATGCGCAAGTCCAACGTTGCCTGCCGCAATGCCAAGGCCCACAACCCTCCCGAAAACATGCGCCATCATGATCGCCAGCGCATCGTCCACGCCGGGATCGGTATCAATGAATAACACGGTCTCTTGATCGCCCATGGCGTCAATTATCCGGGACAGCTAGGCGCCCGCATAGCGCGTTGCACCGCCGAACCACCGCCCCACGATCGCGTCGGCCCGTCCCGGATCATCTTGCAGGAGGCGCTCAGCCAACACGCGAATGGACGGCAGCAGATCCGCGTCGCGACCAAGGTCCGCAATCCGTAACGATGGCAGGCCAGCCTGTCGTGTGCCGAGCAATTCGCCGGCACCGCGTAGCCGGAGATCCATCTCGGCAATCTGAAATCCGTCGTTACTACTGCGCATGAGATCGAGCCTCGCGCGAGCATTGGCGGACAACGGAGCTTGGTACAGGAGCACGCAATTCGACGCCACTGCGCCACGGCCGATGCGGCCGCGGAGTTGATGCAACTGCGCAAGTCCAAGACGTTCCGCGTTTTCGATGACCATCAGGCTCGCATTCGGTACATCAACACCGACTTCGACAACCGTCGTCGCGACAAGCAGCGCAATCTCGCCGCGCTTGAATTCCTCCATTACGGCCTGCTTTTGGCCGGCACCCATCCGACCGTGCAAAAGGCCGATCCGCGCGTCCGGAAGTGCCTCGCCGAGTTCAAGATAAACAGCTTCCGCGGCCTGGGCATCGAGTTGTTCTGACTCCTCCACCAGCGTGCAAACCCAGTATGTTTGGCGCCCTTTGGCGCAGGCGGCGCGCACGCGCTCAATCACCTCGCCACGGCGGGCATTGGAAATCGCCGCCGTCTGCACCGGTGTCCTTCCGGATGGCAATTCGTCCAGCAGCGAGACATCAAGGTCCGCGTACATCGTCATCGCCAAGGTGCGCGGGATCGGCGTGGCAGTGAGTACGAGCTGGTGCGGCGCGACCCCATGAGCTGTCTTTTCGAGGAGGCTCAGGCGCTGATGCACGCCGAACCGGTGCTGTTCATCGACAATGGCCAGGCCTAGATCGCCAAAGCGCACGCCCTCCTGCATCAAGGCATGGGTCCCGACGACCATGGGCGTGCCCGCTACGAGTTGATCCATTACTTTTGCGCGCGCGCGCCCTTGCATCTTCCCCGCGAGCCACCCCACTTCGATGCCCAGCGGTGCGAACCAGGCACAAAGACTTCGAAAGTGCTGCCTCGCCAGTAATTCCGTTGGTGCCGCCAGCACGACTTGATGCCCGCTTCCAATCACTGCGAGGGCGGCCAATGCGGCGACAATGGTCTTCCCTGCGCCTACGTCTCCCTGAACAAGCCGGAGCATCGGACGAGGCGCGGCAATGTCGGCCAAGATCTCGTCAAGGACGCGCTTCTGCGCGGCCGTCAGCACATATGGAAGCGAACTGGCCAACCGCTGCTGCAATTGGGCACCGCCAAGGCATTGGGGCGCTGACTGCGCACGAACCTGGTGCCGAATCTGGCGCAAAACCAGATGCTGCGCGAGCAATTCCTCGAACGCGAGCCGACGCTGCGCAGGATGGGTTCCTTCCGAAAGCGCCGCCAGATCATCCCAAGGCTGTGGAGAGTGCACACAAACCAGTGCGCTGCGCAGATCCATCAGCCCTAGTTCAGCGCGCAAACGATCGGGTAGCAATTCCAACTGTTCGACAGGAGGCAGGACCGCCAGCGCACGTTGCATTAGCGTGGCCAGTCGTGCATTGCTAATCCCCTCGGCCTGGGGATAAACGGCACTGAGATGCGTTGCCAGCGGAGCTGTCGCCACTTCGAGGATGCGATAACGCGGATGCACCATTTCGAGACCCTGTGCCCCAGCACGCACCTCGCCATAAGCTCGGACGTTCGCGCCAATGGCAAATTGCGCAGCTTGGGCCTGTCGGAAATGCACGAATCGAAGTGCCATCGTGCCACCAGACTCGTCTGCGATCTCGATACGCAGCCGTGGCCGGAATTGGAAACCTTTTTGGACGGCCTCAACGTGCCCTTGTACTTGGGCGCGCCGGCCGGGGACAAGAGTGGCGATCGGCTCGATGCGGGTCAGGTCTTCGTAACGTAACGGGAGCGTAAACCACAGATCCCGGATGGTATGCACGCCCCGCCGCGCAAGCGCCTCGGCCAGTGCGGCACCCACGCCGACCAATGTCCGAACCGGTCGTGCGCCCGGCTCGGATGACTGGACGTCAGCCGAGGACAAGGATGGCATCGGCCTCGACCCGCGCACCCAACGGGAGCGCAGCGACGGCCACGGTCGCGCGTGCCGGGTAAGGCGGATGGAACATTTCTGCCATGGCCTTGTTGACCGCGGGGAAATCGGCCATGTCAGTCAGGAAAATGCCGATACGGACCGCTTGCCGCAGGCTACCTCCGGCCGCAGAGGCCACGGCTTCCAGGTTCGCAAACACTTGGCATGCCTGGGCCTCGACGTCGCCATCGACGAGCTTTCCACTGGCTGGGTCCAGTGGAATCTGACCCGATAGGTAAACCGTATCGCCCACACGTATCGCTTGCGCGTAGGGGCCAATGGCACGTGGTGCCTTCTCACTATGAATAACATCTCTAGTCATGGTTCGAGCCCACTTCGTCGGTGCGCTATCCAAGCAACTCGATTACGGGATGTCAAAGCGGCGCGCCCACCGTAAGGGAAATCCACACTGCGTTTGACGTCCATTCACAGGGAAATCGATACCACCCTGACCCTCATCGCAAAGGGCAGCTATGCGGCTAACTGACAGGCGCTTATACCGGGTAGCGGTACACGCCGCTCACAACGCTTGCGCGACGCACACTACGCATCACCTCGGACAAATGCTTGCGGCTACGAACCTCGAGCGTGAACAACAGGGTCGCCGTAGCGAGGTCGCGTTCCTGATACTCGACGTTTTCGATATTTGTCCCGGTCTCGGCAATTGCAGCTGCCACGGTAGCCAGCACGCCGGGACGATTCTGGACCTCGATCCGCAACTCGGCACGATAATCGCCCTCGACCGCACGGTCCCATTCGATTTCCAGCAATCGCTCGGGTTGCTTGCGCAGCTCGGTCGCATTGGGACATTCAACACGATGTACAACGATGCCTTTGCCAGCGGAAAGATAGCCAAAGATCGCGTCGCCCGGAACGGGGTGGCAACAGTTGCCGAAGCTGATGACGCCACGCTCGCTGCCACTTATCGTCAGGCGCTCATGAGGTGCGTGGCGAGAAACACTCGTGTCGCCGCCCGCCAATGCCTTGAATCGGTCCGCAACGGCACCGGCCATGCGGTTGCCCAGCGCAATATCCGCTAGCAGTTCCTCGAGCCGCTTATAACGCATCTCTGCGAGCATGGCGTCGAGCGCCGCTGCTGGGATCGTATCGAGGCTGACGGCCCTCTCAACGAGCTCGCGATCAAGCATGCGGTGACCGAATTCAACGGCATCCTCGTGCTGCAAATGCTTGAGGAAATTGCGAATCGCCGTGCGCGCGCGGCCGCTCACGACGAACTCAAGCCATTGGGGCTTCGGTTGAGCACTGGGCGCAGTAACGATCTCGACCGTTTGACCAGATACCAGTCGCGTTCGCAGCGGCGCAAAACGTCCATCAATACGCGCCGTCACCGCATGATCACCGATATCGGTGTGCACGGCATAAGCGAAATCGAGCGCGGTCGCACTGCGGGGCAACGCAAGGATCGCGCCACGCGGCGTGAAAAGATAGACCTCGTCCGGGAACAGATCGACTTTGACGTTTTCAATCAATTCGAGCGACGAAGCCGTACCTGCCTCACGATCAGCAAGGCCAGCAATCCACTCATGCGCACGCGATTGCGCACTGCTGGGAGCACTTCCCGTCTTGTAAGCCCAATGTGCGGCAACACCGCGAACGGCGACGGCATCCATCTCCTCCGTCCGAATCTGGACTTCGATGGGTGCGTGGAACGGACCAAACAGCACTGTATGCAACGATTGGTAGCCGTTTGCCTTGGGGATTGCGATGAAATCGCGGAATCGCCCGTCGACTGGCTTGTAAAGACCGTGTGCGGCGCCCAGTGCCTGGTAACAGTGCGCGACGTTGTCCGTAATCACACGGAATCCGTAGACGTCCATGATCGCGGCTAGCGACTTGTGCTCGGCACGCATCTTGGAATAAATGCTCCAAGGCGTCTTGATGCGACTGACGACGCGGGCGGGGATGCCTTCTTCAGCCAGGCGCTGGACCAGCGCCTCTTCGATGCGCCCCATCGCCTCCCGGCGACTTCCGTGACTTGCTCGGATGCGTTCGGCAAGGACTCGATACCTGTCCGGATACAGTGCACGGAAGCAGAGATCCTGGAGTTCAGATTTGACAATGTTCATGCCGAGACGCTGGGCAATCGGCGCGTAGATCTCCAGCGTTTCACGCGCTATTCGACGCCGCGACTCGACATCCTTGGCACTCAGTGTTCGCATGTTGTGCAGGCGGTCTGCAAGCTTGATAAGGATCACGCGCAAATCACGCGCCATCGCCATCAACATTTTTCGAAAGCTCTCAGCCTGCGCTTCCTGCTGGCTTGCAAAGTGGATCTTGTCCAGCTTCGTGACGCCTTCAACGAGTTCGGTCACCGTTATGCCGAATTCCGCCACCATCGTCTCGCGCGTATAGCCCGTATCTTCGAGCGCATCGTGCAATATCGCCGCGATCATGGTTTCCGCATCCAAATGGAGGTCGGCGAGAATGCCTGCTACTGCCACTGGATGCGTGATGTAGACCTCGCCGCTTGCGCGGACCTGCCCGGCATGAGCGGCAGCACCACGCCGGAACGCTGCGATTACGCGCTCGATTTGTTCGGGCAGGAGGTACTCTTGCAGCTGTCGGACCAGTGTATGAACATAATCCGGCAATTCGCTGTCATTGGACTCATCGGCGGGCACGGCCAAAGGCATCGCGCGCGCCGCCTCACGCGGGTCTCCGCGAAGGACAGCCATCGGGGGGCATCAATCGTCCCCACCCTTCAGTTCGTCGTCGGCTGCGACTTCGGCAGCCGCCCACTCCAACGCCTCGCGCTCCGCACGTTCGCGCTCGACGCGTTCAATCTCGTCAATCGCGGGCTGATCGATGCGACGCTCCGCGATTTCCCGCAAGGCGATGACAGTCGGCTTGTCGTGCTGCGGATCAATGCGTGGTTCGATGCCTTTCGCAATCTGGCGCGCACGCTTGGTTGCCATGAGCACCAACTCGAAACGGTTATCGACCACCTGCAGGCAGTCCTCGACGGTAATTCGGGCCATGAAAAACCTTTCCTATCATATGTTTGAGTGAATGGCGAGTGTAACGCGTGCAATGGAGCGCAGGCAATCAGGCTTTCCGAAGGCGCGGCCTAAGCTACAATCCTGAACTCTGCCGTTCATCAATCGTCGCCCCCCCGCATCCATGCCGCCCAAAACCCGATCCCTGCTCGTCGCTTCCGGTCTCCTCGTTTTGGCGTTGGCGGGATGCGCGACACAGCCAGCACACAACGACGATCCCTGGCAGCCATACAACCGGAAAATTTTCAATTTCAACGAGAAGTTCGATACCGCCGTGGCTAAACCCGTGGCTCACGGCTACGTCGACGTGACGTCACCGGAAGTGCGACTCATGGTCAGCAACTTCTTCAACAATCTGCAAATGCCCATCAGCATCGTGAATGATGTGCTGCAGGTGCGGCCGGCGGGAGCAGCCAGAAACGCAGGGCGCTTCATCGTCAACAGCACCGTCGGGCTGGCAGGACTTTTCGATCCGGCTAACACATTCGGCCTTCATGAGGACCCGACCGATTTCGGGGTCACCTTGGCGCGCTGGGGAGTGCCCCAGGGTCCCTACTTCGTCATTCCCTTTCTTGGCCCCAGCACCCTGCGCGATTTCCCAGGCTACTTGGCTGACACCTATTTCCTCAACCCGCTCAGCTATTGGACGCGCGATCATCACTTCAAATACTCATCGGAGTACCTGCCATACGCGCTGTATCTGGTGCAGCTGCGTGCCAGCCTGCTCAGCGCAGACCAGTTCCTCAGCTCCGCATACGATCCCTACATACTGATGCGCGATGCCTACATCCAGCGTCGCAATTACCTCATCTATCACGGAAATCCGCCAGCCAGCCTGCTGGAGGGAGATGCGAGCCAGTCGGACGCAGGATCGAGCGACGGAGGCTCCAGTGGCGACAGCAGCATTCAGGCGTTAATGGCTAGGCAGCGCGCCTACGATCAGAAGCGATCAACTGCACCCGCGAAGTCCCAATCGACCCAATCGCCCGCCAAACCAGCGACCGCCCCGGCTGCCCCTGCATCCAGCTCGCCAGAGCCTGGCGTCACAGTGAGGCAACCTGCTGCGGTGCCGACAGCTGGGAGCGGCCACGCGCAATTCAGTGGGCCCGCCACCACAGGCGCGACCGCTCACCTCTGAATTCGCGCGCGGCGGAAGCGTGTTTCAGCCGCCCCCTGCTCGTTGGGGGGCATCAAGCAGTTGAAGGACATCGCTGACCTGAGCCAAAGCGCGCAGGTTCTCGGGAATGGCAACGAGATTCAGCGTGCGCCCGGCATGGTTCGATTCAGCGCGCCACGCAAGCAAACAGGCCAAAGCGGCGCTGTCGGCGTTGGTGAGGCCGCCGAGGTCCAGTTCGACAATCCCTGACTGCAGTTGATGCTGGACTGATGTGAATGCGACGGCCGCATTGCCAAAATCGAGCTGGCCGGCAAGCCGAAGGGTTCCACCGCCTTGCTTCAACTCGAGTCCAGCGATGCTCATCCTTGATTGCCCTGCCTCTTCATTGCGTCGATAGCTCCGCCACCTTCAGTCTGCAGGCGGGCAATCAGTGCATTCAGGCTGGTATGGCGAATCTCCTCGCCCACTTGGCTTCGATATGCGGCGATGTACGAGATTCCCTCGATGACAACATCAAACGCCTTCCATTGCCCATCCGCGCCCCGCCGGAAAACGTAATCAACGGCAACTTTTTTGCCATCATCGAGGTTTACCTCGGTGCGCACGATGTCTCGGCGACCCTGCACGCTTGGGCCACGCTGGGGAAGAATCGTGACGCGCCCCTCCCGATAATCAATCAACCCCTCGGCATACCGATCAATCAATGCGTTGTAAAAGGCTTTGCGGAACGCATCGATCTGCTCCGGCGTTGCCGAACGCGCGTATCGACCCAGGACCAGCAATGCCGCATACGTCGTGTCGAAGTGCGGCAGGAGGATATGGTCAATCACGGCGACCAGTTTTCTCTTGTCTTTCTTGTACTCCGCCCGATGACCCTTGAGTGCCGTGCCCATCTCGTCGGCAATTTGCTGGACGATCTCTTGCGGCGACTGTGCAGAGACAGGTGCGGCCGCGACCGCTGGCGCAGACTGACTGACGGGTACCGCCGCGAAGGCGATTCCCGCCAATGCGACGGTCATGCTGCTAGCAAGGACGGTCTGTTTGAGCATCGGTGGCAATAAGCGCATGGGTAAAGATCCGTGTTTTTTCAGGGGGCACCGGAACCCGTCCCGCTGCTCTTGGTGCGGGATCCGCCGCTTCCGGTGAGGAATTTGCCAATCAGGTCTTCAAGCTGAAGTGCAGACTGCGTGTTCTCCAGCATGCTGCCATTTTTGAGGTTGCGAGGTGAGCCACCCGGGGATATCGAGATGAATTGGTCCCCGAGAAGGCCGCTGGTCATGATTTTCGCGTAGGAATCTTCTGGAATCTCGTTGTATCGGTCGGAAATCGCCATTGTCACCTTGGCGTCCATGCTCTTCTCATCGAGCTTGACGCCTTCAACAGTACCAATTCGAACACCGGCGAGCTTGACTGGCGCGCGGTCCTTCAGTCCGCCGATATTCGTGAATTCGGCGGTCACATCGTAAGTCGGCCCGCTCTGAAAGTTGACGAGTGACGTCGTCTGCGTCGCAAGGTATGCCAGTGCTGCGAAGCCGAGCAGGATAAACAGGCCGGTGCCTGCTGCGTATGAGCGTCGAGGATTCATGGCGGGGCCCAGAAGATCACATCAAGAATGCAGTGAGGACGAAGTCCAGCGCAAGGATCGCGATGGAACTGGAGACGACTGTGCGAGTTGTGGCGTTGGCCACCCCCTCGCTGGTAGGTGGAGCGCTATACCCTTGGTAGACGGCAATCAGGCTGACCAGGGCCCCGAAGGCCAAGGCTTTCCATTCGCCATTGACGACATCCTTCCATACGCTGACGTTGCTCGTCATGTTGGACCAGAAAGTGCCGTTGTCGATGCCGAGCCACGAAACACCGACCAGATGACCGCCGAAGAGGCCCATCAAATTGAATACTGCGACCAGCAATGGCATGGCGATAATGCCGGCCAAAAAACGCGGTGATGCAACGAAAGCCATGGGATCGACAGCCATCATCTCCATCGCTGAAAGCTGATCGGTTGCGCGCATCAACCCGACTTCGGCGGTAATCGCTGTACCCGCTCGGCCGGCGAACAACAGCGCCGTGACGACTGGACCTAGCTCCCGGTACAGCGACAGCGCGATTACAGTACCCAGTGCCGACGTCCCCCCGAAGATAGACAGCGTGTAGTAAAGCTGCAGCGACAGCACCATGCCCACGAACAAACCGCTGATCATGATGATGATCAGGCTCTTGGCGCCCACGAACCAAATTTGCCGGAATAGTTCGCGCGGGTACGTGAGGCCACGTGGCAAAGCAATGAGCATCCCGAGGAAAAACCAGCCTGTACGACCTACGTCGACCAACCCATCGAGCAAGGGGTCGAAGAGCCGAGTTGCCAGTTGCCTCATGCCCGCTGCTCCTCGAAACCAAAATCATCCGCCAGCGGCGGCGCCGGATACTGGAATGGCACCGGCCCCTCAAGCGCGCCACCAAAGAACTGGGCGGTCCAGGGCGAGTCGCCTCGCGCGAGCTCCGACGGGGTGCCGCTCGCAACGCGCTTGCCACCCGCTATCAGGTGCACGACGTCCGCGACCTCGCGAATCGCCGCGAATTCGTGCGCTACAAGCACCGATGTAATCCCGAGCTCTCGATTCAGCGTGCGGATGAGCTTCAGCACCTGATTCAAAGCGATCGGATCCAGGCCGACGAAAGGTTCGTCGTAAAGGATCAGCATTGGATCAAAGACGATCGCGCGCGCCAGCGCAACGCGGCGCGCCATGCCGCCGGAGAGTTCACTCGGCATTAGCCGAGCGGCGCCGCGCAGGCCGACAGCCTGAAGCTTCATCAGGACAATGTTGCGAATGAGGTCTTCAGGCAGCTTCGTATGGGCTCGCAGCGGAAACGCCACGTTCTCGAACACGTCATAGTCGGAAAGCAGTGCCGAATTCTGGAACAGATAACCCACGCGTTCCCGCAATCGGAAAAGATCCTCGCGCCCGAGCCGGGCGACGTCCTGACCGTCCACAAGAACCGTTCCCGAGTCACCATGGAGCTGGCCCGTGATGTGCTTCAGGAGCGTGGTCTTGCCCGTGCCACTCGGCCCCATGATCGCAGAGATTCTGCCGCGCGGAATTTCAAGATC